>NZ_JADQAM010000028.1:0-39969 GCF_022129405.1 Psychrobacter sp. Ps2 | reverse complement strand
TGCAAAAGCCGCTGCTGAGAAAGCCGCTGCTGAGAAAGCCGCTGCTGAGAAAGCCGCTGCTGCAAAAGCCGCTGCTGAGAAAGCCGCTGCTGAAAAAGCTGCCGCTGAGAAAGCCGCTGCTGAAAAAGCTGCCGCTGAGAAAGCCGCTGCTGAAAAAGCCGCTGCTGAGAAAGCCGCTGCTGAAAAAGCTGCCGCTGAAAAAGCTGCTGCTGAGAAAGCTGCTGCTGAGAAAGCTGCTGCTGAGAAAGCTGCTGCTGAAAAAGCTGCTGCTGAAAAAGAACGCTTACAAAAGATCGAAGCCAATCGTCTAGCATTAAATAAAAAAGCTAAAGATGCAGGATTGAGTGCCGAACAAGCAGCAGCTTATGCTGAAGCAAACAAAGAAGCTCAAGCTAAAGCAGCACAGGAAGCACTAAACAGTATCGTGGCAGAAAATACACGTATTGCGACTAAAAAATCAGAGCTTGTAGTAAAAGCTCAAGTTGCTGGTTTGAACACCGAACGTGCTAAGCAATTTTCAGATAATAATGTCAACACTGCCGAGACAAGTATCGCTAAAGCATTGAACGCTGAAGTATCTAAAGCAGTTTTAGCAGATAAAGGTGGCGTCTATGCAAAGGGCTTGACTACTGATAATCAAGTTACTTCACAAAGTTCAAGCAGTCAGTATATACAAACTCCTTCTGGCTCTAGATATACCACTCAGACTACAACCGAATCGTCACTCAAAAAAACTTACGATCAACCTTATTCTGTTGTTATAGGTAGCGGCACAATGACTACTACCACTGATAACTACAACGGTACGCAAACCTCTAGTAATTTTGGTTTAGAAAAAGTAGCAGGCTTAGCTACCCTAGAACAAAATGTCCCAAGTGTTGGTAAGGCTATGTATACAGGGCAAGCTTTTTCTTCAATTGATAATAATGCTGACTTTAGCTACCTCGTTGATTTCGATAAACGTAACGGATCAGGTGAAATTACAGGTTGGGAAGGTGAGTTTGGTGATATCAAGCTAAAAGAGGCTAGTCTAAAGAAAGTTAATGTCGGTGGTAAGGCTGCAGTTGGTGTATCAGGTGTTTGGTCTGGAATTACGGATGAAAATGCAGCTGAACTTTCAGAAAGTAAAGGTAATTACACTTTAGGATTGTTTGGTCCAAAAGCTGAAGAAGTGGCTGGTACCGCCACAGTAAATTCCGTTACAGCAGAAAGTTTTACTGATGTTAAGGCAGGAAGTAATTATGTAGTAGGCTTCGGTGGTCAGAAAGATGCGAAAGCCCTATTAAAACGTCAAGCTATTGAAGCAGGTTTAACCGAAAAACGTGCACAAGCATATGCTGAGACTAACGTTAATAAAGCAACTGCAGATGAAGCATTAAAAGCTGCCGTGAAAACCCAAGCAGACGATCTCGCCAAAATTGTAGCAACGGGAACAGCCATTGGGTTAACTGATACTCACGCTCAACTTGTCGCTACGGCGCAACTAGATGCTCCAAAATCTGAGTTAAAAGAAGCGCTGCAAAATGCCGCTCTAACACAAGCTACAGAAGTTAAAATAGCAGCATTTGGCAATGATCTTGCTCAATACTATGGTGGGACTAGAAAAATCAATGAAGATAGTCTAAATGATAAAGACCAATATAGTCTGCGGGAAGGATGGAACTATATTTATCAACAGCCCTACTCGATGGTGGTTGGCACTTGGCTTACTACAGATATTAAAGATGATGTAAACCAGCTTACAAATGGATCTACCTATAATGTAGATGTGGCAGGTTTTTCTACGCAAGCAGCATCTCTTCCTAGCGTAGGCAAAGCAACTTATACAGGTTTAGGCGTCTATACAAATGACAGATTCGATCTTACTTATAACGTTGATTTTGCAAAACGGACTGGGTCAGGCTCTTTGCTAAAAGCACCAGAGTATGGTGGTAAAATTTCACTAGATGAAGGCAAAATTGCTAAAATCAATTTAAAGGGTAACAATGTCATAGGCATTAGTAGCTCAGCAAAAGCTCTAAATGGCACATTAGGTAAATATAACCTTGGTTTTTATGGCACAGAAGCCCAAGAAATTGCCGGTTCTTTAGAAATGAATCAAGGTAGTTACTGGAAAAATGTTAATGGTAAGACTGAAATCGGATTAGGTGCAACTCGTGATGAAATTTCTAAATAATAGAAAACTTATCCTTAAATAACTCTATAAATTAAACCGTTTGAAGTATTTATTCTATATTTCAAACGGTTTTTTCGTCATATTGGTAAAAGTTAATGAAAAAAAAGCTCTACATAGCCTGCTGTATCGCATTATCTGCCCCAGCCATCGCTCAAGAAATACCCCCTACTCAAACCGTATTTTTTGAAAAAACGCCACAAATACAACCAGAATTATTACTCAACCAGCCTAGCCTTAATACGCCAAGTGTTGCCCCACTAGCAGAAGGTAGTGGTCTAGAAGAAAGCATCAGTTTCGCCATTGTCAGTAAAGACTGGCAAATGCTAGAAGAACTATTGGCTCAATATCGTACGACTGCGAATTTTGATCCAATTTTATATGATTATGGACTAGGAGCACTATATCGACATCAGGGTCGCCAAAAAGAAGCTATTGCGTTATATCAGCAACTCTTAGAACGTCAACCAAATCTACATTATCCAAGATTTGATTTGGCAATGATGTTGTATGAAGACAAGCGTTATGCCGAAGCAAAAGTGCAACTTGAAATAGCTGAGCCCTATCTTGCACCAGCGTTACAAGCTTTGATTAGCCAGCTTTTAGGCACTATCAAAAAGTCTCAAGAGTGGCAGCCTACGCTAAACTTTAGCTATGAATCCACTGATAACGTCAATCAGGCGTCTGATTTAAAAGAATTGGTAATTGGTGAAGCTACGTTTATTCGTAGTGATGATTCATTACCACAAGACGCACACGGCATACGTTATAACGTCGGTGCTACCCAAGAAAAAAACCTCAAAGGCAATCATTATATTTATAAGAGTGCAGACTTAGGGGGCGTAAATTATTGGGATAATAGTGACTATAGTGAATTAACACTGCAAGCAAATTTAGGATACCGTTATAAAAACATCAAGCAATCATGGGGTGTCATAACGATGGTTGAGCAGAACTTGCTAGGTGGAAGTCGATATAATCAGAACTATGCAGCGACGTTAGAATACAACCGACAAGTATCAGATCAATGGCAAGTTTCTGGGAGTGTCTCACATTTACAAAAACGTTATGAAGACGATGACTTCGCCAATTACTACGATGGTCATGCCAACAGTACTGCGTGGATTTTACTTTACCAACCAAAGCCTAAATGGCTGGTTTATGGCGGTGCTGATTTTATGCGTGATGACTTAGCGGATCAGGCTGAATCATCAGATCGTCAAGGCATTCGCGGCGGAATGGTATTTTCTGGAGATAAAATTAGTTTGAGAAGTAGTTTCCGTTACGCTCAGCGAGATTTTAAAGCAGATAATTTCTTCTATGGTGAAAAACGTAAAGATGATGAATACCAATTTAGTACAACCCTAGGACATAGAAAACTTAGTTGGAAAGGGTTCACACCAAAATTAAACTATGAGTACCAGAAAATTGATAGTAATTTGTCACTTTATGAGCGTAGTAACAGCATAGCCTTTGTAAAAGTAGATAAAAGTTTTTGATTTTTTTATGCAACGTTAAACAAGAGCAGTAAATATTCACATTCTCTTTAGGTGTTTTCAGGCTCTATCAAGAATGTTACTCCTATATATTCACCGTACATTCACAAAACCTCAAACCCAAACTGACTCAACGCTTCTCGCAGCATCGCAATATTATAATAAGCATGTGCATTGACGGTATTTTGAAAGAAGATATAGAGCGTATCAAAGTGCTGACGCTGATTGGCAATCGCTTGTGCCCAGTCCAGCATCTCAGCTTCGCTATAGCGATAATCATGACGGTCTGCTGCGCTCATCGCATCCCACCAGTTTAGGTTATTACCGTGCATGCGCAGATAGCCAGTGCGTTCGGTAAATATCAATCGTGACGGCGGCAGTCCGCTGACCTTTGGGTAATCGACGCTACACCAAATTAGTCCTTGCTGACGAAAGCTATCGACCACTTGCGGGGTATGCCAGCCGTTATGACGAAACTCGATAGCGAGCGGATAGTCTTTAAACCAGCTAACGAGGTTGGCCAAATAGAGGCGATGCTCACGAGTACGATCAAAGCCATGCGGGAACTGGAGTAATAATGGCGCTAAAGCATTTGCTTCGATAAGTGGGGATAAGGCGTTTAGAAATGCCTGTGCATGATCGCTTGTTCCTTTACGCGCATGAGTAAAGTCTTGATGCAGCTTAACGGCGAATTTCAACTCGCTGTCAGCCTGTACATAAGCTTTATCGACCATCCCAGCAAAGGCTTTTTGCCCGATGGGCGCATAAAAGGTGCTGTTGATTTCGACTGCACCATATTGCTTGGCGTACTCACGTAAGAAATCAGTTTTTTTGGTGCCGGTGGAATACAGCGTACCGAGCAAATCGGTATCGCTATAGCCACCAGTGCCAAGATAAATGCGCGGGGTAGGGGAACTGTCCATGTTGACCACTCACTGCCGTTTTGGGTAATGAAATTTACTACGATATCTGCTTTCGGCTGCTATTTGACAAGCTACTTTTTACGCGACCAGAGCCATTCAATCAGTGCTAGTAGTGCATCATTGTCTGTGCCAATATTATCTTCATTGTCGCTAAGCTCACGACTATGTAGTTCATGAGAAATGGCTGCACGCCCGTCATTAAATAGCGATTGCGCATAGCTGGTCGCGTCATCGACACCCATTAGTTTTACATAGGTAGATTTGTCTAGTTTTTCATCACTACCCGCAGGCTTACCAAGCGTATCTGTCGTCATTGTGACGTCTAGTACATCATCTTGGACTTGAAACGCCAGACCGATATATTGCGCGCACTCTTGCAATGCCATGCGCTGTGGAGCCGTTGCACCAGCACAGACGCCGCCCATGAGCAGCGCCGCTTCTATCAACGCCCCTGTCTTGTCACGGTGAATGGCTTCCAAATCATCCTGCGCGATATTGGTACTGGCTTCGGCATTGAGGTCTAACATTTGACCTGACACCATGCGTCTGGCGCGTGGCGCAAATATTGCCATAAGCTGACTTGCGATATTTGCATCGAATGGCGCAAAGGTTGGCATCTCCGCGGTTAATACTTCAAATGCTAGCGTTTGCAATACATCTCCTGTCAGCAGAGCCGTTGCTTCATCAAAGGCAATATGAGCAGTCGGCTGCCCACGGCGCAGCTCGTCGTCATCCATACAGGGCAAATCATCATGTACCAACGAATAGGTATGCAGTAGCTCTACTGCTAATGCAGCACGGCGCGACATATCGTAGTCTGAGTCGTTTTCTAGCAGCGAATCCAGATCAGCATCGAGAGTATCGATATCATCAATGTCATCATTAGGCTCGTCTGTAAGTGCATTATTACTGCTATTAATACTGGCAAAAGCGCTGGCAACCATCAGGGGGCGTACCAGTTTGCCTTGACCTGTCATGACATAGCGGCAAGCATCTACTAGCGGGCTAGGGAGCTTGGCATAAGCAAACAACACCTCGATATCTTGTGCCAATTGCTCGCGTACAGCACCATGAAACTGCTCAGTGCTTTGGAAAGAGACAAGGTTAGAAGGGATAACGCCAGTAGAGGTAGTGCTAGAAGTAAGGGAAACAGTCATAATCCAACCATTTATCAGGGATACAGTAAAACTTATTAGGGATAAGATAAAAACGCTATTAGTGTAGCATGATAGGTCTTATCGCTTATGTGACACACGGTATCAATTGATTGTTTTTTGCGTTTTTCTACCGAAGTTTATTTAAAAACAGTGCAATCTTAGCTGCAATATAACGACAAGATTTCGTTACCGATGGATGATGTCACTCTCTGGTTGAATATGTTCTGATAAAAGAGCAAGCTAGGCTGGCACGTTCATCTTATTACCGTAGAAAAATGGTACTAAATACTAGCACTGACCAAGTAGCATCGATCAATTGGCACTTATTAAGTAGCGCTACCGGACTATCATTCTAAAGATGTCGTGCATTGAGCCAACAACACGAAATAAATCTAAATTAACAATTCAGTATACATTTATTCACTAAAACACTTTTAGCGTAAGGTAAATGCCTGCAAGTGATTTAAGAGTGACTTGCGAGTATGGTATTAGCTTGTGACAGTTAGGGGCATAATCCCCTACACTAATTGACGTGAAAATGGTCTGATGGTGACCCTACTGGGTTTTTTCTCAGGATGTTCAATCGTCGATACCGAGTGTTAGACCAAGTCTCAGTCAATATTTTGAACATCAGTACCTGCAACAGCAGTATATAAATGAAGCGTCATATGATGTCATGCAAGAGACGCAAAATACGTGCATCATGATGAGCGCTGGATAATAAAGACATCTTCACTTGTGAGCTGGTTATATGTTTGTCTTTATAACATGACAAGCGCACAGTGCTATTACCCATTTTACTAACAGTAACTGGCTATTTATTTTAATTCAAAACGTAGCTTTCGTTATATAGAAAGGAGTTTCAAATGGTATACCAAGGAAATCGCATCACGGTGACAATGCTAGAGGATGGCATCGCCAACATGCAGTACAACGCCGAAAATGAGAGCGTGAACAAATTTGATGCCGAAACCAACAAGCAGTTTGGTGAAGCAGTTAGTGCGTTAGAAAAAGCCGACAACGTAAAAGGTCTTATCGTTACTTCAGCCAAAGGCGTGTTTATCGCTGGTGCTGATATCACAGAATTCGTCGGTTCTTTCAAAAAATCAGAAAGCGAGATCAAAGATTGGGTCGTTCATGTTAATGACGCGTTCAATCGTTTTGAAGACCTACCATTCCCTAAAGTTGCGGCTATCAATGGCGCGGCAATGGGCGGCGGTTGTGAAATGACTTTGGTTTGTGAATACCGTGTCATGAGTGACAAAGCCATCATCGGTTTGCCAGAAACTCAGCTAGGTATCTTCCCAGGTTTCGGCGGTACAGTTCGTAGTACTCGTATTATTGGTATCGATAACGCACTTGAGCTGATCGCGACTGGTAGCCCAAAGAAAGCATTAGCAGCATTGAAGCTAGGCTTGGTTGATGCGACTGTACCTGCTGATGACTTGCAAGATGCAGCGATTGATCTAGTCAAAAAATGTATCTCAGGTGAGCTTGATTGGAAAGCAAAACGTGAAGAAAAACTGGCGCCAGTTAAGCTAAACCAGCTTGAGCAAGCGATGGCATTCAACAGTGCCAAAGGTGCTATTTTTGCTAAAGCCAATCCTAAGCAATACCCAGCACCAGCGCTAGCAATCGAAGCTATTGAAAAACACGTTAACCTACCACGTGACAAAGCAATCGAAGTAGAAGCGGCTGGTTTTGCTAAAGCGGCTAAAACCCCACAAGCAGAAAGCTTAGTTGGTTTGTTCTTAAACGATCAATTAGTTAAAAAGTTAGCAAAACAGCATAGCAAACAAGCACATGACATCAGCGAAGCCGCTGTACTAGGCGCTGGTATCATGGGTGGCGGTATCGCTTATCAAGCAGCCAGCAAAGGCTTGCCAATCATCATGAAAGATATCAAGTCTGAGCAATTAGACCTTGGTATGGGCGAAGCAAGCAAACTGCTTGGCAAAATGGTAGAACGCGGCAAGATGACCCCAGCAAAAATGGGTGAAACGTTAAGCCGTATCCGTCCTACTTTGAACTACGGTGATTTTGCTGAGACTGATATCGTTATCGAAGCGGTCGTAGAAAATCCAAACGTGAAGCGTGCGGTACTAAAAGAAGTAGAAGGTCTAGTAAAAGACGACTGTATCCTAGCATCAAACACCTCGACCATCTCTATTACGTTCCTAGCAGAAGCGCTTGAGCGTCCAGAAAACTTCGTTGGTATGCATTTCTTTAACCCAGTACATCGTATGCCACTCGTCGAAGTTATCCGCGGTGAGAAATCATCTGAAGAAGCCATCGCGACTACCGTTGCACTTGCTTCTAAAATGGGTAAAGTGCCAGTAGTAGTTAACGACTGCCCAGGTTTCTTGGTAAACCGTGTATTGTTCCCATACTTTGGCGCGTTTGACTTGCTACTGAAGCAAGGTGCTGACTTTGCTCATGTCGATAAAGTTATGGAGAAATTCGGTTGGCCAATGGGCCCTGCATACCTAATCGACGTAGTCGGTCTAGATACAGGTGTACATGGCGCAGCAGTGATGGCTGACGGTTTCCCTGATCGTATGAAGCCTGATTATAAAGGTGCGATTCAGTATCTATATGAGAACGAGCGTCTAGGTCAGAAAAACGGTGTTGGTTTCTATAAGTATGAAATGGACAAGCGCGGTAAGCCAAAGAAAGTTGCTGATGAAGCCACTTATGAGCTGCTAAAAACCACAACAGACAGTGAAAAACAAGAGTTTGATGATCAAGCGATCATCGACCGCACTATGTTAGCCTTCTGTAATGAAACAGTACGCTGCTTAGAAGATAACATCGTGAGTACGCCATCTGAAGCTGATATGGCTATGATTATGGGCGTTGGTTTCCCTCCATTCCGTGGTGGTCCTTGCCGTTATATTGATCAAATGGGTCTTGATAACTATTTGGCACTGTGTGAAAAATACGCACATCTTGGCAAAGCTTATGAAGCGCCACAAAAGATTCGCGACATGGCAGCCGCAGGCGAGACTTTTTACGCAACAGCGTAATAGTCAGTCATTACTAGGATGAAGTGCAGTACGTTTGCTATTTTGCATGAAAGCAATTGAGACATGAATCGTCTCCAATAGCGAACGTACGATTATAGTTGGTTCAGTTTAATGCTAGTACGAGTAAATCAAGCGCAAATGTACCTATTGTACTTTGAGCGGGGTTAACAAGGTAATAGTCGTAAATTGGGTTGACTACACTGACAATAAAAATTGAAAAGGAATATGGTATGACAACTTTAAGTCCAAAAGATGTGGTCATCGTAGATGGCGTACGCTCGGCAATGGGCAAAACCAAAAACGGTATGTTCCGTCATGTACGTGCTGATAGCATGTCAGCGGAACTAGTACGTGCGCTAGTAGAACGTAATGACTTTGATACCAATGATATCGAAGACATTATCTGGGGTTGTGTCAACCAGACGCTAGAGCAAGGCTTGAACATTGGTCGTAACATCGGTTTGCTAGCTGGTATCCCAAAGACTGCTGGTGGCCAAACGGTTAACCGTCTATGTGGTTCTTCTATGCAGGCGCTACATACTGCTGCTGCACAAATCATGACCAACCAAGGTGATGTATTCATCATCGGCGGTGTTGAGCACATGGGTCACGTCGGCATGATGCACGGTGTTGATTTGAACCCTGCTGCTTCTAAGCATTATGCAAAAGCATCAAACATGATGGGCTTGACTGCTGAAATGCTAGGTCGTATGAACAACATCACGCGCGAAGAGCAAGATGCGTTTGGTCTTGAGTCACATCGCCGTGCATGGGCTGCAACTACTGAAGGTCGTTTTGACAATGAAATCATCGGTATCGAAGGTCATGATGCTGCTGGTCGTCTGCAACTATGTACGGTTGATGAAGTAATTCGTCCAGATGCAACGATGGAGCAAATGCAAAAGCTACGTCCAGCGTTTGATCCAAAAGGCGGTACAGTAACAGCAGCAACCTCATCTGCATTATCTGACGGTGCGTCAGCGATGCTAGTAATGAGCGCACAAAAAGCCAAAGATCTAGGTCTAAAGCCACGTGCCCGTATCCGTAGTATGGCTGTGGCTGGTTGTGATGCTGCTATCATGGGTTATGGTCCTGTACCTGCGACCCAAAAAGCATTGAAGCGTGCTGGCATGAGTATCGATGACATGCAAACCATCGAGCTAAACGAAGCATTTGCTGCTCAAGGTCTATCAGTATTAAAAGGTCTAAATTTATCTGATAAGCAAGATATCGTTAACATCAACGGTGGTGCCATTGCTCTAGGTCATCCACTAGGATGTTCAGGTGCTCGTATCACAGTGACATTGCTAAACGCGATGGAGCAGTCAGATACTGAAATCGGTCTAGCGACAATGTGTATTGGTCTTGGCCAAGGTATCGCTACTATTATTGAGCGTGTTTAATCTTATTGATATAAACAAGATTATTTGAACACTTAATAAGTAGCTACTCGCTAACGAAAAACCTCTAGTCATAACGGCTAGAGGTTTTTTTATGGGTCAAATTAATAGTTGGTAAGCTAATAGATCACAGAGTCGAAAAACACAGTATTACGGCGATTAAAAATTATCTCCATTGACGCATTCATGAAACTATGACTAAATAAGAGAAAGATGAACCATGGCACTGTTTATGATAATTCTAAAATAGTTTTTAGTTGCAACTGTCAGCCGTACAAGGAGTGTACTATGTCTACTATGATTAATGATCGCACCTATCGAATCGCTCGTGAGAATACCCAAGCAATGATTGTTGATGTGCAAGAGCGCTTAACGCCGCATATCTATGATCACGAAAACATTGTCAAAAAAACCGTTACCTTGATTAAAGGGCTGCAAGCGCTCAATATTCCAATCATGCTCAATGAACAATATAAAAAAGGCTTGGGCGATACCTTGCCAGAGCTACGCAACATACTCGAAGGAGACAATGCCAAGAGCTTTGAAAAGGTCACGTTTAGTGCCTGTGATAACAACGATTCATGGCACCATCTAGCCCAACAGAATCGTAGTACCGTGTTGCTTTTTGGTGCTGAAGCTCATGTTTGTATTATGCAGACGGCACTGGATTTATTGGATAATGGTATGCAGCCTGTCATTATTGGTGACGCGGTGGGTTCTCGTTTTCCTTATGACAAAAAGCAAGCAATTCGTCGTATTCGCCGTGCAGGTGGGGTGATTAGTACTGTCGAATCAATCTTATTTGAGCTGTGCCGTAGCAGTGAAGATCCTGCGTTCAAAACCATTATTAATTTGATTAAGTAGGTGGTTTAAGCTTTAGTTGCTTAAGAACTTGGATAAATAGAGTTTCAATTTAACCATTTATCTTCTGATTTATAATAGATAGCGCTTGGTAAAATAAGCGCTATTTTTTTGATAACGGTAATAGTCTTTTAACCATTGTTTGATATCAAACTAACTATAATATCTTGAGCAATGAAACTTAAAATTGCCAGAACTTATAAGCATTAAACCAATAACTAGAGAAAGCCAGAGAAAATCAATGTCGCAAGCCAGCTCTATATCAGTCACTCATTCCGAATCTACTTCACATATCGATATCGATGATGTCACTCATTTCTTATTGGAGTTAGATGCGCTCAAACGCGTGAATCGCCGTAGCTATGTGACACAGACCTCTCGTAAAGAAAACTCTGCCGAACACTCTTGGCATTTAGCGATGGCCTGTTGGTCGATTGCTGAATTATTTGCGCTAGACGTCAATCATGAAAAATTGCTGAAGATGGCATTGGTTCATGATTTGGGTGAGATTGATGCGGGCGATACTTTTTTGTATGCCGATACCCGTACTGATGCACACGTCGAAGAGCGTGCAGGCATTGCCAGATTGCAACGTGAGCGAGGCAATGGCATTAGTGATTTGAGTAAGGTTTGGGAAGCGCAGGAAACAGGAAGTAGCAAAGAAAGTCAGTTACTCAGAGTGGTCGACCGCTTATTGCCG
This sequence comes from Psychrobacter sp. Ps2, assembly GCF_022129405.1. Taxonomy (NCBI): domain Bacteria; kingdom Pseudomonadati; phylum Pseudomonadota; class Gammaproteobacteria; order Moraxellales; family Moraxellaceae; genus Psychrobacter; species Psychrobacter sp. Ps2. Next base: position 28,233 of record NZ_JADQAM010000028.1, on the reverse strand, counting down.
TTTTTGCTCAATCTAAATACCAACGGTAAAACGTGGATTGAGCTTGGCGTTACGCGCTCGCAAGTGGCAGGTGCGCATGCATTTATCAAAGACAGCTTTCCTCCTATTCATGATTGGCTCTCACATAATATTGAGTATGCAACTCAGCAAGGCTGGCTGATTGATGCGTAAATCTGCATAAGTAGCAGGCATAAAAAAGCCCAATTAAGCATGATAATTTACGCTTAACTGGGCTGATACTTTAAGTGCTTTTATACAAGCATGTTATTAAGCGTTTGCCATTCCTAGCAATTGACCCATTTGCACGACGCTATTGGCTTGCATACCATCTAGCCAGTCAGCCTTTGCTGCTTTTGGTAATACTACGATAGCCGTTGAGCCTAGATAGAAGCGTCCGAGCTCTTCGCCTGCTGCAAACTGCATGTCATGATCAGACTCGAATATGTCGTCAGTACGAGCAATCTTGCCTGTCGCGACGGTTTCGATACCAGCGACAATCATAGCACCAACCATCACAACAGCTGCTTTGCCATACTTGGTATCAAACATACAGACCAGACGTTCATTACGCGCAAACAAGTCTGGCACGTTAGCTGCCGTAGTATTGTTGACCGAAAACAGTGTACCAGGTACATAGCGAGTCTTGGTCAATGTGCCAGTAAACGGCATATGCACACGGTGATAATTGCTAGGTGCTAAGTAGATAGTTGCAAAACTACCATCAGCGAAATAACTGCCATCTTCACTATCAGCAAGTAGTTGGCCGACATCATAGTGACGACCTTTTGCCTGTAGTAGTTTATAGTCTTCGATTTGTCCTAGCTGAGAGATAATACCGTCCGCAGGGCTCACGATACCGTTTGCCGTGGCGTCGATAGTACGAGCATCTTCTTTTAACTCGCGGGTAAAAAAGTCATTAAAACTTTCATAAGCGTTAAGGCTTTGGCGTTCGTACTCGTCTAAGCTGATATTATAAGCTTTGGCAAAGCTACGGATAAAGGTGCGTTTGACATAAGGGTGGCGACTGGCGGCCAAACGTCCAGCGACTTTACTGAGCTTTTGCTGCGGCACAAGCTGTTGTAAGGTGGTAAATACATTCATAATAAGGCTACCAAAATAAGGTGTAATATAAGAAATAATAGTCAAGTTAATGACGGTATTTTATCATGGACAGTATATTATTGTATGGCCATAATCTGTTAAGGAATTAGTAAATGAAAGCACTCATACAACGGGTGAAGCAGGCTAGTGTGGTCGTCGATCAACAGTGTGTCGGTCGTATAGAGCAAGGCATATTGGCCTATATCGGTTTGGGACCTGATGATAGTCTGCAAAGCGCAAAGCGCATGATTGATAAAATTCTTACCTATCGTATTTTTGAAAATGACGATGATCCGGCCAAATTTGGTAAACTGGATAAAAACGTTCAGCAGGTTGCTGGTGGGCTATTATTAGTCTCACAATTTACCTTGATGGCAAAAACAGACAAAGGGCGCCGACCAGACTTTGGTGGAGCGATGGCACCTGCTGCGGCGCAAGCGCTATTTGAACAACTGGTCGATTATGCCAAAACTAAGTATCCAAATGTGGCAACTGGTCAGTTTGGTGCGGATATGCAAGTGTCGAGCGTTAATGATGGGCCGCTTAATTTTTTACTAGAAATCTGATTTTAGAGTGTCATCAAGCTGTCATAATTAATCCGTTTAATAGGTAGAGACTGGTGAGTATATATCGCCTTTTTACATGCTAGATTTTGTCCTCTAACACCGAGAATGTCCTATGTATAATGAGCAAATTTTGATTGTGGAAGATGAGCCTGCGATTCGTGAAATGGTTGTCATGACGCTAGAGATGGCTGGGTTTGATAGCTTGCAAGCGGCTGACGTGTCAGAGGCGCATCAGCAAGTGGTCGATCATAGGCCGTCACTGATACTGTTAGACTGGATGTTGCCGGGTGACAAGAGCGGTGTGGATTTTTGTCGTATGCTCAAAAACGATGAGCTGCTCTCTGAAATACCAGTCATTATGCTAACGGCAAAAAGTGAAGAAGACAGTAAGGTGCATGGTCTTGATGCAGGGGCAGATGACTACATGACCAAGCCTTTTTCGACTCGTGAGCTGATTTCTAGAATCAAAGCCGTACTACGACGCAGTAGCGCGATGAGCAGTGATAAACCTATCGAAATTGGACAGTTAAGTCTAGATACTAAGAGTCAGCGCGTGACAGCTGCAGGTAAAATCGTTGATGTTGGGCCCACAGAGTATCGCCTATTGGCATTTTTTATGAGTCACCCTGAGCGCGCCTATACACGAACGCAGCTGCTCGATCAGGTATGGGGCGGCAATGTATACATCGAAGACCGAACCATCGATGTGCATATTAAACGTCTACGTAAATTACTGCGACCTTATGACTGTGATACATTGATACAGACGGTACGTGGAACAGGCTATCGATTTTCTAGCCTGATTGAGCCAAGTTAATCTTGTACAAATAATGCCGCAGCAATATTGAGGCAGCGGATAGTGGTAAGGATAAAAAATGGACAAGATAGCGCCAGCACAAAGTGAGCAATCAGCTCTATTAGAGCAAATATCTACTCAAAGCACAGCGGAGCAACTCAAAAAAATCGGCAGTGCACTACGAGCCTTGCGCGATGCAGTGATTTTGCTCAACAACAATGATGGTCTAGAATGGTGGAATCAGGCAGCACAAGACTTATTGCTGCTACAGCCAGAAGATAAAGGTCAAAATATTTTTGACTTTATCACTGTACCTGAGTTCCGCCAGTATTATGAAGGTACAACGATACCTAACGATGGCGTCCATATAGAATCATGGCGAGATCCTAGTCGCTACTTAAAGTGTGAACTGACCCCTTTCGGTGATGAAAAACTGCTGTTTGTATATGATGTGACCCGCTTGCGGCACTTAGAGCAAATGCGTCAGGATTTTGTCGCAAATGTCTCGCATGAGCTTAGAACACCATTGACGGTAATGATGGGCTACCTAGAAAATTTCTCCGATCAGCCAGATATGCCGCCGCAATGGCGTCGTGGTTTTGAGCTGATGACCCAGCAAACAGCCCGTATGAACAGAATTGTGAACGACTTACTGCTATTGTCTAAGATTGAAATCGAAGAGTCACACGAGCTGCATTACATAGATATGACTAAGCTACTGACCAATATCTATGACGATGCACAGGCCTACAACCAAGCGTACAAACACATCATTCATTTGCATATAGATACGTATGATGGGCTGTACGGGTCAGAGATGTACTTGAATAGTGCGCTATCCAATCTAGTAATCAATGCGATCAAATATACGCCAAAGGGTGGCAATATCACTATCAGCTGGACAAGGACGTCTGATGGCTGCCGTTTCGCGGTCGAAGATGATGGGATCGGTATTGCGTCAGAGCATATCGCCCGTTTGACAGAGCGTTTCTATCGTATCGACAAAGGTCGTAGCCGTGCAACAGGTGGTACGGGGTTGGGATTAGCGATTGTAAAACACGTACTGCACCAGCACGAAGCGCAATTGCAAATCGATTCAGTAGAAGGGGAAGGGTCGACATTTAGTGTGGTATTTCCTTCAAACTATGTCAGATCCGTTACTGCCAATTAATACGATTTCTAGTCTGTATTAGCGTTGGTTTTTCGGTTTCAGTTTCTTGATTAATATAAACCTAGCATGACTTCAAATTAGGATAACGACATACTTTTTTGTATTCGTTAATCCTTTTGCAAAAGCCGATAAGGGTTGACCGCACTGCCATTAATATAGATACCATAATGTACGTGTGTCGGTGTTCCTTTTGCATTACCGCTATCACCCACATAACCGATCACATCGCCCTGATTGACCCAGTCATTGGGGGAGATATCAGCATAGTCTTCTAGGTGGGCGTAGTAATGTCCTGCGCCACCAGGTCCTACTACCACGACTACGCGCCCACCCAAGGTGTTCTCACCAACTTTGCTTACTACGCCTTGCGTGGTCGACTGCACGGGAGTATTACGTGGTGCAAAGATATCGATGCCTTCGTGGGAGCGGCCTTGGCTACGTGCCGCGCCCCAAGTGTCTGTTAGGTTCCGTTCTGGTAGTGGACTGGGCAAGCTGTTTTCTGTCGGCAGCTCTTGTTGCAATAGACTCAATTGTTGCCATTTGGCAACCACAAATGATTGCGTTTGTTGACTGATACTGGGTAGCAGTTTATCAAAGACAAATAACAGTGCTAGTAATACGATAGCCTTAATCAGTAGGCTTATTAAACGACTAAAAAAAGAAGGTCTGGGAGGCTGGTTGTTTCCATCTGCTAGCATTGATGTCTCATATATATTTTATGTCATTTGAGATTTTATTATAAAAGCTTCGTCTGATAACGTATGTATCGCATTGTTATCTATCGTTTTTACCCCCATAGATATTCTTATGGTTAAGGATATAGACAGCAAATACAGTTTTATCTACTTAACATTTCTGCTGAGCATAGACAGTTGCTACTGATGGTTAATACCTTATGAATGATGCTTTTAATCCTGCTGATATTTCTGCCACGCGCGAAACAGCGCTGGTTATCGATACCGAAACAGATCAGGGCAGTGATCCTAGACCTATCCAAGTTGCTACTATCAATGTAGCAACTGGCTTTGAATGGATGAAATACTTTAACAGTGGTCGATCTATTTCGCCTGTTGTCATAAAGGTACATGGTATTACCGATGATGATGTGGCTGGACTTGAGCGTTTTGAGCTAGAACAGTTTGAATTACCAGAGTACTTGATTGGTCACAATGTACGTTTTGATTGGCGAGTGATTGGCAGTCCTTCTGCTAAGCTTATTTGTACGGTGAGGCTTGCGCGGGCAGCCTTTCCAGAATGGTGTGCTTACGGTCAGTCTAAGTGTATCGAGCAACTGTTGGGCAAGGGTGAGGCGAGTGCAATGACGATTGCCGCTCATGACGCGCTTGGCGATGCTCGAATGTGCTATTTGCTGTATCAGGCATGCTGCGAGCGTCTAGAGATTGCGCCGACAGATTTTGCAGCGGCACATGCTATCTCTAATAAAGCGACCCCTGTGAGCAAGATGCCTTTTGGCAAGCATAAAGGCAAACCGATTAAAGATGTGCCCATCAGCTATGTTAAATGGATGATAGGCAATATTCACAATATGCAGCCATCCCTGTATTCGGCACTGACTAAACGCTTAAAACTAGATGAAACAGAAAACGCAGAAAAGTAATCTAAATTATCATGGGTCTGCTATGTAAGGTGCGACATGGTGCTAAGCTTATGGTTGGTCGTGCAACCATGTCACTGCCATTTGCCATAGCTGCGGCGCTTTGATATTGGTCTTACTACTAAAATAGCGCATATGACCGATATGATTTAGTCCAAAATCTTCAGGGTCTAAGAATCGCTTTTCTACGGGCATTTTTGTAAATACCCTTATCATGTCGTCCATGTTTTCACTGTTGGCGATATCGTCATCGCTAAAGCCAAGCCACAATGCCGGCATGCTGAGCTCATCATAGAAATGTGTATGTATGCTTTTGCCAAATGCGGTTTTGATATAGCCTGCGCCATTGCACCATTCACGCCATTGACGAGCCACACCGCGTGGCAGCGGCTCACCCATACCGATTTTGTCTGACGGCGTATAGCCTAGTGTTAAATTAGTGAATGGAATAAACGCATCCATAAAACCCATGGCTTTGAGCTTATATGGCATACCCATATTTTTGATACGTCCTGACGAGCAAGCGACATTGAACACTGAGCCAATCGCCTGATAGTTAGGCATCAAGCCGATGAGCTGACCACCTGCGCTATGACCGATGAGATGATAAGTCGCATCAGGAAACTCATCTTGTAAGGCGTCAAGTACAGCTGGCATGTCATGGCGACCCCAACTGATCAAGGAAGCGCTACATTTTGCCAGTTCGGTCGATAGTGACTCACCGATTCCTTCATTATCAAAGGTCAGTACCCCAAAGCCGCTTTCTGCTAGATAGGTCGCAAAATTATGATAAAAGTGACGCTTAATACCTGTGGCTGGTGCCATCATGATTGCTTTTTTTGTCGCATCTTTAGGGCGATAGACAGTGGCTGCCAATGCTTGGTTGCGATCGGTCATGATGCTTAATGAGTAAATATCAATCTTGCTCGCGTCATTCATATTACTTTTACTCGTGAGAGTGCCATTAAGCACAGAGCTTGATAGCTCGGTAGTAGGAGAGGCGTTGTGATTATCCATGGGTATACCTTAGTATTTTTATTAGTAGATAATGAATATTGAACTATGATGAACAATAAATGCGCATCTTAAAAGTGTAGTCGTTGCGTAGTGATAAATCGTTGTGACTATGTGGTAGCATTGCTTATGTTAAGATAAATGCTGGCAAGACAGTTGCTCAAATATGACTTCCAAGTTTCGTATAGCTTGGTTGAGTTTGTCTTATGAATCATATGCATGACAATATAAATGACAGGTGTCGGTATGAAGCCTTCACTAATAACAAGCACTCAATAAAAACTGACAGGTAATTAAGGAAGCTATATGCAAATGAAAATCAACGATGACACTTATGATGTAATCACAAGCAAAGACATTACCAATATTGAAAAAGCAGTCGAAAAGTCTGCCCTATCAATGCCGCTCGTGGCTGTGTATTGCGGTTCACGCTTGGGCAATGGTGACGTGTATGAACAGGCGGCACGCGAGCTTGGCAGTGCATTAGCAAATAATGGCATGGGACTAGTATATGGTGGCGCTAGTATCGGTCTAATGGGCGCAGTTGCGGATGAAGTAATTAATGGCGGCGCGCAAGCAGTGGGCGTGATTCCAACCTTTATGCTCAAGCACGAAATCGCTCATGAGCAGTTGACTCGGTTGCATTTGACTGACACTATGCACACGCGTAAGACCGTTATGGCAGAGTATGCCGATGCCTTTATCACGCTACCGGGCGGGCTAGGAACATTAGAAGAGATTATGGAAATCGCCACGTGGCGTCAATTGTACCAGCACGAAAAACCAATGATCATTTTGAATATAAATGGTTTTTATGACCGTATGATTGAGCATTTAAAATATACTACTGAGCAAGGCTTTATGAAGCAGGAAGATTTAGACCGTCTAGTAGTGTGCAATACCATCAGCGAAGCGATCGATATACTACAAACAGTAGTGACCATAGATGATGCTGTGGATACAGAGAAAATGGCAGGCAGTAATAGTTAAGCCGTATCGCTATTCATACACAGCAAATGCTTAAATATTAAAAGCTATTGCAAAAAAGGAGCAGATAACCAAATCTCGGTTACTTGCTCCTTTGTCATAGGTATTAACAACCTATCAGCGAATCATGCCTATTAGGCATCAGCAGGCGTGAGATCGTCCAATGCTACTTCACGAATACTATGATTGACATGAGCCATCGCAATTGGAAATCCACGCTGTTCAGCGAGCTCACGTGCAACCTCATCGACAGCGAGGCTATCGTTATGGACAAGGTACGACCACTCATGAGCATAGCGACGACGATTCAGAGGTGTATCGTTCTCTATCAAGCCTAGATCTGTCAGCTCATTAACTATTTGATCAGCGGCAATCAAGGTCGAAGATGCTTTGACGTTTTCTGCACGGGCATAGCGTATATTAGAATATAAACTCACATCAGCGACTCGCAGCGTATCATCCTGTCCGGGAATCTGCTGCCCACCATATAGCGCATTACCAACAGTACGTGCGCTGTTAAATGTCGGTACAAACTCAGCCACATACTCAATCGCTTGCTGACTACGTGCCTGTAGGGGCACTTTATCCCAACCATCTTCGATATAGTGCACATATTGCTGTGGCAGTTTTGGCTGCGCACTGTCTTCACTTGATGCGACAAGACCATCATCAAACAAAGTAATGGCTTTACTCATACCATGAATCTGAAAATATCCACCAGGGTAGGGAGTAAGCTGCGCCATGCCTTCTGGCGTGCCTCGTTGACCATAAACAATAATCTCTGGTATCTGTCCACCAGCATCGTCCCAATGAGTCACATAAGATGATTTGAACTCAACCATACGCGTGACTTCGACACCAACCATATCGTCGATGACACCTGTACGGAATCCGCAAGCATTGACTAGATAATCAACCTCGATAGACTCAGGCTGAGAGGCGTGTTCTTGACTATGAATCTGTTGATAGTCGATACGCCATTTGGTGACATGATGGTCAGCGTTGGTACAGTTCTCACAATCTACCGGTACAACTTTTTGTACGGCAGTTTCGGTAAATACGTGCGCATTATCGTATTCTTCAAGTGCAAGTTTGGCAGAAGCGGCTAAACGAAAAATGTTCCAACCATATTCTTGGACAACAATTAACGGAAATTTAACTTTGTTTAAATCCAAGTATCTAGCGACTGGAATCATCCATTCATCAACTGTACTTGGTACAGCGACTTGCTCACGTTCAGACAGCTCAATCAATTGCTCATGGCTATAAAGTTGGTAGTAATCCTCAGGTTCACCCAATACCTTATGATTAGCATCTTGCTCGATCAATTCTTGATAAGCATCGGTCAAAATGTCTAAACGCGGTAGTAAATCTTCAGGCAGTCCTTCGTCACGTGTCGGTACAGCAAACACAGTAGGACGGACGTCAATAGTGTGCGGATACAAACGCAAAATATCGATACATTGCTTAAGCAGCGCTACGCAATCTTCGTCCGGTATTTCACGGTACAAGTTACCACCTGCATGCAAATGACACATAGGTGGTCCATCAATGAGAGATTTTTTCTTTTCAAACAAATAGGTCTCTAATCCTAACGCAGCAAGTCGAATCGCAATCGTCGATCCCGCAGTACCGCCGCCCAAAATGCCAACGCGCTTTTTAGGTTGAGTGTTTTGTGCCCCATAAGATAACACCCCAGAATGAGCGTCACGATTAAAGGATTGAGCGTATTTTTTATCAAAAGACTGAGTCATTGTCGTCGTTGTATCCTTAATAGCATCTGTATTAGGCCGTGCTCGGTATATGTATCAAATGTTCTATATTTCTTGATATGAGTGCGAAGGTAATTAAGTTCAACACACAAATCTGAACTTCAATAGTCATCTTTTCTATTGTTTAGCCATTCTTCATCTCTATAGGTTTATTTTACGAAGAACTACAGACAATATGATGGGAAATACGTAAGAAGATGCATGAGTTTTGTCAACGAGTCGCTATATGTGTGAAGTTTTTCAGACAAACGAGCCTGTCTAAAAATAGAGTAAACGAGAGAAGTGGCAAACCTGTGAAATCGAAAATAAGTTCGTTTTATTGTTTTGTAAAATTCGACCGCTTTTGTAAGTATATATATTGGTAGCCGAGATAACTTAAATGCATATGCTATATTCATTTTGCTTAACAAGAAGCGTAGGTTCTGTTTTGATGACTGTTCAGAATTACAAAGGTCAAAATTAATAATAGGGACAGTCGACAAAGTAAACAACCACAGGCTTATCGCTATAAAAAATACGACTAAAATTACAAGGAAGTTATGATGAAAAATATAATGATGTTATCGGTACTAACAGGTGTATTAACACTAACTGGCTGTACTACTTTAAAAAACGTAGTCGGTAACGATATGTCAGGTACGCATGAAGTACAGGCAATGAGCAATAACACAGCACCAGTTACTAGCAAGAATGGGGTGTTGGTAGATGCTACCAACCATATGACGTTATATACGTTTGATAAAGACTCTATGAATAAGTCAGATTGCGGTGCAGCTTGCCAAGTTGTTTGGCCAATCTTCAAAGCGCCTAGCGATGCTAAAGCTTCAGGTCAGTTTGCTGCCTTTAAGCGTGAAGATGGCAAATATCAATGGGCAATGAACGGTAAGCCTTTATACTTCTATGCTAATGACACAAAAGTTGGTGACAAAGACGGTGATGATAAACTTGGCGTTTGGCACGTTATCCCAAGTAAATAATAGGCGTTAGATATAAAATAACTCGACAACGTTAAGATAAAAAAGCAGCCTGTCCTCAATTATAGAGGCAGGCTGCTTTTTGTTTGGTGTTATTCTCTAGGGCGTGTCTTCAATTCACCCGATAGTCATCTAAATGGGCTAAAAATGGCTAAATCTTGCCAAACATCGTCAAATAGCTGGTTAATATCCCGATATTATCTGCGCTATTTTTCTTGTTTGACGGCAATTTATCTCATTTTTACCACCATTTTTGAAATGAAGACACGCCCTAGTATTAGATGCAATCTGTACTATGTCACATTTGCTAAAGGCTCAACCTGAATGGTCTCTAACACTTCTTCTTTGCTAGGCTCTTTTCTATATAAAGGAAAAAAGTCTGAGAGCAGATCACTTTCCGTGAACCAGATATCCGCTACTAACTCTGTATATTTTGCTACGTTGACGATGAGCCTGTAAGTCTTAAATAGTAACTCTTGTGAGCTAAAGCCTTTCTTATACTCATATAAAGAATCTAAATTGGAGCCAACGCCGCCACCAAGATGTAGCACTTCATAACGGTTCTCTCGTCCCCAATTGCGAGCGACATGAGTGATAAGTTTAGAAGGTTGCAGATGTGTATAGGCGTTTAACGTGCCGCCAAGATGGAACTGCATAATGCCAGACTCTTGGCAGAGCGTATATATAGAAGACCCAATTGCTTTATCGTCTTGATAGGCGGTTATCAGCAGTATTTTTTCTTGAAGGTTTTCAAGCAAATTAAAAAAATAATCATCATCAAAGAAGTAATAATCACTGGCCTTGACGTGTCGCATCGTCTCTTTATAAATGTCTGAGAACACCATCGCGTTCTGTCGGGTTAAGAATTCTGTTTTTGTCACGACATCCATTTTTATGGCTTTTTTGATACCGCGGCGATGTCGATTTTGTGTTTCGCTCCAATGCTCTTCTTCTGACTTACTCAAATCAGACATCAAAGTCAGCCCGTGAGTCAGTGCTTTGCCAACTGTGGGTATCCATTCTTTATTAATAATCGGATGCAACCGCATAAACAAAGACACGCAGCCTCTCTCGCAAAGAAAAGCTCTTATCTCATCTAGTACGACGTCTAACTCGGCATCAGTGAGGGTTTTATCCATCAACGGTCCCCCGTAGCCATAAGTGGAAGTAGCATCCCAGTGCTCTGAGTCAATGTCTCTAATTATGATGGGTAACAATACTTCCTTGTTTTTATAGTGAGCGATGATGCCTTGAGGTTTGCCCTTATCGATGACAGCTGAGGCCGCAATCCAACCAGATAAGTGGTATATATCAAAATGATGATTTGATACCTTCTTATCCCACTCAGCATCTATCGCTATGTAATCAACTTGTACTGTATCCACGTTGCTGCTCCCTCAGTGTTGCGTTATATATTCGTAAATCCGTATATATGAATATAACAACAAAGTATGAAGCCTTCAAGTATATAAAAACCTTTTATGTAAAATAGTGAATATATATGATTAGAGCGTAGAAGAATTTATAAGAAATAAAAAAGCAGCCTGCATCTATAAACGAGGGTAGGCTGCTTTTTTGTTTTTGTCGAAAACTGTTAGAGAGCTATAAACTTACTGTTATTTCTTTTCTACTAGCTCACCATCAATTTGAATAGGAACATTGGTCGTAATACCAGCAGAGTAGGCTGTCATACCATAAGCTGCACGGTCTATAGTGCCAGTAGCACGGAAGCCAACGACTGGCTCTTTGGTCAGAGGGCTGTTATCGATTTTGTTCAGCGTTAAATTAAGAGTTAGCGGCTTGGTTTGACCCAGTAAAGTAAAGTCCCCAGTTACTTTTGCTTGCTGCGGATTTACAAAATTAACCTGAGTAGATTTAAAGCTCATAGTAGGGTATTTTTTAACGTTAAAGAACTCTTCCGTTTTTAAATGTTTGTCACGGGCAGCCCAAGCAGTATCGATACTGTCTGTATCAATGACAAAGTTCAGCTGGGTTTGGTTAGGGTTCTTTAGATCAAATTTAACGGTACCGTCTACATCGCTAAAGTGTCCCATGACCGTAGAAAATCCCATATGATCAACTGAGAAACCGACACGAGTGTGAGAGTTATCTAGTTGCCACTGAGTCGGCAGTGCAGCGCTTGCCATGGTAGTGATAGAAAGTATTGAGCTGATCAATAGGGCTTTTGTAGTGGTTTTCATTGAATAGTCCTTATATGGTATTAGGGTATTGGTGTTCGCCGATGAACAAAGAAGAAAACATTTTTTGTAAAAAATGAGTAAATATATTGTAGCTAGGTGTCCTAGAGTTGCGATAAATAAATAGCGCAGCCAACCTATATTTGGTTAGATTAACTACATATAAAAATGTAATTGATTAATATATCTAACCAAAACATTGTACTGGGTTAACTTATACATCTCAACACTATTTCTCTATTATTGACAACTTATCACATATCTCTATCACAACTGCGGCTTGCGTTAGGTGACAAAAACCGTTAAAATCGCAGTTTAATTTTCCCGCTGGGGAAAGGCTAAGCGAACAGAAGGGTGGTGTTGGGTGCTGGAATAAGCCAGTGACGCAGTTGCCATACTTGTAATGTCCTTAGTGCCTCAGTTACGTATGTCATTATTTGTTTGATACATCATCGATGATGCTGTATTTAGACGTTGTACATACATCGGACCTAGAGAGTATATTATGCGTAAAGATATCCATCCTAATTACCAAGAAGTTTTATTCCACGACACTAACGCTGACGTGTTCTTTTTGACTCGCTCAACTGCTAAGACTAAAGCGACTCGTGAATACGAAGGTAAAGAATACCCATACTACCCACTTGATATCTCAAGTGCGTCGCATCCATTCTATACTGGTGAGCAACGTAAAACTTCTACTGAAGGTCGTGTTGCAAGCTTCAACAAACGCTTTGGCGCATTTGGTGGCCGTAGCAAGAAAGCTGCAGACGCTGCTGAATAATTTACACTTATGGTGTAAATATATTTCGCTAAGCAATAAAAAACCGCTGATTATTCAGCGGTTTTTTTTGGTTTAATTTTTTATGATCTAAAAATAAAGTTAACAGTCTATTTAGCGCTCAAATTCAGTAGTAGATAAGTCCAATAACTGAATAGAATCTAGTAACTGAATAATAGTCTCTACGATTTGCTGTGCCCAATAGCCGTACATCAGACTGCTAGGATGAAATCCATCACTGGCAAACATCACATTGATATCGATAGCCGAGCCATTTGCATGCTCTTCTAACATCCGTGTAAAGTCGGTTGCCATATAGGTGACACCAGCATGAGCCGCACAAACCTGCTGTAATATCTCATCCAGTACCGACGCTTTTGCACCTACAAAGTTATTGAGCGGGGCAGGGATTGCAGGCATTTGCGCCATCGGTGGCAAACTTAAAAAAACCAATTCTCGTACGCCAAATTTGCGCTGTACAATATTGATAATGTCTTCAATTTGTTGTTGCCATTTATGCACAGAGACATTGGACGTTGTATCATTGACCCCTACGCTCAGCAACATCACATCGATAGGCTGTTCAGGAGCAGGTAAGACATATAACCTGCGTAGAATATCAAAGCTGGTATGACCTGTTGTCGCTTGTAATGACCAATTGAGACGAGCAAAGTTCGATTGGATAGCTTTGTTTTGCTCCAGTATCGGTATGAGCTTACCGACCAATGCTTCTTGCTGCGTTTGACTACCCACACCTGCTGCTGCTGAATCACCGACCACCATAAGGTTAAATGTCTTAGCGTCTTGCGTTGATACCTTATTATTTGCTTGAGTCAGGTCAATCACGCCGTGCCTTTCGCCATGTGGTTCAGGCAAGCGAACCGTATCACGCTTGATTTTGCGACCTTGATAGAGGTAGACAGGGGCAAGTAAAACGTCCTTTGCGACTGATGTCAGCTTACTAGTGTCTACCATCCCGCACGTTCCCTAATAGTCGTGAGACTGTCTTCAATTAACAACTGACCATCGACGTAGACATCACGTAATAGATTATCAGTTGGATCGCTCATCTCATTTTCTTTGACGGTTGTTAGCTGGCCGCTGTTGTCTTTTACCAGTGCCAATCGTCCTTTTTTCGAGCGCTTCGAGCGGCTGGTGACGGGATCTTTGTAAATATCCTTCCATGCGCCATCGATAGAGATAGCGCTAGATTTCATCGCCCAACTCATGGTGTCGCGGTTGACTTGCTGCAATAGACCACCGCCCATGCCAAATGTTACGTTTTCTGCGCTAAAGCCTGCTTTCATGATCACATCAATGATATTGCTTAAGCTTTGTGCACTGATACCATCCCCTTGGATAATCCGCACGTAATCGGGCAGTACTTTATAGCCCTTACTGTTTATAGTCGTACCGAATTTCACCGCTAGACGCTCTAAGGCTTCACGTACCACTTTGGTAGGCTCACCACTGTCTGGCCTGATGACGAGCGTACTACCCATGTTTTTGACGTCTTCTTTTAAGGTATCGCCCCAGATATTATCAATCGCGTTCCATAAGTCATAGCTGTCAGAGACGACCGAAAACGCTTTGTCTGTGCCACCAAACTGTTCAATCATATTGGCAAATGCAGCGGTCTCTCCATCACGTCCCCATGCTGTCATGGTGCTGTGCTCAGCTGCTGGAATCGAAAACGCGGGCATGTCTTTACCCATCTGATACCAACGACTGGCAGCAACCAGCGCGGTCATCGAATCCGTACCAGCAAAGTTGACCAAATGTGCCAAACTACCGAGTGCCACACTCTCTTGGCTTGAGGCACCGCGCGCACCAAAATCATGCAGGCGAAAAGGCAGCGACTCTGTGTTGTCTGCTGACTTCTCTAGAGCCTGACGGATGATGTCTTTGCAGTAACGTGAGACGCTAGCGACCGTTGATGGGTACCAAATCGCACGTAATAGTGCCGTTTCGATATAGCTTGGCAGCCAATAAAACTCAGGGTCAGTATTGGTAATCTGACAAACCACGTTAGATACGGGTACTATGCTGCCTTCGGCGACGGCCTCGATGCGTAGTGGCAAGTAGCCGTCATGTTTATCGACCAGATGCTCCCATCCTGCTCGGTTGAAAGTCAAACCGTGTGCTTGAATGACCTTTTCGGCCTCATCGATATCTTGATGGGTGATAGGCGTGCTTAGGTATTCTTTGATAAAGGCTTGCAGGCCAAAAAACACCACATCATAGTCACCTTTTCGCGCTTCGATATAGCTTGACAGATACTCACTACCGCTTGGGTATTGCACCCAATGTGAGGTTTTATAGCTGTCGCTGTTTAAGATTAGGTTGTTTAGGTTGCTGGTGTACATCACAGAACTCCTCTGCTTTGAGATGCCGCCCCTGCTTTAATAAAAGAACAGTGGCGGCGATAAACCCTTGTCGTCTATCGACTCGGGTGCTAATAAGTTGCATATAAAAGTGATAAATCATGATAGAAAATGATGCTATAACCCAACCATTTTGGTGATAATTGCATAGTGATCTTCGAACATCATGGTTGCGTCAAGCTCCGCCAATGGTAACCAAAACGCCTTGGCAGCGTCATCACCGCCTTTTACTTTTGGCAAGCCTTTTGGATCATTTTTCAGTTGAAAATAAAACGCTTGGGTGATCGTACGACCGCGTGCCGAGCGATATGGATCATCAAAAGTATGCTGACTGTGGCAAGAGCCACGCAATACAGCCTCAGGCACTTTGAGGCGTGTCTCTTCACGTAGCTCACGGATACAGGCGTCAAATAACGTTTCTTTTGGGTTCAAAAACCCGCCCGGTAGTGCCCACAATCCGCGACCTGGCATACTGCGCCGCTCAACTAAGAGGATATGACCTGACTGTACAATCAACGCATCGGCAGTCATAAAGGTGGGTGGATAAGGTGCTGATTCCCATTGTCTTTTGTATTTATCGATAAAGTCGGCTTCTTCGTGCAACTGATGATAGTCGTCAGTTTTTTTGAAATCGTTGAGCACTTTGCGTGTTGACTCAGGCGTGCGCTCAGGGGTCGGCGTGGCACCCATCAGGTAGCTGTCGCGGATAGGGGTGGCCGATAAGTTATGGTAATTGGGCACTGACACCGATGCCCAGTTGGGGAATAGTGACAGATAGTAGGAGGAGCTGTCTTTTGAATGACCAATCAAACCAATATCCGTCTGCAAGTCGCCAGTGACAGATTTTACACCTGCCTGCACATACTGTAGCCAGCGGGTGTCATTGTAGAGTGCGTCATCTAAGCCAACACAGTGAATGCGTTCGGCTTCTTCTTCAGAGTAGGCACCTTTAATCATTGCGGCACGCTCAGCGACGCTAAATGGATTGCGTAAACTACGTGGCAAGTTGGCTGAGCCAATGAGCATAATTACTTCATCTGAGCGTTTTAGTGCCTCATCGATGACGGCTTTGTGGCCAGCATGAAACGGCTGAAAGCGACCGATAAAGACTAGATAACGATAGTGTTTACTGCCTTTTTGATCTAGGTTTTGCTTATCTGACTGTTGCTCTGATAATTCACTCATAGACGCCAACTTCCTACGACTTATTTTTATTGATTAAAAATTAATGACGCTAATACTGACACAGCCCATGACTTTCTGACAAGTATAAAGATGTTTAGGGGTGTGTCATTATCGAAATCATCCAAACGAAATCTCTACTTTAACTGGCATACTTCTCTATCCATGCCGTCACTGTTGGCCAAATCTCTGTGGCAGCATTGCGGCTAATCATAATGCGACTGTGCGTATAGTCATCTAAATCGCCGTTACTAAGCGAGTACTCTCGAAAGATATTGGTTGAATTGTTAAAGCCATCAAAAAACAAACGACAGCCACGAGTAGGGGATATGAAGGTATCGCCTTTCGCACTGATAGAATAAACAGGAATGGTAATTTGAGCCATATGATGACGATAGTCAACAAAATCATCGCCAGTATTCTTTTGCTGGTGAATGCTTTCGTTCACTTCGTCTGTATTCGTCCTGCCTTTATCAAAATGAGCCTTTTTCAAAAAACTACTTCTAAAGTTTTTACGCAAATTCCAGTCATACCACTGGGTCATCGTATAGTAGCTTTCGTTAAAAGGACCTACCTTAAACTGCTTAGCGGGTACAAAGCCGACTAACCGCGTAAGTACCTTGGCTATAAAGATTTTCGTGTAGCTGGTCGAGTCTTGCGCCGCACCAAAAGCTTGGCAGGCAAACATACTGATGCTATTGACCTTATCGATATAGCTTGGGTTTTGAACGAGAAACATGGTCAAACCAACACCGCCACCACTATGAGTAACGCAATGTAGATTATTGAGCGTTAATTCTTCAAAGAAATAACGAAAAGTCGCTTCATAGTCGTAAGTGGCGACAGTCTCAAAGTTGAACTTTTCTTTCGGTAGTGAGCTATCACCATGTCCACGCCATTCCATGATGTAGCAGTGATGACCAAGCCCTGCAAAGTATTCGGCGATTTTGAGGCAAGTTTGCTTGTCAGAAAACGTACCATGCGTCAAAAATATGTTTTGCGGTGTGATGTCAGGCAGGCTGTTTTCTGACGTGTTAGCTATCGTATCTTCTTCTGAATTATCAACTACTTTCCAAACAGCAATTTTCTCATCGTCCTTGGTAGTTACTAGGTGCAACGTCCGTGTCATCATAAAAATAATCCTATCCAAAAAATACTTAATCTTTATACAAGTCGATATTTATACAAGCTGATATTTATACAAGACAATTAAAAGCTACCATGCTCATAACGCTACTGCGCACAATCATTCAAATTAACAATACTACGTCAAAACCAGATGACTTGCTCGGACTAGATGTGAACGGTATGGCATATCGAAAACGCTGAGTGCGCTTGATAAATGGTACCGCTGTCTTTATATAGAGAATAACTTGGCAGCCTACACAATCATTCAGCGTGTTTATCTGTCATGGTTTAAATATTGAATTACTTTGCGACCTGTTAGCATCATTAAAAAAACCAATGACAACCATTTACAATGGTCGCTATTCAATTCACAGTAGCGTGGTCGGAATTGATGCTTGATTCAGGTATAATGACTGCTATAGACGGATTAAACTTTATACTCATGTCGGCCAATGTCATACAATAATAAATACCAATCATTGCTAGTCTGCATGCCTTATATAAATCGTAAACATTTTAAAAATCCAAATTCACGACACAGTAGCCATAATAGATATAGCGTTTGTGTCATAACGCATAGGAAACATTATGAGTGAGCAAAACCAAGCTGATAACCAACTAGACCAAACTGCTGGCTATGAATCAGCCCTAGATACCGAGCAAGTCGAAGCAAAAAGTAACATCACTATCACTGAGTCAGCTCAAGGCTACTTAGCAGATTTGTTGTCTAAGCAGGATACCGATGGTATCGGTGTGCGTATCTTCGTTGAGCATCCTGGTACGCCGCGTGCAGAGTGCTGCATGGCTTATAACCAGCCGGGCGAAGAAGACAGCGCTGACTTGCGTTTTACGTATGAAAACTTCTCTGCCTTTATTGAGGCGGCGTCAGTACCTTATCTAGAAGACGCGGTCATCGACTATAATAAAGACCGTTTCGGTGGTCAGCTGACTTTCCGCGCACCAAACTCTAAAGTACCTAAAGTAGGCGCTGATGCCAGTGTCGAAGAGCGTATCAACTATGTATTGCAGTCAGAGATTAACCCTGGCTTGGCAGCGCATGGCGGTGACGTACAGTTGCTTGAGCTGATTGATGAAGAAGGCATTGGTCTAACCGCTGTATTGAAATTTGGTGGTGGTTGCCAAGGGTGTTCAGCGGTTGATATGACTTTACGCCAAGGTGTTGAAGTGCAGCTGAAACAGCAAATTCCAGAATTGACCCAAGTGGTTGACGAGACTGACCATACTCGAACAGAGAATGCTTACTATAAATAAAATAAAAAACAGTTAAAAGCAAAGTGGCTGCTATAAAGGTGGCCATTATCTCTAGTATAGATATGCCTGTTTGGTTTGCTGCTT
This sequence comes from Psychrobacter sp. Ps2, assembly GCF_022129405.1. Taxonomy (NCBI): domain Bacteria; kingdom Pseudomonadati; phylum Pseudomonadota; class Gammaproteobacteria; order Moraxellales; family Moraxellaceae; genus Psychrobacter; species Psychrobacter sp. Ps2. Next base: position 9,208 of record NZ_JADQAM010000028.1, on the reverse strand, counting down.
ATGAATATTTGTCATGAAGAGACGAGTATTTTGCTATTCTTTTAATAAAGAAGCTGAGTTATGATGAACTCAGCTTTTTTTATTGCTATGATTTAGCAGACAGTTTTTTAAGGTGACTTTGGGCGATACGTCGTCAACAAATCATCTTTTATCAAAATAAAGGAATGTACTATGAGTGACGGATCAGCAGACCAGCAAACAGCCCAACAATTAGAAACCCATCAACGTCTTGAGACCTTAGCGATTCATGCCGGCTATAGTGTAGAGCCAACGACCAAAGCAGTCGCCGTGCCTATTTATCATACCAGTTCATATGCGTTTGATAATACTCAGCATGGTGCAGATCTGTTTGATTTAAAAGTTGCAGGTAATATCTATACTCGTATCATGAATCCAACCAACGCAGTGCTAGAGGAGCGTGTGGCTGCGTTAGAAGGCGGTATTGGTGCGCTTGCCGTAGCCTCTGGTATGGCTGCCATTACTTATGCGATTCAGACTATTTGTGAAGCAGGCGACAATATCGTCGCTGTATCAACGCTATATGGCGGTACTTACAATTTGTTTGCCCATGCCTTGCCGCGTCAAGGTATCGAAGTGCGCTTCTTCGATCATAAAGACCCAGAAGCCATTCGTGATCTAATCGATGACAAGACCAAAATGGTGTTTGCAGAGAGTATCGGTAACCCGCTAGGTAATATCGTCGATATTCAAGCGCTCAGTGATGTCGCTCATGAATACGGCGTACCTGTCGTGATTGATAATACCGTGGCGACGCCTGCGATATGCCGTCCGTTTGAGTTCGGTGCAGATATCGTGATTCATTCATTGACCAAATATATGAGCGGAACTGGCACATCAATCGGTGGTGCGATTGTCGATAGCGGTAAGTTTGCTTGGGGTGATTACCCTGAGCGTTTCCCACTGTTGAACACGCCAGATCACAGCTATCATGGGGTAAATTTCGTCAAAGATGTAGGCGCGCCAGCCTTTATTGCTCGTGCCCGCGTTGCGCCATTACGTAATACTGGCGCAGCCCTCAGCCCGCTCAATGCTTTCGGTATCTTGCAAGGTATGGAGACGCTAAGTCTACGTATGGAGCGTCACGTGCAAAATGCACAAGCCGTTGCAGAATATCTGCGTGACCATGATAAAGTTGCTTGGGTGAAATACGCAGGTCTGTCTGACCATTCTGAGCATGAGCTTGCCAAAAAATACATGAAAGGCACGCCTTCTGCTATTTTGACCTTTGGGGTGAAAGGCGGACTAGAAGCTGGTGCGCGCTTTATCGATGCGCTGCAACTGATTACTCGTCTGGTAAACATCGGTGATGCGAAATCACTAGCCTGTCATCCAGCGACGACGACCCATCGTCAGTTAAATGAGCAAGAGCTAGAAAATGCAGGCGTTAGTACGGATATGGTACGACTATCGATTGGTATCGAACATATCGAAGACATTAAAGCCGATCTCGCCCAAGCACTAGCCACTGCTTAACAACAAGCGCTTATTAAATTGAGCAAACTGTTTGAACAAGTCTGAATGATATAAAAAAAGCCCATATCGATTTGATATGGGCTTTTTGTTTTGCGTCCAACAGATGTGTTTAACAATTAAGCAGACAGTACACGCTGCGCGATATCTCGATAATACTGCGAGGCAAGACGCGGTCCAAACTGCTGAATAACTTGTGCTGATATTTCGCTGGCAAGACGACCGCATTCTGGCAGACTATACTGCTGCGATAATGCGTATAAGAAAGCACCAGCGTAGTTATCGCCTGCACCGTTGGTATCGATGACGTTGGCCACTGCTGGCGTTGCAACGTCATACACCTCAACTTCTGCTTCGTCATTAGGCTGGTGCGCGATGACTGCACCGTTAGCACCATCAGTGACGACGGCAATTTGGCAATATTCAAGCAGGGCACGCGCCGCTGCTTTGACTTGTTTTCTATCGGTAAATAGCTTGGCTTCTTCGCTATTGCAGAATATCACTGCGACTTTATTACCGAGCATATTAAGCAAGCCATCTTTGGCAAATTTTACTACCGCAGGGTCAGCAAAGCTCACCGCGATTTTTGCATTATGGATACCGGCTTGTTGACGTAATTGAGTCATCGCTGGTTGGATGCTCTCAGACATCGCCAGATAGCCTTCTATATATAGCCAATCTGCTTGTGTCAACGCGTCAAAATCAACATTGTCAGCGACAATCTCACTTGAGGTGCCAAGATAGGTCTGCATGGTACGCTCGCCATCTTCAGTAACGGCAACCACACATGAGCCGGTCACACCGCCTGCATGGATAGATTTGTCTGAGGTCGCGACACCTGCTTCGTGCAAGTCTCTGAGATAAAACGCCCCTTGATCATCATCACCAACGCGGCAAGCATAAAAAGGTTTACCGCCTAAGCTTGCAAAGGTAAACATCGTATTGGCTGCTGATCCGCCGCCTGCTTGTTTTGATGGCTCAATTTCGGCCAGTTTAAAGTAAGCCAGTAGTTGCTGCTGCTCTTCAATACCAGCCAGCGTCATATTACCTTTGGTCAGCTCGGTCTCTTCTAGTGCCGCATCTGATAGCACATATTCGTGATCAACCAACGCATTGCCTATTGCCATTACATCGTACATTGCTTATCTCTCCTCAATTCATTTATAAATGGTTGTCTTTCTTATTATTAAAAATTAGTCTGCTTGCAACTCTAGTAGGCGCTGATAAAGTGCATTTTTCTTCACGCCAGTGATGTCAGAAGCCAGTGCAGCTGCTTTTTTGACCGACAAATCTTCTAACAGACGCTGTAGCAATTTATCATGCGTACTGATGTCGTCAGTATCCTTTGCCACACCGACGCCAGCGACGACCACGACTATTTCACCACGTTGCTGGTTATCATCTGCTTTGACAAACTCAACCAACTCACCAAGGGTACTCTTATGTACCGTTTCAAACGTCTTAGTCAATTCCCGACAAAAAGTCACTGCACGGTCTGCACCAAATATCGTTGCCATGTCTTCTAGGCTAGATACGATGCGATGCGGCGCTTCGTAAAAGATTAAAGTTTCGGTACGTGCGATTAGATCGCTCAGCTGTTTTTGACGACCATGTGTTTTGGCTGGCAAGAACCCAATAAAGCTAAATCGATCAGATGGTAGCCCTGCTACTGACAATGCGCCAATTGCAGCAGAAGCCCCAACGATAGGTGATACAGTCACGCCAGCTTCATGCGCGGCTTGTACCAGTTGATAGCCTGGATCGCTGACCAGAGGTGTACCCGCATCACTAATCAGTGCTACCGAATGACCTTGCTCAATCATTTCAATAATTTTGGGCGTTTGAATGGCGCTATTATGTTCGTGGTAGGCCCATAGCTTATTGTGACCTTTTTGCTTGGCGGTTGTGTCATCATTTTCGATACTGCTTTTGGCAGGACGAGTCTCTGAGTCTTTTGTCTCGTCAGCCTTACTGCCTTTGGTATCGATACCAAAATGTGACAGTAGTTTACCTGAGGTGCGGGTGTCTTCGCAGGCAATAATGGCGACCTGCTTTAAGACATCAATTGCGTGCGAAGTCATGTCGGACATATTGCCAATTGGCGTGGCAACGATATAGAGACAAGCTGGCATCGCAGTAGGGGTAGACATGAAAACCTCGGGTCATTAAAAAGACGTGAAAAAATAATAGTGCGCTAGTATGTACAGTCGTTATCTATGGTTTTTCAGTCAAATAATGAGTAAAGAAATCGATAGATTTTGAGAGTAGAACGCGCAGAAGTGGCTAGTTTAGCATGTTGTGCTATGATAATTCTCAAATGTTAATCAGACGAATTAACCTTATGCCGAACCATAAGCCCTTAATCTTAACCTCACCAAAACAGCGCCAAGGTAGTCGGTTTGAGCAGCAGGCGTGTGAGTATTTACAAGCTCAAGGGTTAAGGTTAGTCGCGCAAAATTGGCAACAGCCAAAAGTAGGTGAGCTGGATCTGGTCATGATTGAGACAGGTTCAGCATGGTTAACACTAGTATTTATTGAAGTTCGCCAGCGCAAGTCCTCGAATTATGGCGATGCAGCACTCAGTGTGACAGCCAGCAAACAGCGTAAAGTGATTAAGACAGCGCAGTCCTTTTTACAGCAGCATCCTGAGTATGCTCATTATGACTGCCGGTTTGATGTCATTGCTTACAACACGATGAATGAGTCAAATTCAAGAAGTGAGCAGTTAGACCATCAACCAGAATGGATTCAAAATGCTTTTATAGCCAGTGCATGGTAATAGAATAAGTAAGATAGATGCTGCCAAATGAAGCATCTAACCACATCTGACAAGTAAGGTTCGTTACTAAAAAGCTAACCGCTGATGGCCAAAATTAAGTAAAGTAGCGGTTATAGTCAATTTTCTATAAATCAGATACAGTATTAGCTTATAGCTACTTTTAGCTCGTTACTACTAGGGCGTGTTTTTTTGAAATGAAGATACGACCTAGATTAAGATTTGCTCAATTTATAAAATTGTCACAACCATGTTCTAAGAGGTAAATAATGACACGGATGCATTTGCGCACTGCTATTTTTGGTTCACCACGCCGTATTACGACTGGCATTATGATTGCTGCCTGCGTTGTCAGTACAGGTTGTGCCACCAACTATTTGACCAACAGTACAGAAGGGACTTATGGTGTGCCAATGACTGAGCGCACGATTCCGCAGCGTCTGCTCGATCGTAGTATTGAACATACTGCCAAAATCAATGTGTACGGGCTAAAAGAAGACTTGCAGCAAACCAGTCGTATGGGTATCGATAGTTTCAATAGCGAAGTACTGCTCACAGGTGAAGTGCCAACTGAAACGCTCAAAGCAGAAGTAGAAAAAGTCGTTAGCTCTATGCCGGATGTACGCCGTGTCTACAATGAGATGGAGGTGAGTGCGTCAAAAGGGTATAGCTCAACGGTTCATGATGGTTATATCACTTCAAAGCTACTGGCGAAAATAGCCGCTAGCGATGGCGTGAGTGCGTCACAAATTAAAGCCGTTACCAATAATGGCGTGGTCTACATTATGGGCCGTATGACACCCACTCAGCAGAGTCATCTGATTGATATCGCTAATGGCACCGTTGGGGTCACTGAGTTAGTATTGCTGACAACTGTCGTTGACGATAGAGGGGTGAAAATAAATAATGATGACATCATGTATGAGAATAATTTGGCCAATCCTGCAGTAGCGCCAGCTGCTCAAGATAATACTATCAGCACGGCAACGCCTATCGTCATAACGGAAGAAGAGGCCACTACTACGCAGCCGTCTTCAAGCCCTTATATCGACCTTTATCAGAACCAGTAGGCACTCTAGTTCGCCAAGCAATAAATGACGTTAATCACAATAAGCCTAAATAGTAATAACAGTAAAGGCACGAGAAATCCTCAGCCAGTGAGTACTATATCAATAGCAAGAGGTAGCAGAGTCAGCGTGTTGGTCAATGATACTAATATCAAACACATCATTGGCTAATGAATGAACCATTATCGCTGTTAGCCTGTTACTACTGATTGATAAATAAATATAATAGGATACTGGTCATGAAGGATTCACAGGCAAATATACAACAAAATGAAGAAACAAGCGTTATTGGTAATATAGGCATACACAATAAACCTGCTCATAAGAAAACACGCACATTGAGATTTGGTGGTGCGGCAATATTGGCATTGGGCAGTATCGCGTTAGCCACGCAAAACGCACAGGCATTATCGCCATTGGCTATCGTCAATGGGATTACTTCTAGTGGCGGCGTTGGAGTGAGTAAGGATATCTTATATGGTGATCAGCCTTCTCAAGACCTAGATATCTATTATCCAAAACCGCTAGCACAAGCAATGAAATCTCAGAGTACTATTGATACTAGCTACCCTATGGTGGTATTTGTCCATGGTGGTTCATGGGAGAGCGGCAATAAAGAACAATACGCCTTTGTCGGTCAGAGCTTAGCCAAAGCAGGGTATGTCACCGCAGTGATTAATTACCGTAAAGCGCCTGAACACGTCTATCCTGATTATGTCAAAGATGCGGCTCAAGCGATTGCTTGGAGTATTGAAAATGCGACCAGTCTCCATGCTGATCCGTCACGCCTAGCGGTGATGGGGCATTCTGCTGGCGCGTTTAATGCAGTAGCAGCCGTTGCCAACGAAGACTTTTTGGCGCCTTATGGTATTAAGCCAACAGATATTGCAGCCGTTATCGGAATTGCGGGTCCTTATAGCTATGATTTCCGCAAGTTCAGTAGTGCAACGGCGTTTGGCCCCAATGCCACACCTGATGAGGTGATGCCAGATCGCCAGATTAAAGGCGCGCAGCCACCGTATTTATTATTAACCGCAGAAAAAGACAAAATTGTACATGTGACTAATACAATCAAAATGACAGAAGCGTTTAAAAAAGCAGGCGTAACCGTTGAAACGGGCGAAATCGAAGGAGCCAGTCATGCAACCAGTATTGGCGCGATGGCACCGCCGCTACGCTGGGTCAATGATGTGCGTGCGCAAGTATTGACCTACTTGGATAAAACGCTCAAATAGCTTATCACTATGCATATCGACGACTTTTGACCGTTTAATTGATAGCACTGTCTTAATGCTTAAACACACTTGAGTAAGACAGTACTGTAAGATATGCAAACTCTTGTTATAATGTCATCACTTTAAATCTATACCCTATTCTAAACTTTAAGGCAGACTATTCTATGAGCATGAACGCTGACGATTTGATCGCATTTTTACAGACTCACTTCCCAGACGCTTTTATTCAAGCTGCCAACCAAGGTAATAAGTTTGACGTACGCGTGGTCGATGCCAGCTTTGAAGGCAAGCGCGCGGTTCAACGTCAGCAAGCAGTATATGCGTTAGTCAATGATAAGATTGCGAGTGGCGATATTCACGCACTCAATATCCAAGCGCTGACGCCTGCTGAGTGGGACGCTCAATCAAAAGGCTAATCAAATAGCTGTCTATATGACTAGATATTACTGAATCGGCCATATGCATGGTTGAGCGCTGTAGTTCTGGTTTTCATAATTTTTTATACTCATCGCTAGGTTGTCACCTTTATGGATCAATTTTTAATCACTGGTAGTAGTCGTATCGCAGGGGAAGTCACCATCTCAGGCGCCAAAAATGCCGCTTTGCCGTTACTCGCAGCTATGATATTGGCTGAGACTCCAACGACACTGCATAACGTGCCGTCACTACAAGACGTGCGAACGTTGATTGAATTGATCGGTGGTATGGGTATCAAAATCCAAAAGCAAGATGATACGGTCACTTGCGATACCAAGAGTATCGATAACTTCTATGCTCCGTATGATTTGGTCAAAACCATGCGCGCGTCAATCTTGGTGCTAGGGCCGTTACTGGCACGTTTTGGCGAAGCTGAAGTCTCATTGCCAGGTGGTTGTGCGATTGGTTCGCGCCCTGTTGATCAGCATCTAAAAGCGTTTGAAGCGATGGGTGCCGAAATCAGTGTAGAGAATGGCTATGTAAAAGCTCAAGCGCCAAAAGGTGGCAAGCTATTAGGCTGTAATTTCTCATTTGATATGATTACCGTCGGCGGTACTGAAAATGTCATCATGGCAGCAGCATTGGCCAAAGGTACAACCGTCTTAGGCAACTGTGCACTAGAGCCAGAAGTGGTTGATTTGGCCAATATGTTGGTTGCAATGGGTGCCAAAATAAGCGGTATCGGTACATCAACGATGACCATCGAAGGGGTAGAGCGTCTACATGGCTGTGAGTACTCAGTTGTCCCTGACCGTATCGAAACAGGCTCATACCTAGCTGGTGCCTTAATGACACGTGGCGACGTATTGACCAAAAAAACATCTGCTCTATTATTGACGCCAGTGTTAGAGAAGTTCGAAGATATGGGTGCAACTATCACGAGCGGTGATGACTGGATTCGTGCGCAAATGAAAGGCCGTCCAAAGGCGGTTGATATCCGTACTCAGCCACATCCTGGTTTTCCAACGGATATGCAAGCTCAGCTAATGGCGATTGCTTGCTTAGCGGACGGTACGAGTACTTTTATCGAAAATATCTTCGAAAACCGCTATATGCATGTACCAGAGCTCAATCGTTTGGGTGCGTCTATTCAGGTTGACGGTCACACTGCGGTAGTAAGAGGTGTCGAAAACTTTACCGCAGCACCAGTGATGGCGACGGATTTACGTGCATCTATGTCATTGGTAATGGCAGCGGCGACCGCTGAAGGCGAGAGCCTGATTGACCGTATTTACCACATTGACCGTGGTTATGAGCATGTTGAAGACAAGCTGCGTAGCTTAGGCGTGAACATCGAACGTATTAATACCAACGCTTAATATTGATTGACTCAATATCGACTGTTACCCATATACGATATAAATTAGAAACTCCCCTTTTAATAGGGGACTGCACATGGACACGATGTCACTATGACTGAGACAAGCAAATCTTTACCAGCCAGCGGTTTATTAAACGAAGTAAACGATGAGTTTTCAGGTCTAACCTTGGCTTTATCAAAAGGTCGCATTCTAGAAGAGACCATGCCACTGCTACGTGCAGCTGGCGTTGATCTTTTAGAAGATCCTGAAGCGTCACGTAAACTTATTTTTCCAACCTCAAATCCAAATGTGCGTGTATTGATTTTGCGTGCCAGCGACGTGCCAACCTATGTCGAACATGGCGCTGCTGACTTTGGGGTGGCGGGTAAAGATGTGCTGCTTGAGCACGGTGCCAATCATGTTTATGAATTGCTCGATTTGCAGATTGCTCAGTGTAAACTGATGACTGCGGGTGTGAAAGATGTACCACTGCCAAATCGTCGTCTGCGTATCGCGACCAAATATGTCAATGTCGCTCGTGCTTATTTTGCGAGCCAAGGTCAGCAGGTTGATGTCATCAAGCTTTACGGTTCGATGGAGCTTGCGCCATTGGTCGGCTTGGGCGATTTGATCGTCGATGTGGTCGATACGGGCAACACGCTGCGCGCCAATGGACTTGAAGCCCGCGATCACATTTGTGATGTTTCCTCACGTTTGATTGTCAATCAAGTGAGTTATAAGCGCAAATTTGCACTACTAGAACCAATCTTAGATAGCTTTAAAAATGGGGCTGTAGTAGATAAGGATTAAATATCACACCATTTTCTCAAGGTTTTCAGCTGATTAGATGGTGAGCCATAG
>NZ_JADQAM010000043.1:0-87529 GCF_022129405.1 Psychrobacter sp. Ps2 | reverse complement strand
GTCACTTAAATAGCATGAATTATGTCCATTAGCGACTACCTTCTACTTTTTAGCATGAATTTTGTCCATTACACCGATTAAATGAATACTAATTAATCTAAATGTTGTTTGAAACCGCGCTGCTTATCACGTTCCCAGTCACGATCTTTTAGCGTTTTGCGTTTGTCATGCTGCTTTTTACCTAAGGCTAGGCCAATTTGGCATTTCACCAGTGAGTTTTTCCAGTAACAAGATAGCGGTACACAAGCGTAGCCTTTCTGGTTGATTGCCCCAGATAGTTTCTCGATTTCACGACGGTTCAGCAGCAGTTTACGGGTACGAATACTGTCTGGACTAACGTGCGTTGAGCTCGATAGTAATGGCTGAATGTGCGCACCGAACAAGAAAGCTTCGTTATTGCGGAATATGACGTACGCTTCAGTAATCGTCATTTTTCCTGCGCGAATGGCTTTGACTTCCCAACCTTGTAATGCCAGTCCTGCCTCAAAGGTTTCTTCGATAAAGTACTCATGACGGGCCTTTTTATTGGCGCAAATCTGATTATCTGGCTTTTTTGATTTTTTTGACATAATTTCTCCATAAGGATGACCTAAAACACAGGCTCCTTATCCTTATTTAATCAGTCCCACTAATTCCTCATCCTAATCCAATAACTGGTCTTGTTTTTTATTTCGATTATGAGATGGATGAGTCGAACTGCCTATTGTATCAAAGCCTCTGATGAAAAGGTAAATCAGCTGTTAGGACAAATGTAGCAGATAAGTATTAAGTTTGAGCAAAATTTGCTAGCATATGGCCTAATATCACCGATTATATCAGTCATGCTATGAGCCACTCTATTTCTCCCAATTCCTCAAAGCTACATACCAAAATCCTATACCCTGGTACCTTTGATCCTATTACCAATGGTCATGTAGATTTGGTCACACGTGCCGTCAAGCTATTTGATGAGGTTGTTATCGCGGTTGCCTCAGGCCATCATAAAAAACCCTTGTTCAGTTTTGAAGAGCGCGTTGCTTTGGTCGAAACCGTATTTGCAGATTTACCGCAGGTATCAGTGATTGGTTTTGAAGGGCTGCTTGTTGACTTTATGCGTGAAAAAAACGCCACGGCAGTTTTGCGTGGATTGCGTGCAATGTCAGATTTTGAGTACGAATTCCAGCTAGCCAATATGAATCGTGAGCTTGATGAGAACTTTGAGGCGGTGTTTTTGACCCCATCTCAAAATTACTCATTTATCTCATCTACCATGATTCGCGAAATTGCCAAGCTTGGCGGTGACGTCAATAAATTCGTTCCACCCTGTGTTTTGCAAGCATTCGACAAAAAATTAAATAGTAAATAAAAGGTACTGCATCAAAGATATGCTGCTAGCACTTGCTAAAATAGTAAGGAGCAGCCATATATGACTGATATAAGCAAAAATATAAGGAACAGTTCATGGCACTATTAATCACTGATGAGTGCATCAACTGTGATGTGTGCGAGCCTGCTTGCCCCAATGAAGCCATCTCAGAAGGGGATGATATCTATGTCATCGACCCTGATCTATGTACAGAATGTGTCGGGCATTTTGACGAGCCACAATGCGTTGTGATTTGCCCAGTTGACTGTATTCCTCACGATCCCAATCATGTCGAGACAGAAAGCGATTTGTTGTCTAAATATAAACGCATTACGGGTCAATAAGTAGCTTATATAGTCGATCCTCTATAAAAGAGTGACAGCGTTAACCTCATTTGAAGTATCACATATACATCTGCGCTCGGTTGCCTTGACTCTCTTTTAAACTGAATCAACGATACATTATTAATGATATTTGGGTTCAAGGCGCTTTAGGAAAAATGTAATGACGATAAATGCAAACCAAATAACGAGCGATTTTGATCAACAACATCTCTGGCATCCATATGCCAGCCTGCCACCAACCTATTCCAATATCGTTATCGATCGAGCTGAAGGTATTTATATCATTACCGAAGATGGCACGCGCCTGATCGATGGTATGTCGTCATGGTGGGCGAGCGTTCATGGTTATAACCATCCAAAACTGAATGAAGCATTGACTAAGCAATTGGGTAAAATGGCGCATGTCATGTTTGGTGGGTTAACCCATCAGCCAGCGATAGATCTGGGCAAAAAACTGCTCGACATTGTCCCTACTGGACTTGATGCAATTTTTTATGCGGACAGTGGCAGTATTGCGGTAGAAGTGGCGCTAAAAATGGGGTTGCAATATCAAGTAGCTGCCAAGCGTCCAACCAAGCAACAATTTGCATCAACCCATTCAGGGTATTACGGAGACACGTGGCATGCGATGAGTGTCTGTGACCCTGTTAATGGTATGCACAGCCTATATGGCAAGCAGTTACCGATGCAGCATTTTGTCCCTGCGCCGCCCATTGGCTTTGATCGCGCATTGACAGTAGATGAACGTGAGACGCTGGCTCAGTTTTTTGTAGAGTATGGTGAGCAGCTGGCGGGTTTTATCATTGAGCCAATTATTCAGGGTGCAGGCGGGATGCGTTTTTATAGTCCTGAATATCTGCAATTGCTGCGTCAACTGTGCGATGAGCATGATGTACTATTGATTGCAGATGAAATCGCTACTGGGTTTGGCCGTAGTGGTAAATTGTTTGCGTGTGAACATGCTGGCATCAGACCTGATATCATGACTATTGGCAAGGCGCTAACGGGTGGCTATATGACTTTTGCCGCAACGTTATGTACCCGCAAAATTGCCGATACCATTCATAATAGTGACTATCCAGCCCTTATGCATGGCCCAACCTTTATGGGCAATCCACTGGCTTGTGCAGTTGCGTGTGCATCGATTGATTTGATTATGTCTTATGATATTGAAGCGCGTACCGCAAATATGCAATGTATTATGGAGCAACAACTAGCGCCTGCTGCTTTATTAGAAGGCGTTGCTGAAGTGCGCTGCTTGGGCGCGGTCGCTGTAATTGAGCTGCATGAAGCGGTCGATATGCCCATTTTTCAGTCTTTATTGATTGATAACGGTATCTGGGTCAGACCATTTGGCAAGCTGGTGTATATCATGCCGCCTTACGTGATTACTGATGCTGAGCTGACTACCTTATCCCAATCATTGCTAAAAGTAGTGCGTACGTATTTAGAAAACCGAGGTCAACCATGAGTGTTTTATTTGTTTCTGGTATCGATACCGATATCGGTAAAACTTATGCTACTGGGCTGCTTGCTAAAGCGCTTATGCAGCAAGGCTTAAATGTCATCACTCAAAAGCTAGTACAAACGGGCGTATCGATCAATCCAGATAATGGTGAGATGAATATCGCTGATGATATTATTACGCATCGTCAACTTATGGACATTCCTTTACAGCAATGTGACCTCGATTTTACGACTTGTGCTCATCGTTATAAGAAGCCAGCGTCTCCTCATCTAGCTACTAAGTTATCAGGGGAAACACTTGATCCTGATATGATTACTAACGCTACCAAGCGACTGCAATCTGAGTATGAGCTGGTACTACTAGAAGGTGCAGGTGGCTTACTTGTGCCGATTACAGAGAATCTACTCACATTAGACTATATTGCTGAGCAAGGCTGTCCAGTTATTTTGGTCACCTCTGGTCGATTGGGCAGCATCAATCATACTTTGCTGAGTTTAGAAGCTATAAAATCGCGCGGATTAATAGTACATAGCGTAATTTATAATCATATTCATGATGATGCTGAACAAACGGATACTGAGATCGCAAATAGCACTATTGAGTTTCTACGAAAATATTTGGACAATCATTATCCCGAAGCGCATTGGCTACAGATTCCGTATTTAAAAGATAATCTAGTCGGTAATATTGAAACACTGCCAGAAAATTTTGTTTAGCCTATTTATGTTGTCTTTAAAAATAAATTCAAAAGACATTCGCAGGCAGTCATAAGTTTGATATACTAGCGCGCTTGGTAGACTAGGCGATCGCCGCTGCACACTGGCAACAGATGAGCAGGGGAGGAAAGTCCGGGCTACATAGGGCAGCGTGCCAGCTAACGGCTGGGCAGGGTAACTTGACGACCAGTGCAGCAGAGAGTAGACCGCCTTTAGTACCTTAGGGTATCATCGGTAAGGGTGAAAGGGTGCGGTAAGAGCGCACCGCGTGAATGGCAACATCTCACGGCATGGTAAACTCCACGCGTAGCAAGACCAAATAGGCATCGGCATGGCGCGGCCCGCGTTCGATGCGGGTAGGTTGCTTGAGCGTATTAGCGATGATACGCCTAGAGGAATGATCGTCCACGACAGAACCCGGCTTATCGGTTTACCAAACCTTTTTTATTGTTTGTTATAGTAATAGTTGCAATTAATCTGAATTAAATTCATTTTTTTGCAAAAAATGCTTATTAGGGGTTGACGGCAGTCAACAGCTTGGGCATAATGTGCAGCCTAAAACGGCGATGTAGCTCAGCTGGTTAGAGCGCATGACTCATAATCGTGAGGTCAAGAGTTCAAGTCTCTTCATCGCCACCATATATAGCAGTACGAAAAAAACCAATCTATCGAGATTGGTTTTTTTTTGCCTAAAATAAGTGGTTTTATAAACTAGAAGCAATTGATAGATAGCGTTTTAGGTGTGATTTACTTACAGATTTCTTACTAAATCATAGATTTATCTGTCTAAGTACAGATTAATTCTTGTAACTTATGTCGCGCTTACTTATCATAGGGGCTGTTTTCGGTAAAGTCCTGTAACGCCATGTCTATACAATTACCTCCTTATCGTCCTGTTCAGCATCGTAGTGGCCTTAAAGTCATGGGTGCCGCATTTCATGCTTTACTAATGCGTGAGCTCCAAACGCGCTTCGGCGGCTATCGCTTGGGCTATTTATGGGCGCCGTTAGAGGTTATTTTTCAAATTCTAATATTCTTGGTGATTTTCGGTGCCTTTCGTGAGCGCCTAATACCAGGTATGAATTTCTCGTTATTTTTAGTAGCAGGCATGGTACCTTTTCGTATGTTCCAAAAGATGGCAACGAGAGCGCTAGGTGCTGTCGAAGGTAATCGTGGCTTGCTTATATATAGAGCAATTCGGCATATAGATGTTATTATTGCTCGCTCATTTCTTGAACTTATTATTTATTTTTTTACTTTTATCTTATTATTAGCTGGATTGTCTTTTTTCGGTATATTTCCAAGTCTAGGTAACTTACATATTGTTATTTTTTGCTGGATAACACTTTTTTTATTTGGATTTGGCACAGCGCTTATTATGATGGTTGTTGGACATTATGGTGGTGAGATATCTAAAGTAATAACAATATTTTTTACAATTCTATATTTTACTTCAGGTGTTATTTTCCCTTTATTTATTGTTCCAGAACCTTATTTTAGTTATTTGTTATATAATCCATTAGTGCACAATTTGGAGCTTATAAAACACTCTCTAGCCCCAAATTATCCCTCCTATCACATTGATATAGGTTATTTTTTAGAGTGGACAATTGGTATAAATTTTTTAGGGCTTCTGATGTATAAAGCAGTTGAAAAAGATCTGATACGTTCTAAGTAAGTAGATTGAAATTTAATCGATATTTTATTCATGTTATTGATAATTTATGGTAAATAAATGATTGAAGTTAAGAATGTTTCAAAGTCATTTATGACTACAAAAGGTCGGCATTATCTGTTTAAAGACTTGAATCTAACCATTGGTGATAAGCAAAGTGTTGGTTTGTTAGGTCGTAACGGTGCGGGCAAGTCAACCTTGCTACGTATTATATGTGGCCTTGATGAGCCAGATCATGGAGAGGTTATTACCGATTCGACTATTTCTTGGCCAGTTGGGGTGGCAGGTGGTTTTCAAGGGAGTTTGACCGGTCGTCAAAACGTACGTTTTGTTTGTCGTCTTTATTCAAGCGGTCCTTATATCGACGAAAAAATTCGTTTTGTAGAAGAGTTTGCAGATATCGGTAAGTATTTCGATATGCCTGTACGTAGTTACTCATCTGGTATGAAGTCAAGGCTTGTCTTTGGATTAAGTTTAGCTTTTGATTTTGATTACTATATGCTTGATGAAGTGGGTGCTGTTGGTGATGCAGCCTTCAAAAAAAGATCAAGAGAGATTTTGAAGGCTCGAAAAGAAACGTCTGGAGTACTAATGGTATCTCACAGTTTAAAAGATATAACTGCAAGCTGCGACATTGGTATTGTATTAATGGATCAGACAGCACATGTGTTTGATGATATAACAGAAGCGATTAAAGTTTATGAAAAGCATGTCCACAAAGCAAAAAAATAACATACTCAATTTTTCGCTTTTCATCGGCTTAGTGATTTTGCCTTGGGTGTTGGTGATATTCTATGTCATGACTATAGCCCACCCAAGATTTGTTTCTACTGCAGATGTAGTGGTTAAGCAGGTTAGCGAGTCTAGCGTACCATCTGGTGGCGGACTATCAGCTCTATTGGGCGTTAATAGTACCAGTAAAGAAGATGCGACCTATTTGACAGAGTATATTTTGTCGAATGATATGGTGAAGCGACTCGATAATAAGTTTAAATTTCGTGAAGCTTACTATGTTGATGGTTCTGATCCTATTTATGAAATCGATCCTGATGCGACTCAGGAAGATTTGCTCGAATACTTCAAGAAACGGGTTCACATTGATCTCGATGAGCAGAGCTATGTGCTTTCGGTATCAACAGAAGGCTTTGACTCAAAGTATGCTTTTGAGCTGAACAAAGCTATCTTGGGAGAGTCTGAACAGTTCGTAAACCGTATTTCGCAAGAAGTAGCTCGTGATCAATTAGCGTTTGCAGAAACTCAGTTAAATGAATCAGAAGAGCGCCTAAATGATGCCAAAGAGCAGCTATTAAACTATCAGAACGAAAACGAAATCTATGATCCACAGGCCAATGCACAGATCGTCAATCAGTTAATTGGTAGCTTACAAGCACAATTAAGCTCGTTGCGTACCGAAGAGCGCCAGTTACTCAGTTATCTAAATCCAGATGCGCCGCAAGTGGTTTCACTAAGAAGCCAGATAAAGGCCGTTGAAGAGCAAATCACTCAAGAACAAACCAAATTGACCTCGCCAAATACAACCAAGTTGAACCGTCAAGCGGTACAGTTTGAGACCATCAAGGCAGATGTGGATTTTGCTACCGAATTGTATAAATTGTCGTTGTCATCGCTTGAAAAATCAAGACTAGAAGCATTCAAGAAAATGAAAAACTTGATTGTGATCTCAACGCCCTACGAAGCTGAAGATGCAACTTATCCGCGCCAAGCGTATCTTATTTGGACATCGCTTGCGTTGCTCTTAATGCTATACGGATTTGTACGTTTGGTAATGGCAGTTGTCCGTGATCACCGTAGCTAATCTTGAAAAACCAGATATCAGTAATGATCGATAGATCAGGAAAGGAATATAACTCATGAATATGAAACCACGTTCTATCGTGATAGCGACAAGTTTGGCAATGGCGGCGACTAGTATGTCTGCAACAGCTGCAAGCAGTTATGCAGATCAAATATCAGGTTCAGGCTTTGGCACAAGCAGTAATAACATGAGTCAATCTCAGAACCAGAGCAATATTAACGTGTCTACCCAAGCATTTGCTGGGGCAGTACCAGGGCAAGCAACAACCCAAGAAGCGGTTAACGCAGCAAGCTTACCAAGTCAGTCAGTTATTAATACCACGCGTCCTTATCAAGATATTAAAACTCAAGATATGATGTTCGGTGAGCAATTGTTCCGTGGGGCATTTTCGACGACTTCAGGCTCTACCTTTAATGACAGTTATGTGATTAACCCTGGCGATAACGTCCAAGTAAGAATGTGGGGCGCTTACCAGTATGCTGCTACCATGACCGTCGATCCACAAGGTAATATTTTCTTACCGAACGTTGGACCAGTCCGCGTCTCTGGTGTGCAAAATGGCAGCTTACAAAACGTGGTCAAAAATGCTGTCAGTCGTATCTACCGCTCGAATGTAGGGGTTTATGCTTCATTAGAGCAGGCGCAACCAGTTAAAGTATTCGTCACAGGTTTTGTTAAGCAGCCAGGCTATTACGGTGGTCTAGCAGCAGACTCGGTATTGTCTTATTTAGATAGAGCAGGCGGCGTTGACCCAACACGCGGTAGTTATATCGACATTCAAATCAAACGTAACGGTCAAATGCTACAGCAAGTCAATTTATATGATTTTTTGCTAGCGGGTAAATTACAGGCTTTTTCATTCCGTGATGGTGATGTCATCACTGTGGCACCACAGAAAAAGACATTTGTGGTAAGCGGTCAAGTTCAAAACGAATATACCTTTGAGTTTGATGTGAATGATCTGACTATTGGTGATGTGTTGCAAGTGTCTAATCCGGCAGCCAATGCTACTAATGTCAGTATCACTCGTAGTGCAGGGCGCGCACAAACGGCAGAGTACTACTCATTAAGTGAAGCCCAAAACGTTCCTGTCTATAACGGCGATCAAATGGTAGTAACCTCAGATCGTTATGCAGGCACCATCGCTGTACAGGTAAAAGGTGCGCATACTGGTAATGGCGCGATGGTTGTGCCATATGGCGCGCGTCTAAAAGATATCGTGCCACAATTACAGCCAAGCCCATTGGCGAAATTGACGCATTTAACAATCTACCGCGAATCTGTTGCTGAACAACAAAAACGCATGATTAACGAGTCGCTCGATCGTCTAGAAGAGCTAACACTTGCTACCCAGTCAACGACTCGTGAAGAAGCTGCACTACGTCAAGATGATGCAGCATTGGTCAAACAGTTCGTCGCCAAAGCTCGTAATGTACAAACCGATGGTCAAATCGTTGTGGTACCAAACTCATGGCAAGATATTATTCTGCAACAAGGCGACATCATTGAGATACCAGCCCAAACATCAGTCATTACAGTCAATGGTCAAGTACGAGCACAAGGGGCACTTACCTTTAATCCTGACTATACCGTTGGAGATTATGTGGCTAATTCTGGTGGTTTCTCTGACAATGCTGATACGAAAGACATTTTAGTGGTTCATCAAAATGGTGCTAGTCAAGTGGTCAATACTGCGTATCGTATTCAGCAAGGTGATGAGATCATGGTATTACCGAAAGTTAAAACTAAGCGTGTGGAGATTGCTCGCGGTCTATCACAGATCGTTTATCAGTTAGCAATTGCTGCCAAAGTAGTTCTAGATCTATAACGGTTAGCCATGACTTAATGATGACTGTTGAATAGATTTAACTAAAATTAACGAGTAAAGGTATTAAAGATATGGCAAAAGAAGTAGCAAATGAAGTCAAGGTATCTGATGTGTCCACCTCTGATCATGCGCTACTTTCTTCGTCATCGCAGTATCAATCGCCAAAGCAGTTGGCAGTGATTGGTAAAGGTATGTGTCACAATAACTTGCTACTCTCGCAAGTGTTACAAGCCAATATCCAGCGCTGGTATCCGTGGTCAGGCTTGCAACACAGCCTGATAAATCGCAAGAAAAAATCACAACCTGAGGCATTTATTGGATGGGGGCATAAGAAAAGCTTCCAAAGAGCTAATAAAGCCGCCACTCGTCAGAATGTGAATGCTTTCAGTATTGAAGATGGATTTTTGCGTTCATTAGATTCAGGTATTAATAGTCGCCACGGTTTGAGTGTGGTTATCGATGACGTTGGTATCTACTTTGATATGACGCATCACTCGCGCCTCGAGCAGTTGATTGTTGAGCGCACCAAGAGTACTAGCAATGATCGCGCAGCAGACGAGGCACGTGCTCATCATCTGATGACACGTATATGCGAAGAAAAACTGAGTAAATATAATTCCATAATCGATTGTCCGTCGTTGGACAAATTGATTAATGAAGAAAATATTAACGAAAAAGAAAGTGTTTCACCATTACATATCTTGTTGATTGATCAGGTAGCGGGTGATGCCTCTGTTAAAGGTGCTGGTGCGAATAAACGTCAATTTAAGAAGATGCTAAAATCTGCATGCCACAACCATCCTAACGCCCATATTTGGATAAAGGCTCATCCTGCGTCAAAATCAGGCTACTTATCCAACTTAAAACTGCCTAAAAACGTTAGGCTATTGACTGAGTCTCTCAATCCTATTGAACTGCTTAAGCAAGTAAGTGATGTCTATACCGTCAGCTCACATATGGGCTTTGAAGCATTAATGCTAGGTAAAAAAGTACATTGCTTTGGAGTCAGCTGGTATAGCGGATGGGGGCTGACCGATGACACTAATGCACCTAAAAACTTACTTAAAGCAGTTGAGAAACGTCGTTTAGAGTCAGCTGAGATACTTCTCAGTAATAGAGATTTGTCAAACTCAGCAATGTTTCCTGCCACGTCACATAAGACGCTTGAAACGTCATTAGAAACATTATTTTATAGTGCTTATGTTAATTATAGTCGTTATGTAGATCCAGCAACGAAACAAGCTTGTGATATCGATACAGCCATTGAGTGGTTGGTGACCAATCGGTGGTGGCAAGCGCGTCTTGAAGGCGATTTGACGATATATGAATTTAGCCGTTGGAAGCTGCCATTTGTCAAAGCCTTTATAGACCTACCGCGTACGACATTATTCGTTAAACCAAAACCGCGTCTAAAAAATCTTCTACATCCAGACCATTTCCGTGTCAATTTCAGCCAGCCTTTATTGGTATGGGGTTTGGCCAAACGTCAGCAAGTACAGAAGAAGCTACAGAGTAAACTTGCTGAACAAAGCTCGGACATGCCAGCTATTTATTGTATGGAAGATGGGTTTATCCGATCAAATGGTTTAGGTGCTACTTTACTCGCACCACTGTCTGTTGTCATAGACAAACAAGGTATTTATTACGATGCGACCCAGCCTTCAGACTTAGAAACATTGCTGCAAAATTGTCAGCCATTAAGTTCTGAACAGCGTCTTCGCGTAAACAAACTGCAAGACAAACTGCTGAATCAGCGGGTAAGTAAATACAATGTTGGGGTTGGTATAGATGTTTCTAGTATTCAAAATAACTCTTGGATGCAGGATGCCAAAATATCTGGGAGACGACGTGTTCTTATTATCGGTCAGGTAGAGGACGATTTGTCAGTACAGTACTGCGGTTCCACAATAAAGACAAACAGTGGTTTGATCGAACGTGTACGACAAGATAACCCAGACGCTTATTTGATTTATAAGCCGCATCCTGATGTTGAGGCAGGACTGCGAGCAGGTAAAGTATCAGAAGCTCATCTACAACAAGTTCAAGCGGTTGCCTACGATACTGCCATGCCTGATTGTTTAGAATGGGTGGATGAGGTTCATACGATCAGCTCACTGACTGGTTTTGAAGCGTTGCTGCGTGGATTGGACGTCACCTGCTATGGTTTACCATTTTATGCAGGTTGGGGGTTGACCACAGATATTGACGGGCAGTCGCTACCGAAATATACCTATCTAAAAAGGCGTCAACGAGATATACCTTTGACTCTTGAGCAGCTAATATATGGCGCGCTTATATGTTACCCGTTGTATCGTCTGCCTGATGGCTATGGATTAGCACAAGTAGAACAGGTGATCGATTATTTATACCCTCTCAAAGACTCGTATCTGCTTGCGAATAGTGAAGAATCGCAATCTGAAATGCCTAGTACTTCAAATAGTTCAGCTAAGACTGTGAACTCGTCTTTATCTACAAAGTTTAAACGTCACGCGACCACACGTTTTATGCAGCAGCGTCACCAGTGGCAACAGAAATTGCGTAAAATGTCTCGTTAATTTATTAGAGTAGCACCGTATAATTGCATTGCGACAAATAGATGCTTTTTCGGTATAATCACTTTTACGCTATGTGTTTTCACACGGTTGCACGACCTTTCTCATTTTTATTTCTTATTTTCTCATTTAATGGTAGCCCTGTATTATGGCAGCTTCGATGTCTCACTTGCTTACTCATCGACATGTCTTGCTACTACAAGGGAAAATGGGTGGGTTTTTTAATCGCTTTTCGTCATTCTTGCAAACTCAAGATATTAAAGTAAGTAAAATCAATTTTAATGCAGGCGATGCCTTTTTTTATCATCACGACAATACCTACGAATATACCAATACATTAGCGCAATTTTCCTCTTGGTTGCAGGCGTTCATTAAAGAAAATGCCATTGATGCGATTGTATGCTTTGGCGATTGTCGACCGCATCATACTCAAGCAGCGTGTATCAGTGAGAAGCTAGGTATTTCATTTTTTGTCTTTGAAGAAGGGTACTTGCGTCCTGATTACATTACCTTGCAAGAGCATGGGATTAATGGCTATTCACGTCTAAACACTGCTGAGATTAAAGCACTTAAGAAAGCCAATGATCAGCCTTTATACACTCATAATCGATTTTATCGCCTCAGTATCGCAGCCATCGTCTATTACATCATTGCTTGGCTTTATAAAAGCCGTTACCCACATTATTCACATTATCGTGGTATGACCGCTTGGCAAGAAGCCATCGCTTGGTTAAAAGCACCGTGGCGGAAGCTACGAGGATATTTGCCAGATAAACACCTGCAAAACAGACTGACCAAGCAAGAAAGTAACAATTACTTTTTGATCAGTTTGCAAGTACATAATGACTCACAGATTACCCATCATAGTGATTATCGTGATGTGGTACAGTTCATTGACGAGTCTATCGCAAGCTTTGCAAAATTTGCTAATCAAAAACAGTTACTCGTGTTTAAGCATCATCCATTGGATCGTGGTCATAGAGACTATCGGGAGCTGGTAGCTAGCCTAGCTGAGCGCTATCAAGTGTCTCATCGTGTTTTCTATGGTTGTGATATGCACCTGCCAACTTTGATGAAATATAGTATTGGCATGGTGACTATTAACAGTACGACAGGCTTGCAGTCGGTTTATCATAAGAAACCTACTAAGGTTATGGGTCGTGCAATTTACGATATTCCTAAGCTAACAGATCAAAAGCCGCTTGATGATTTTTGGCAGCAGCCTAAGGGCCCAGATAATGAATTTTATTTGAGATTTCGTGAGTACTTGATAGAGCAAACTCAAATAAATGGTGCTTTTTATGGCAGATCGCCATGGATGTATAAGTATCTGTACCAAAATGGCAGTGAAACTACAGACGTAGATATGTCTAAAACCAATTTACCCTAGTTATTTATTCGCTTTTGTTTCTAAGAAGTCATAGTAATTATAATAGTATCTATATAAAGAAACGAAGTTCAACAAGTGTAACGATTGTTGCGTTATCCTTTTTTAGCTTGTCATTTCATCTGCAAGTCACATCTCTTCTAACAAAATCGCCTTACTTTGCAGTGGAAAACTGCTAGAATACTCTTTTATGTCTACGCATAAGAGTTAATGTACTTGGCTATGGATTTTAGACGATAGTATTAGCCCAATCGGCTTGTTATAACGGTTAACCTTCAAAGAAGTACAAGCACGTTATCAATTGCATCTGACAATATTTATTTTTTAGTTTTATTATTCTATCACCCTTAATTTAGTAGGCGCTTTGTGACTGCATTAGCCAATATTCGTAACTTTTCAATCATTGCCCACATTGATCATGGTAAGTCGACGCTTGCCGATCGTTTTATTCAAATGTGCGGTGCCTTGCAAGATCGCGAGATGCAGGCGCAGGTACTCGACTCAATGGATATCGAGCGTGAGCGCGGTATCACTATCAAAGCACAGTCAGTAACACTGTTTTATGATCATCCAAATGGTGAGCGCTATCAGCTTAACTTTATTGATACCCCGGGCCACGTTGACTTCTCATATGAAGTTTCGCGTTCATTAGCAGCTTGTGAAGGTGCGCTATTGGTTGTTGATGCCGCTCAAGGCGTAGAAGCGCAGTCAGTGGCCAATTGCTATACAGCTGTTGATCAAGGCTTAGAAGTCATGGCGGTGCTAAATAAGATTGATTTGCCGCAAGTTGAGCCTGAGCGCGTCATTCAAGAAATTGAAGATATTATCGGTATCGATGCCGTTGATGCACCGCGAGTATCAGCTAAATCTGGTCTTGGTGTTGATAAGCTACTAGAAGCATTGGTGGAGTTTATTCCAGCACCAACTGGTGACCGTGAAGCACCACTCCAAGCACTAATTATTGACTCTTGGTTCGATAATTATTTGGGCGTAGTCTCATTGGTACGGGTGCGTGAAGGTACTATACGTAAAGGTGATAAATTATATATCAAATCGACTCAAGAGGCACATCTGGTTGGCTCGATTGGTGTCTTTACGCCTAAGCCTGTAGATACGGGTGTTTTAGAAGCAGGGGAAGTCGGATTTGTTATTGCGGGTATTAAGGATATTGCCGGAGCACCAGTAGGCGACACTATCACTCATGCTAAGACCCCTGATGTGGATCGTATCCCAGGCTTTAAACAAGTCACACCACAAGTCTATTCTGGTATGTTCCCAGTGGATTCTAGTGATTTCGAAAAATTCCGTGAAGCTTTGCAAAAACTGCAAATCAACGATGCTTCGCTGTTTTTTGAGCCAGATACGTCGGATGCGCTTGGCTTTGGTTTCCGTTGTGGCTTCTTGGGTATGCTGCATATGGAGATTATCCAAGAGCGTCTAGAGCGCGAATATGATCTGGATTTGATTACTACGGCGCCGTCAGTTATCTATGAAATTGAGAAAAAGAACGGTGATGTTATCTATGTAGATAACCCATCACATCTACCTGAGCCAAACAATATTGAAGAGTTTCGTGAGCCAATTGCCCGCTGTCAGATTTTAGTACCGCAAGAGTTCTTAGGTAATGTAATGACGCTATGTATTGAGCGTCGTGGCGTTCAGGTTGATATGCGTTTTATGGGTCGACAAGTACAGCTGATATTTGATATCCCAATGGGCGAAGTTGTCATGGATTTCTTTGATCGCCTAAAGTCAGTCTCACGTGGTTTTGCATCGCTAGACTATAACTTTGAACGTTATCAAGCCGATAAATTGGTGAGAGTCGATGTACTAATCAATGGCGATAAAGTCGATGCCTTAGCGATGATCGTGCACGAAACCCAATCACGTTATCGTGGTAATGCTCTAGTTACTAAGATGAAAGAGCTGATTCCACGTCAAATGTTTGATGTCGCCATTCAAGCAGCTATCGGTAGCCAGATTATTGGTCGTAGTACGGTAAAAGCCATGCGTAAAGACGTATTAGCAAAATGCTATGGTGGCGATGTGTCACGTAAGAAAAAGCTACTGTCTAAGCAAAAAGCAGGTAAAAAACGTATGAAGCAAGTAGGTAACGTGGAAATTCCACAAGAAGCCTTCTTAGCTGTGTTGCAAGTTGATAGCTAATCATTGAGCTTAATTTAAGATAGCCATTGTAGATAACAGTCAAATGTAGTGAGTCTTATCGTAAAGGTATTAGATAAGCCGCTCGTTAATAGGCAATTTGGTATGGATTTTGATTTTAATTTAATTTTAGTGCCGTTAACTATAGTCCTAGGAATTGTTTGGCTGTTAGATAAGCTAGCGCTCAAACAGCGCAAAACTCGTGGTCGAGGTCAAGAAGGCTTACTAGTTCGCTGGGCTTATGACTTTTTTCCTGTGTTAGCAGTGGTGTTAATAGTACGCTCATTTTTAATTGAGCCATTTAATATCCCATCATCGTCTATGGTACCGACGCTATATACGGGTGACTTTATTGCTGTCAATAAGTATGCATATGGCGTGCGCCTGCCGTTAACCTATAATAAGGTGCTGGATACTGGTGAACCTGAGCATGGTGATGTGGCAGTGTTTCGCTATCCTGAGAACCCGAGCATTTATTATATTAAACGCGTTATCGGTTTGCCTGGTGACACCGTAAGCTATAGCCAAGGCACGCTGTCTATCAATGATGTAGCTGTTGAGACTAAGTCTGTAGATTTCGCGGCAAATGCTGAACTGACCTCACAGCTATACTTACCAGGTCAGGTTGGTCCAGGGCAAGTGTTGACCGAAGAGAGTGCTTCTGCAATGGGTCAGCAAGAAGAAGATGTGGCACAATATTTTGAAGAAGTACAAGGTGACAACAAGCATCTCGTGCGCTATTTAGACGGTATGAACAGTTCACAATACGCGCCATTTTTGCAGCAACAATCACCAGAAGTGGTGGAGTCAGAAGGTACTGAGTGGCGTATTGATGTGCCAGAAGATCAGTATTTTGTGATGGGTGATAACCGCGATCGCAGCGCAGACGGTAGATTTTGGGGATTCGTTCCTGATGAAAACCTAGCAGGTAAGGCTGTTTATATCTGGATGCATAAACCACCTGGTCTTAATCTACCGACCTTTGAACGTAATGGTACTATCAATTAAGATTATGAGATTGTCTAGAGATTGATTGGTTGATAATAGTTTTATGCTAATATCGTTGCTAAATAATTAATAGCTATTTATTATTTATACACTTATTCGAAATAGTCGTTTATCTTTAGAAGGATATCATAATGCAGCAATTATCTGGTTTGGCTATGCAGCGCGGCGCCAGTGTGATAAATGTTGTTCTTATTATTATACTTTTGGGTATTGCGACTAAGTTGACAGTAGCCATCGTACCGGCTCAGATTGGTGACTATCAATTGACCAAAGTATTAAGTGCACAGTTAAAAGAAGCCAATAATAATAAAGAGACAGCTAAGCAATTTGTTGAACGTGTCAACAAACAGTTATCTATCAATGCTGACTATGATACCAAGGCAGAAGAAGTATTTACCTTTACTGATAAAAAAACAGGTCAATTGGCTATCCATAAAGAATATGCAGTAACTAATAACTTTTTTAGCAATGTCGATATCGTGAATCGTTTCGAAGGTAACATCGAGATGACGATAGCAGAGTAAGTCGCAATAGTACGACATAGCACCTTCATTATATTCATAAAATATATCAAATAATATTATTAAACTAAATCTGTCAAGCAGAAGGGATAACCACAAACCACGCATGAAACCAACTTCGCACCATTCCCAAGCGGTTCCTACTTCCCAAAAAAATAGTACGTCTGTTGACACGCTTGTTGTTAGCTCAGAATTTATTCAGCGGTTAGCAGTATTAACGCGTAAGTTAGGCTACGAGTTTAATGACTTGAGCCTTCCTAAACTTGCATTAACGCATCGCTCATTTGATAGTAAAAAGAACTATGAGCGCCTAGAGTTTTTAGGTGATGCACTGTTAGGGATGATTGTGGGTGAAGCTTTATATCATCGTTATCCTAGTCAAAATGAAGGGCGCTTAACGCGTATGCGTGCGACATTGGTGCGCCAAGAGTCATTGGTAATTATCGCCCAAAACCTAGAGCTGTCTAACCATCTTATATTAGGAGTAGGTGAGCGCAAAGGTGGCGGTCGCAATCGTGCTTCTATACTGGCCGATGCCGTAGAGTCTCTAATTGGTGCTATCTATTTAGACAGCCAAGATATGGATATTACTCGCAAATGTGTTCTCTCTTGGTATGGTGATCTGATTGATAATGTCAATGACCAAAAAGCGCTGAAGGACGCCAAGAGTCGGTTACAAGAGTGGCTACAATCTAAGCAGTTTGACTTGCCCAACTACGAGCTCATGGAAACGCGTGGTAATGCACCGCATCAAATTTTCGTTGTACGTTGCCACGTCAATATCAATAACTGCCCTGATATTACTGAATCTGGTGAGAGCCGCCGTATTGCTGAACAAAAAGCAGCTGAGCTTATGATTAACCAATTACATAAATTGCCAGGATCTGCCAAAAAACGTGTATAGCCGATGTCTATTAATGCATTTTTAGATGCAGAGTATTAGCTTAGATTGGTTTATAGCCTGAAAAACATACATTAAAACTACCTCACATATTATTTATTTTAAAACTTTAAATGTCTCTAGCCCGTTTTTAATGGTGACTAAATAAATTTAGCATCAAAGACTGTTCGGCTAGTCACAAACCCTATAGGATTAACTTATGAGCAATCATACTGATTTGCCATCAAACAATGAAGACAGCACCCAAAATATGGGTGAAAATACAGATATTGATTCAAGCCAGAACAATATCGAAGTTACCGAAGAGACTCATGATATTGATGCAGAAGATATTGCATTAGACAATGATATGGCTATTGAAGAGTTTTTTGCACCAAGTGGCAATGCTCGTATGGCTGATGATTTTAGAGCAGGTTATGTCGCTATTGTTGGACGTCCAAATGTGGGTAAATCAACTTTGATGAACCACTTATTAGGTCAAAAGTTGTCTATCACTTCACGCAAACCACAAACCACCCGTCATCGTATTCATGGCATTTTGTCAAACCATGAAATGCAAGCGGTGTTTGTTGATACACCCGGCATTCACCGTAACGAAGTACGTGCTATTAACGAACGTATGAATAAAGCGGCGGTATCGGCGTTAGTAGATGTAGATTTAGTACTGTTTGTTGTCGATTCAGATCAATGGCGTGACGATGATTTATTGACCTTGCAAAAGCTTGGTGAGACCAATCTAACGGTCGTCTTGGTTATCAATAAGTCAGATACTCTAAAAGATAAAGGCAGCGTGCTACCACTTATCGAAACTTTCAACGATAGTTTCGATTTTGCTGATATCGTTCCTGTATCTGCACTAAAAAATCAAAACTTAGATCGTTTGCAAGAAGTGATTGCCTCACATTTACCAGTTGCTGCGCCCATTTATGATACAGAGCAAATCACTGATCGCTCTGAGCGATTTTTGGCCAGTGAAATCATTCGCGAAAAAATCATGCGTAGTGCGGGTGATGAAGTGCCATATGATTTAACGGTACAGATTGATGAGTTTAAAGACGAACCTGCACATACTGATCCAAAGACAGGGCGTCCACGCAAAGCTTGTACTTTCATCGATGCGACTATCTATGTTGAACGTGGTGGTCAAAAAGCCATCGTTATCGGTGACAAAGGTCAGCGTATCAAACAAGTTGGTATGGATGCTCGTAAAGATATGGAGCAGTTATTCGGTAAAAAAATTATGTTAACTTTGTGGGTCAAAGTGAAACGTGGTTGGTCTGATGACGAGCGTGCGTTGACCAGTTTGGGCTATTGATAGCGGTTAAAAACGAACGCTTCAAAAGCACTGTCTGCCTTTTAGCTATTTAGGTAATAAAAAATGCGTAATGAAGCGCTCGTCGGGTATTTATTGCATCAGCGCCCTTATCAAGAAAAGCGCGCTTTGTATTATCTTTTTTCTCAACAACATGGTGTAATACATGGCGTTGGGAAAAAAGGCGCGCCACTATTTATGCCATTACAGCTTTTTGCTACTGGTAAACGCGACTTAAAAACCTTTAGTCAAATTAATATTGCTTCGCAAGATACGACTCAAGCTGACAGTGTTCAAAAAGACAGTGTTCAAAAAGATAGTACACCTGCTGTTTTAGAAGCCGTACCTTACGCTAATATCAGCGGTCAACATCAGTATGCCGCACTATATATAAACGAGATTCTGTGGCGGCTGTTACCTACTGAAGACCCAATGCCTGTATTGTGGCAGCATTATCAAATCAGTCTACAACAACTCAAGCAGCCCTTAAGTAATAGCGAGCTTCGTCTCTGTCTACGTCAGTTTGAGCAGTATCTATTTACCGAATTAGGATTCACTTTAACGTTAACGCATGACAACGTTGAAGATCCCATCGAGTCTGATTGTACTTACCGTTTTTTACCAGATATAGGTTTGCTCCCTGTATTGGTACATAATGAAGAGTCTGAGCATTTAGCCAGTGAGTCTGGACAGACTGTTTTTAAGGGTACGGATATCATAGAAATGGCACGTTTAGGTATTACTGAACAGACGCTGAGCCATTGGTCAAAGCTACATAGACATCTTATTGATCATTTGCTTGATTATCAGCCGCTACAAAGTCGTCTGTTATGGCAGCAACAGCAGCGTTATCAATAACTGCATTCTCAAATATTCTCGTAG
Organism: Psychrobacter sp. Ps2; assembly: GCF_022129405.1. Taxonomy (NCBI): domain Bacteria; kingdom Pseudomonadati; phylum Pseudomonadota; class Gammaproteobacteria; order Moraxellales; family Moraxellaceae; genus Psychrobacter; species Psychrobacter sp. Ps2. The sequence goes on along the minus strand of NZ_JADQAM010000043.1, from coordinate 67,611 downwards.
TATCAACTATATAAGTTAGGCTTAATTGTCCGAAGGATTTTTTATGAGCATCTCTGTATCTACCTCATCTGAAAACAATTCAAAAAAACCTTTGTTAGGCGTGAATATTGATCACGTGGCAACATTGCGTCAAGCGCGTGGTGTGAGTTATCCAAATCCTTTGGCTGCTGCATTATTGTGCGAAAAGGCAGGGGCAGATGGTATCACTATACATCTACGTGAAGATCGTCGTCATATACAAGATGCGGATGTTTATGAAATGGCAGGGCAGTTGTCGACGAGAATGAATCTAGAGATGGCCGCAACGGATGAGATGCTTGCAATTGCCTGCAAAGTTAAACCTTGTTGGGTATGTCTAGTACCTGAAAAGCGTGCAGAGCTAACGACAGAAGGTGGTCTTGATGTTGCAGGGCAAGTCATATCTCTAAAAGAGTATGTTCATAAACTGCAAGCCTCTAATATTAAGGTTTCTTTGTTTATTGATCCTGATGACAAGCAGATTGCAGCCGCGATAGAGTGTGGTGCAGACGCGGTAGAGTTGCATACGGGTGCTTATGCCGAAGCAGGATTAGCAAATGATACTGACGCACAGTTGGCTGAACTTAAAAGAATTGAACAAGCAGTAGCTACAGCACAGAGCATAGACGATAAATTGCTTATTAACGCAGGTCATGGTTTAACGTGTGACAATGTTAATGCCATTGCAAAAATTGATGGTATATATGAATTAAATATTGGTCATGCACTTATTGCAGATGCCGTATTTGTAGGACTAGAAAGCGCTGTAACAATGATGAAAGAGGCCATGTATAAATAGGTTTGCATATACGGCATCTATTACCCATTACATTTCGTAGGGTGGTCTGCATTAAGTTTATGTTTGACGATACCGGATTGGTTAAAAGAGATTTGGTACATTGACTTGTTATAAGAAGAGGTAGGGCAATATTTTATATGACCGAAGTGTCCTCGTGGTCTGCCACTATCACCCCAAAATTTAGTATAGTGACGCCTACCGCCAACTCTTAATTTCACTGTACTATATCTTAGGTTTAAGGATTGCTGAGTTAATAAGGTATCTACTTGAGAATCAAAATGCTTATTATTGTTTTTATCTACGAATAGCAGAAGCGTCTTATCACTGTTCCTATGGCATTGCTGTGCATCATTTGATAAACAAACCAAGACATCCTGCCGACTTATATAGCTTTCGGCCTTTGCTAAGGATAAGGTGTTCTCTAATTGATGCTTGACACGTTGGGCTTCCATTCGTGCTAAGTGCGTTAAGATACTTGGCGCTGCAATAGCTGCGATAATTCCCAATACCATTGTCGTCACAGTTAGCTCAACGAGAGTAAAGCCGTTTGATTGCTTAGCATTTAAAATATTATCGTTTTGAAGGAGTGGTTTCCTATAAATGACAAACTTCAATAGTTTATTGAATAACCTAGATGCAATAGCTAATAAATTATCAATTCCATACCTGCCGTTTTTACAAATAGGTAAACAAAAGGTAAAAATGGCTATTCTCTTATAATGGGCCAGTACCTTACTAAGTAAGTTCATAATGCGCTACATCCTATAGCTGTTTATCTTTGAAGTAAAAAACAACGTCTCACACACCCTTGTGTTGACTATCTTTTAAGCTAACCAATTGTCTAAATTCTTTAGACTTTCTCTTATTCCACTGTATATAAGACAGATGTAATTGCTAATTACTTGATTTTCAGAAGAATATTGGTTTTTTACAATATATATGTAATATATAGCGACTGTCAAAAAATGTTTCAATTAGTGAAAGAACGATATTAGCAATAGAGAAAAAATTCTAATTGTAATAAAATGCTTCAAGAAAATAGCTATCAATGGACTACTCATCTATCGCAAACTGATGTGTAAAAGATAAGAAGCGTAAGGTGTGTTAGTTCTGGGTAACTTAGACTGTTTACTGTGTTTTAGTTACAACATTATCGTGTAATAATGTGTAGCTCGTTAACGAAAAAAGTTGTAAACTGAATTAATAATCGCTAAGCTACTCCTTAATTGGTTTTGCTTTGTAACTTAAAATGCGTAAGAGATGTCTATCTTAGTACGTCTTGAGAATCGGTTTTGCTTAATGCATCACTAAAATTATCCTTTGGAGGAAGTCCATGAAATTGAATAAAATAGCTCTAGCCCTTGTTGCTGTAGCGGCTGCACCGATGGCAGCTAATGCTGGTGTTACTATCAGCCCATTGTTACTTGGTTATCACATGACTGAAGAATTCAGTGATACCTCTGACAAGCAGCGTGAAGTTCTTACTACTGGTAAGAATCTGCAAAACAATACAGATCGTGCCGGTAACGACAACGGTGGCGTAGCTAAAGAAAGTGGCTTATACACTGGTGCAGCACTAGGTATCGAACTTACTCCTTCTACTCAGTTCCAAGTAGAATATGGCGTATCTGATGCTAATGGCGAGGCTTCTGAAGATTCAGCGAAGTCTGGCGTTAACCGCTTCGATATCGAACAAGAAATGATTTCTGGTAACTTCTTGATCGGTACTGAAGAATTCACTGGTTACACTGATAGCGCACTTAAGCCATATGTGTTAATTGGTGCTGGTCAATCTAAGATTAAAGTAGAAAACCAAGAAGAGTACGAAGATAGCAACGGTAATACAGTTGCTGCTGGTACTGAAGTATCAAACTCTAAAGACACTATCGGTAACCTAGGTCTAGGTGCTATGTATCGCATCAATGACGCGCTAAGCCTACGTGGTGAAGCTCGTGCGATTCATAACTTTGACAACAACTGGTGGGAAGGCATGGCTTTGGCCGGTCTAGAAGTAGTACTAGGTGGCCATTTAGCACCTACAGTAGCAGTACCACCTATGCAAGAGCCAGTAGTTGACAACACTCCAGTAGTTGTTGTTGAAGCTGATCTTGATTCTGACGGTGATGGCGTACCTGATAGCATCGATGCATGCCCAGGCACTCCAATGAACGTTGTAGTTGATGAGCGCGGTTGCCCAGTACCAGTAGACATTACTGACGAACTGAAAATGGAACTACGTGTATTCTTTGATAACGACAAGTCAGCTATCAAAAACCAGTACAAGCCAGAAATCGCTAAAGTAGCAGAGAAGATGCGTGAGTATCCTAACTCTACAGCTCGTGTAGAAGGTCATGCTTCTAAGACTGGTCCTTCAGCACGTTATAACCAACGTCTATCTGAAGCTCGTGCCGTTGCTGTTAAATCTATGCTAACTAACGAATTCGGTATCGCTCCAAACCGTCTATCAACTGTAGGCTATGGTTACAACAACCCAATCGCTTCAAACGACACTGAAGAAGGTCGTGCTATGAACCGTCGTGTTTATGCCATCATCACTGGTGACAAAACAATGACTGTTGAACAAACTAAAGATATGGTTGTTCAATAAGTATTAGCAAAATAACCGTATAGTAAAATATACAGTTACAAAAAAAGCCACCCATTGGGTGGCTTTTTTTTATTTATGTATTGAGAAAAGTGAGTTATTACATAAATTTATGAATCAATAATGTTATACTAGCCACCCAAACATTCTGTAAATTAACAGTATGTACATTAGCATAGCAATCTGTATGATGAATTCGTCAGTATAGATATTTGATTGTATTGAACTTTTTTATTTGATAGCATTCTTTTTTGCGTCATCTTAGATTCAATATCTATCTGATTGATGATGAAAGTTTATTCAGCAGCGCTTACTGCTACTGCATTTTTTTAAGACGAAACGAGCATTTTATATGGCGAACGATATCAAACACCTGCGTAACATTGCAATTATTGCCCACGTTGACCACGGTAAGACAACTTTGGTTGATAAGTTATTACATCAGTCTGGTACTTTTGGCGACCGTGCAAACATTGCTGAGCGTGCAATGGACTCAGGTGATATTGAGCAAGAACGTGGTATTACCATTTTGGCTAAAAACACAGCTATCCGCTGGACAGATAAAACTTCAGAAACTGAATACCGTATCAACATTGTAGATACCCCAGGTCACGCCGATTTCGGTGGTGAAGTTGAGCGTGTAATGTCTATGGTTGATTGCGTACTTTTGGTTGTTGACGCTGTTGATGGCCCAATGCCTCAGACTCGTTTTGTGACGCAAAAAGCATTCGAACAAGGTCTAAAGCCGATCGTTGTTATTAACAAAATCGATCGTCCTGGCTCACGTCCTGACTGGGTAATGGATCAAATCTTTGATTTGTTTGACAACCTAGGTGCAAACGATGAGCAGCTTGATTTCCCAGTTGTTTATGCTTCGGCATTGAATGGTATCGCAGGTCTAGAAGCAGATGATTTAGCTGATGACATGACGCCATTGTTCAAAACTATCGTTGACGTTGTTCAGCCTCCACAGGTTGATGCTGACGCTCCATTCCGTATGCAAATTTCAAGCCTTGACTACAACAGCTTTGTTGGTGTTATCGGTATTGGCCGTATTCAGCGTGGTAAAGTTAAACTTAACACGCCAGTGACTGTCATTGATAAGCATGGCAAAACGCGTAACGGCCGTATCCTAAAAATCATGGGTTATCATGGTCTTGATCGTATTGACGTTGAAGATGCACAAGCCGGTGATATCGTTTGTATCACAGGTATCGATGCGTTAAACATCTCTGATACTATTTGTGATCCTAACAACGTTGAAGCACTACCAGCACTAACGGTAGATCAACCTACAGTATCTATGAACTTCCAAGTAAACAATTCACCATTTGCTGGTCGTGAAGGTAAGTTCGTGACTTCACGTAACATTCGTGAGCGTCTTGAGCGTGAGTTGATTCATAACGTAGCATTACGTGTAGAAGACACTGAGTCTCCTGACAAATTTAAAGTATCAGGTCGTGGTGAGCTTCATTTATCAGTACTTATCGAAAACATGCGCCGTGAAGGTTTTGAGCTAGGTGTTTCTGGTCCAGAAGTTATCGTTAAAGAAGTTGATGGTAAGCTACAAGAGCCGTATGAAAACGTTGTCTTCGATATCGAAGAAGAGCATCAAGGTTCTATCATGGAGCAAGTTGGTCTACGCAAAGGCGAGATGACTAACATGGAGCTGGACGGTAAAGGCCGTATGCGTATTGAGGCAACCATACCAGCGCGTGGCTTGATCGGTTTCCGTTCTGAGTTCCTAACCCTGACTTCAGGTAGTGGTATTATGACCTCGAGCTTCTCACATTACGGTCCACAGAAGATCGGTGATGTTGGTGGTCGTTCTAATGGCGTATTGGTTTCTATGGCAAACGGTACTTGCCTAGGTTTTGCTCTATTTAACCTACAGAAACGTGGTAAGTTGTTTGCTGAACCACAGCTTGAAGTTTATGAAGGTATGATTGTTGGTCTTAACTCTCGTAACGATGATATGACTGTTAACCCAACGACTGCTAAACAGTTAACTAACGTACGTGCTAGTGGTACTGACGAAGCATTGACGTTGACGCCAGCAGTGAAATTCACTCTTGAGCAAGCGCTTGAATTTATTCAAGACGATGAGCTAGTCGAAGTAACGCCAAAAGCGGTACGTATTCGTAAACGCTACTTGACTGAAAGTGAGCGTAAACGTCATGGCCGTGGTAAAAAAGGTGCTTAATATCAATAAATGAGTTACTTAGTAATTCATAGTATTGATGTTTGACGCGAACACTTAGTGTCAATAGTTTCTACGGGCACTGAGTGATTCAAAAACGAGCAGTATAAGGTGAGCTATTAGTGGTTCACTTTATACTGCTTTTTTTATGTTGTAATCTTGGAAAAATACAGACAGAATGAATAGTGGTATTAATGTATTCAATTATTAACATGAAAGCTAGATGTGATACTAACTATATAAATATCTATTGGTTTATAGATAAATTTTGAGGAAAAAACAATGAGTATGGTTTCAGAGTTTAAAGAGTTCGCTGTCAAAGGTAACGTGATGGATTTGGCAGTCGGTGTCATCATCGGAGGGGCTTTTGCCACCATCACAAAATCTTTGGTAGATGATATTATTATGCCGATTGTCGCTTTTATTTTTGGTGGCGAGATTAATTTTGAAAACATGTTCTTGGTTTTAGGCGATGCACCTGACGGTATTGCTATGACTTATGATGCGCTTAAAGAAGCAGGTGTACCTGTATTGGCTTACGGTAGTTTTATTACCGTACTTATTAACTTTTTAATCTTAGCTTTCATCATCTTTATGATGGTTAGAGGTGTCAATAAAATGCGCCGTGCTGAAGAAGTAGAGGAAGTTATAGAAGAAGCAGTAGAAGAGCCATCAGAGGAAGTGAAATTGCTACGTGAAATCAGTGCCAAATTAAGTAATACTAGTATTACGAAATAAATTATCGACTCGTTGACAACAAAAAAGGCTAACTTCTCGTTAGCCTTTTTGCTATGAAATAGTCACAGTCATTTTTTGTGAACTATTTGATGTGCCTACTAAAAGCAAATTGTTATGGAGTGACCACTACATAGTCATTGGTATTAATTAGAATTTCTGATGGTTGATCGACAACGATACGTACTACGTTATTATCAACGACTTGAGATTTGTAATAGTTATCTTCTGCGACTGTACAGCCTAAACAACGTCCCATAGCATCCCAAGGCTCAACAAATAGCTTCTGCTGTGCTTGATCTGCATTACCACCTATAAGTGAGAAGGGTAGGCTAACAATATAGGCTGCCGTACCAGCTACCGCATTTACGAGTTGCAATGGCTTACCAACAATCGTATCGACTACCATCGTCTCGTATGAAGGACCAAAATCAGTTTCATCAATTTCTATAGCTGCAAAAGTAGGCTGAATGGTCGCAGCTACCAATCCTAGAGTTGCTAATACAGTAAAAAATCTCTGCTTAACTGTGCGTTGAGTTTTTGCTTTAACAGTCATAACGATATCCTGAAACTCATAGTAGTATGATTAATGGCTGCTGCTATTTCCACACAGGAATCTTGCGGCAACAATAGTTAGGCTAAATATTACAGAAAAATAAATGATGCGCACTATTTATGTAAGCGCTAGCACTATTAAAGCAAGATGCGCACTAATAAGCAACAAAAATGAGAATAATCTAGTGATAGCTTTTGCAATATTTGATACTTTTAAAAATAAATACTCTGTCTAGATATTAGCCTCATTTAATCTAAATATACCTCAAGCAAACAGGTATCAGTTATTAACTATTTTAACGGCTGACAATTTGGACAATAAACACTGGCTCTACCAGTAAGCTTGATGTTTTCTAGCGTCGTACTACAATGCAGACAGCTCTCTCCTTGTCTACCATACACATTTAAGGTTTGCTGAAAGTAACCAGTTTGACCACTTGCTACTGTGAAATCCCGTAGTGTCGAACCGCCTAATTTTATCGCTTTCTTTAAAATTTCTTTAATATGACTCACTAAAATGACAATCTGATCGTATGAAATTTGATTGGCTGGCGTAGCAGGGTGGATGCCGGACAAGTACAGACTTTCAGTCGCATAGATATTGCCAACCCCAACCACGACTTCTTGTTCCATGATGACAGATTTAATCGCTCGGGAGATGGGTTTTAGTCGTTTGTTTGCTTTAGTATTATCTGTCGATGACCCATTGCCATCTTGGCTAGATAAATCTATACGCTGGATTAAATTGTACAAATAGTCTGCGGTAAAATCTTTTGAAAGCGGCTCAGGACCTAGATGATCTAGTAGTTTATTGCCGTAATCTTCATGCCATAGTACTGAACCAAAACGTCTCGGATCATAGTAGTGTAGCTGAGACTTTTCATTATCAGCATCATTAAAGATGACAACCAGATGATCATGTTTACGCTTATCAGTACCATAGCTATGTTGCTGTAAGCTACCTGACATTCCTAAGTGAATAAGAAGCTGACGTGGTTCAACTTTGTTGGCTGACATTGGAGCGTTATTCTGTGCATCTACTGGCAGAAAATTAAGAATCAGATACTTTGCTCGGCGCTCGACACTCTCTAATGTGTAATTAGCTAGCTCGTCCAAGTTATCTGGCATCATCCATCGCAGCTTTGGTTGAAATACTTTAACATCAACGACCTGTTGCCCCAACAATGGAGCAAGACTGGCTTTAGTGGTTTCTACTTCAGGTAATTCAGGCATAGTATTTTTTGACAACTCTATTGTGGAATAAACAACGACTGGCTTAAGGTTTTATTTACACGACTGCACGGCGTGCGTGCAAAATACCATGTTGCTGCTCTAATTTTGCGAGCAACTTAGATAGATGTGCTAAGCCTGAGACTTCAATATGGAACTTTAAAAAAGCAATATTATCGTCATTGCTTAACGTTTGAACTTGGCGAATATTGACGTTTTCTTTATCAATTATCTGTGTCAAATCACGTAGCAAACCGCGTCGGTCATATGCTTCGACATGAATATCAACGGGCTGATAACGCCCCGTCTGTACTTGCCAAGCAGCTTCTATCTTGCGCTCAGGATCGCGCTCGACCAGACGTAAGTACTCTGGGCAGCCTCGATTATGCACGCTAACGCCACGCGATAAAGTGATGTAGCCAGCTATCGGTTCGCCATGTACAGGGTGGCAACAACCTGCCAAATTGATTTCGATATTATCCAAACCATCGATATGGATTTTATACGCATCGAGCTTACCTGTATCTCGGTTATCTACATGCGGTACAAAGCTCTCTGGTGGTATCTCAGGTTCAAGATGCAGCTGACGTGAGATATGACTGGTCAATTGATTCAGGCCGATATCGCCTGTCACCAGACCCACGATAATATCATCGGTCGTATTGACATGAAAATGCTGAATATAGTCGTTTAGATCAATACTATTAGGATGAACAGATAGGCGCTCAAGCTCTTTACTGAGCATTTGGCGACCTATTTCAATATTCTTATCACGGTCTTGCTTGTTAAACCACTGGCGCAGTTTTGAACGGGCCCGATTGGTATGAATATAACCTAGCGATGCTACCAACCAATCGCGATTGGGCTCACGCGATGCCTTGGTGATAATCTCAACTTGCTCGCCTGTTTTCAACTGATAGGTCAGTGGCACATAGCGCTGATTGACGCGGGCTGCCTGCGCGCGGTTGCCAACTTGAGTATGCACATAGTAGGCAAAATCAAGAACGGTCGCGCCTTTTGGTAGTTCGGTAATATCACCATCCCGACTAAAGATATAAATACGTTCTAGCTCATCAAAATCAACGAGTTGCTCTTCTTCATCAAACGCGATATCGTCTATCTCTTCGCCCGCTACAACAGCTGAGCGTGTCTCATTATTGATAGATAATAATTGGCGCAATGAGCTGATTCTTTGATTCAGATAGTTGTCTTTCTTGTTCTTTAGACCTTCTTTGTAATTAACGTGCGCACACATGCCAAGCTCGGCCTCAAAGTGCATCTCATGAGTACGAATCTGGACTTCTAGTGACTTGTTTTCTGCAATCACAGCCGTATGTAGCGAGCGATAACCATTGGACTTAGGGTTAGTAATATAGTCATCAAACTGCTCAGGAATATAACGCCATAAACCGTGTACTAGACCTAAAACGTGATAACAGTCAGAAGGGCTATTGACCAAGACACGTAAGGCGCGAATGTCATAAAGCTGATCGAACGATAAGCCTTTAAGCTTCATTTTTCGATAAATAGAGTAGATGTGTTTGACGCGCCCAGATACTTCGCCTTCAATACTGGCATCTGCTAGTGATTCATTTAATTTGTCTTGTACGCGCTGAATATAGGACTCGCGTTCGCTACGTTTTTCTGACAGCAGCTTAGCAATTTCTTTATAGCGGTCAGGCGCAAGATAACGGAAAGCTAAATCTTCGAGCTCCCATTTTAGCTGTGCAATACCTAAACGATGGGCTAATGGCGCATAAATAGTCATGACTTCACGTGCGACACGCGTTTGACGCTCTGGCCTAGAAAAAGTCAATTCACGCATGGCGAACGTACGTTCAGCCAGTTTTATAAGTACCACGCGCACGTCGTTGGTGACAGAGATGAGCATGCTATAAATATTTGATAGCTGATCACGTTGATTATTGACGAAATGATCTTCTAAGCGTTTATTGCTCTCAATAATCTCCGACAGCTTACCCATTGCAAGGGTATCTTTCACAAGCGTCAAAATATCTGGACCAAAGTTTTTTTCCACTTCAGCGAGACTAATGATTGATTTGCGCGCACTGCGATACAGCATGGCCGCGACCAATGCATCTTCATCTTGATAAAGATAGGTCAAAATATCAGTCATACCAATACCGGTCACATAAGCGCCTGAACGCTCAGATTCACTGGTATTCATATGACTGCGAATAAACTCGCAAGCTGCACTTAGGTTGGGTACTGACTCTTGTCCAATACGCTTGGCCACATTATCTAGCCAAGTAGGTACATCGATATTGGCTTGGTCTAAGTCGACCGCCTCAAGCTCTTTGTTTGATAGCGCATTGGTATCATCCAAATACTCGTCTTCAGTGTGAGGGTCATGCAAATGATAAGTGTGTGCAGCTGAACGATCAAAAGTAGTATGTAGCTTGTGGGTTGCCAACTGGTATTTGATGTCGAGGGGAATTTGGGCATAGCTATTGGCTGACTGGTGAGAGCGTTGGCTCGCCACCAGTTGCGCCGCAAGTGTTGCACTATCGGCCTGCGTGGTCTGTCCATCCACCAGCGGTAATCCTTCACGAATTTTTACCATAGCCGACTCCTCTTAGCTATTTTGAATTGATTATAACCTCATCTACTATGCACACACTCTGAATTAACGATCCATAAAGTGTCAGCTATAAACCAATACAACTGCTAAAAATGTTATTTTTAGCAGCTATAAAATGCGCGTAAAATATATAAAGCTATGAGTGCAAATGCTTGCTATGTAGCGATTGGAAACATCATCAAAAACATAGGAAGATTGTTTACTATTATCTCATTTTAAAGTGACAAATCAAGCGAGCCTCTGTACGGCTGTGGTCAATTACGCTAAATAATGGCTATTTATTAGCACAAACTTATCAAAGCTTTGAGTTATCTTAGATAATTGTAATAATGCTTAATTGTCTCTTTAATTAGGTTCAACTATCAGTCATTTCCAGCTATTAATCGTTTTGAAGATTAATAACGTTAAACCGCTATTTTTTCGAAGCGAGCGATAGATTCAACATGACCCGTATGGCAGAACATATCCATCACGCCAGCATGAGTCAGACGATAGCCTTGTTCTAACAATGCTTTTGTATCACGCGCAAGGGTCGCTGGATTACAAGAGACATAAACAATACGCTCAGCATTAAATTTTGGCAAATATTGCATAATCTCCCAAGCACCAGAGCGCGGTGGATCAATCAATAGCGCATCAAAGCCTTGGTTAGCCCATGGCTTATCAGTACAGTCTTGAGTCAAATCTTGACTATAAAACTCAGTATTGTTGATACCGTTGCGACGAGCGTTGTCAGCAGCACGTTCGGTCATGGCTTCACTGCCTTCGACACCGACTACTGAGCCTGTCTCGCCAACAAGGCGCGCTAGCGGTAAGCTAAAGTTACCCAAACCACTGAATAAGTCTAATACGCGTTCGCCTGCTTTTAAGTCCAATAAGTCACAGGCAAGCTTGGTCATCTGACGGTTTACGGATAAATTTACTTGGGTAAAGTCAGTAGGGATAAATTCAAAGGTCAGATCATACTCTGGCAATTGATAATATAAACGCCCAAATTGCTCGCTCAAATCATCAGCGTCTGTCAAAGCAATACGTTGAATGCTATCAACGCCTTTCGACTGCAAATATAGCTGCCAATTACGCGCCGCGAAAAAGACTTTTAGTTTGTCTATATCGGCATCTGACAACGGTTCTAAGTTACGTACGATGAGCGCAACTGGCTGATTGCCATCAGGTAGTTCTGGCAGTTGCTCACCCATTGCAAGCTCAAGCTGAGCAATCTTGTCACGGCTCTCTAAAGTGCTAATAAGCGTTTTTAGGTTTTCAATCTCAAAGCCAATACGCGGATCCAAGATATGACATTCATTTAGCTCTGCCAAGAAGTTACTTGAACGCTCGCGGAAGCCGACAAGCGCGGTTTCTTTTTTGACAACATAACGCACGCCCAAACGTGCTTTGGTACGATAACCAAGACGATCGCCGACCACAGGTGGGAGCCAATTGTCAGGTTCCGCGTTGGCTTGGTGCATTAGCATTTCAGCCAGTACTGATTGTTTAAAATTTATTTGACCATCTGGTTGCCAATGTTGCAAGTTACAACCGCCGCAGGTACCGAAATGCGGGCAGGGTGGTACAGCACGTTCAGGGTTTGGGTTGGCAGTAATGCTAATGGCATCGCCTTCTTCAAAGCTAGCACGGCTGTTGGTTATTTTTACTAAGGCGCTCTCACCGGGTAGGGCAAAGCTAACAAAGATCTTTTTGCCATGCTTGTCTTCAGCATGACCTTCAGTAACGTCAAAACCATTACCATACACAGCAACACCGCGACCATCATGTGATAAGCCATCAATATTGAATGGAATTGGCTCTGCATCTTTTAGACGACGACGTGTCTTTGATGATGGCTTTGATTTTTTCTTACTCGGCGGAATGACAATCGTTTGGGTGTCGTTGGTTTGAGCTTCATTCGTTTGAGCGTTACTGCTTTGCGCTGCCATATCAGATGCTGTAGATTTTTTTGAATCGGTGGGTTGCATAAACCTGCCTTAATAATAAATAACTAGAAGAGGGGAATAAAAAACTACTAATAATGCGAATTCTATAATTCGGGTGCCGATGACCAGTCAGCGATAAACTCTTGATGTCGCGGACTACCGTCAGCTTGGGTATACTTTGCCAAATAGTCATAGCTCTGCTGCTGCCAAGCAGCAAAATCTTGTGAAGACAACTGTCCTGTTAGACGTAACCAGCGTAAATAAATAAGCCAAGTGTTCATAACATCAGACTCACAGTATATAGATAGGGTCTGCCAGTCACCGCTACTAACAAGCGCACCGACCATGCTGCCATCTACATCAGTTTTACCAGGTAATCCGTACAGACTTGCGACGATATCCATGGCTTCGCGGCGGCTAGCACCATACTGGCTAAACCGATCCATCAAGTCTAGATGACGTGTATGAAAGCGATTAACATAGTTATCAAAGCGCATGTTTTTAATACGCTCGCCTTCTTCGAACAGCCATGGCGCTGACAAATCATATTGCATAGCACGATATATCAGTACAGGTATGTCAAAGCCCGAGCCATTCCAACTAATAAGTTGTGGCAGTGTCTTAATGTCGGTAAATGCTCTAAAGAATTTGGCTAGGATTTCTTTTTCACTAAATTTATCGGCAGTCAAAGAAAATAGCGATAACTTACCATCCTTGATATACAGAGCTGAGATACAGACGATACGCTGCAGTGGCAAGCGCATAAAATCATGCCCTGCTTCTTGTGTACGTATGGCTGTCAGCGCGCTTAACGCATCTGCATCGTTAAGATCGGCCAATTGCGGATAGATACGGCGTGCTGCATCGACATCAGCGACAGTCTCGATATCAAAAACCAATATAGGGTCGGATGGTAGCGCTTGTGACATAGATAATCCTGACTATTTATGAGCTGATAGTTAATTTATTATAAAAGAATAACAGCGTTAACCTTGCTTGAAGTATTACGTTTACATCTGCACTTGGCTGCTCTGCACTTTTTTAAAATTAACAATACTAAATGGTATTTCTTATGCATTAATTAACTTCTGCGCTGCTGTTATCCGTATTGCTATCGTCAACGTTATATAAACCCGTTGATAAATAACGATCGCCACGATCGCAGACAATAAAGGCAATAACAGCATTAGGGTTTGCTTTTGCCACTTGGGTCGCTGCCCATGCAGCTGCGCCCGAAGATACTCCAGCAAAGATACCTTCAGTTTTCGCCAATTTACGCATATATATTTCGGCAATACGCTGATCGATATCCATCACTTCATCAATTAAATCTGCATCAAAAATACCTGGCATATAAGCCGCTGGCCAACGGCGAATACCAGCAATCGAAGCTTCTTCATCAGGCTGTAGGCCGATGATTTTGACGTCTGGATTTTGCTCTTTTAAATAACGTGACACACCGGTAATCGTACCTGTCGTGCCCATCGAGCTAATAAAATGCGTAATTTTACGGTCGGTCTGTGCCCATAGCTCAGGGCCTGTAGTCAGGTAATGTGCTTGGCTATTATCAGGATTATTAAACTGATCCAATACAACCCCTTTGTCATCTGCTTGCATCTGCAATGCCAAATCGCGCGCAGCTTCCATACCTTCGTCTACTTCAATCAGCGTTGCGCCATAAGCAATCATGGCATCTTTACGCTCTTGGGTAGAGTTGGTCGGCATCAGCAATGTTATCGGGTAGCCACGCACTGCAGCGACCATGGCCAATGCAATACCAGTATTGCCACTAGTGGCTTCAATCAACATATCACCAGGCTTGATATCACCGCGTTGTTCTGCTTGATAAATCATATTAAAAGCAGGACGATCTTTTACAGAGCCCGCTGGATTATTGCCTTCAAGCTTAGCTAATACTGTGGCACCATTGGCAATGTGCTCTTGCTCAAGCAGACGTTGAAGTTTTACCAGTGGCGTTTGACCAACGCAATCAGCGAGGGTAGTGATTTGAGTAATAAAGTTAGCATTTGACATGGCCGTAGTGGACATAAAGTATCCTTTTCTATTTTTTAAATATGTTTTTAATGGCTTGTTTTTGATGGAAGCGCTGTTTTTATTGTTTGATCATAATTTTAGACAGTCGCTTGGGTTATAGGTTTACGGTGATACGCGAGCTAAAAACGAAAGGCATTAGAGTGCGCTCTCATATGTTATGACTATGAGCGATATATTGTGGTAAATAAAAAGTGGCTTTATTATATCATTTTGTTTTCAGCTGCGCTTATCGCATCAAGGATTAATAGTCACTGTATTAGGTCAATGTCAATGTTACGTTGAGGGTTGCAAAAATGGGACTGTTCGCTTAAAGCCATATTCTCTTTGACACAGAGTGGTTGGTACTCTAATTATAACGTTATTCATCACATGGAATGCCTAACCAGTACTTATAGAATCCTGTTAAGATAATCTTGAGCTGTATATCAATTGTCTTATCAGAACCAGTTACCTTATTAACGATTAGTGGCTTCATTAAAAGTAGCGCCTTACCCAGATGCTCTGATACGACACGCTGCAAGTAACATGAATACTGATTTTATTACGAATAATTCACGGCAAGAACCTTAGTAGAGAGTAGACCTAGCATGGCATATAAAAAACGTTTCGATACCAGTAGTGCTTATGGTCAGCTGATCATACTGGTGTTTTTGCCTATCTGTGTGTTGGCAGCAGTAGGCGGCATCTTGGTATTTCACGAAACCATGCGTGCAAGCGACTCTGAGCAAGAAGTATTGGCCGAAGCGGTACTTATTCGTTATACGCCAGTCATAGCTGAACTGATTCCTGAGCTGCTAGAACAAGAGCGCCAGCAAGTAGGGAGTAGTGCTGAGGGTACTCAGCAAGCGGCGATGACGACGCTAGAGGGTATCCAAGATAAGCTTGGACGTATGCAGTCAGAGCAGCATGTACAGCGCATTGCTATTATTAATGAAGGTAACCAAATACTGGCAACAGTCGGTTATGGTCTCAATGAAGAATGGCCGCTAATCAGTGATTCCGCAAGCTTTTTGTCACAACGACCAACGCCTGTAGGCACAGCGTATGGCAGTGTATTGGGAGAATTTGAAGGGCAAACGTTGTGGTTGCTCGTCGATATGGATAATGAGCCGCTCTATATTGCACGCTACCGTATTGCGATGGCGTTAGTGATTACTGGCTTGTTTACTATCTTGATTCTACTACTGAGCCTAAATATCTATTCAAAACGTTGGATTGCCCCCATTTATGAGCTGCGGTTGCAGTTGCAACGTACCCATGTTGATAATTTATACCAACCTGTACCCGTTGAGTCAGATGGCGAGCTGAATTTGTTACAGCAAGATCTAGTCAGAACATTGCGCCGCTTACATAGAAGCTTTCAAGAGCTCAAAGACCATGCCGAGCAAACGGAAGATGATTTACGTTTGGCATTTGATGAGATGGAAATGCAAAACATCTCTATTCGAAATGCACGTGATGCGGCAATTTCAACCAGCCAAGCCAAGTCTGCATTTTTAGCCAATATCAGTCATGAACTGCGTACACCATTGAACAGTATCGATGGCTTTATTAATTTGCTGGCACGTCATGGCGAGCTTAATCCTGAGCAGGACTTGTATGTACAGACCATACGTAAGTCATCAGCACACTTGCTCGCTTTGGTAAATGATGTCTTAGATTTTTCTAAAATCGAAGCAGGCAAGCTAGTACTGGATCGCCATGAATTTGATCTCTATGACACCATTTACGATGTGGTCGATATGCTATCTCCTGTCTCTGCGGAGAAGGGTTTACGCATGGCAGTACTGTTTTACAATGATGTGCCGATGCGTATCAATGGTGATGCGTTACGTCTTAAGCAAGTATTGACCAATATCGTTGGTAATGCCATTAAATTTACGGATAGTGGTGATGTGGTGGTGCGTGTGAGTTTAGATGACCACCGTGACAATTATCTGATGATTAGCGTGCAAGATAGCGGAAAAGGTATTTCTCTTGCAGATCAAAAAATGCTGTTCCAAAGCTTTAGCCAAGGCGATCCATCAATCACGCGTCAGTATGGCGGTACAGGGTTGGGTCTGGTTATCTCCAAACAGTTAACACGCTTAATGGGCGGTGATATTGGGTTTCATGATAATGCTCAAGAAAATATTGCAAACCAAGGCGCGACATTTTGGTTTCGCATGCCAGCCCATGTCGATGTGCTAGAGGCAGCCACAGGGCAAACGATTGAATTACCAGTATTAGCGCCACTGGCGAGCGAGACCGATGAATTTAATGTACTGGTTTGGATTAATCATACCGCTTCGATACAAGTACTAAAGGCTAGCTTGCAGTATTTGCCGATTAAGCTGACTCAGGCCAACTCATTACCGGGTGTGCTTGAGTCACTAAAAGAGCACGGTAACTATTGGGATTGGGTCATCGTTGATGATGACACGCAAGACGATATGATGGCGCTCCTCAAGCAAATTCGTCTGCATTATCAAGGCAAGCTTGCTGTATTTGGCTATCAAGTGGCGGCCGATCAAGCGCTACTCAATCGCTATCATGCCAACATACTGTATGAGCCATTAGACAAAAGACAGCTGTATGCGATGCTCGATACTCAAAGCCGTAGTACGCCGCAAAGCCTGCAGGAACCACGCTGGAAAGGGGTCACGGTACTGGCAGTTGATGACCATTTGCCTAATTTATTAGTGCTTGATGCTTTATTGAGTGAGCTAGGTATTCAGGTAGTCACTGCGAGCAGTGGGTTTGATGCTATCGAGATTATCAGTAAACAACAAACCAAAAACATCAAAACTGCCAAGAGCGATAAGCAAAGTCTATCGAGTAAAACGCAACTCTCTAAAGCAGAAACACGTGATGAGATAAATAAGAAAACAAATAGCGCGTTCTATCATGAGGACACGAGCGCTGACGATAAGGCGGCTACGCAAGACAAAGACAATATTGATTTGATATTTATGGATATTCAAATGCCGCGTATGTCAGGTCATGAGGCGGCTAAGCAGATTCGAAATATCGAAAATGCGGATAGTCGTATCCCTATTATCGCTCTGACAGCTCATGGGTTGGCAGATGAACGTGACAAACTTATAGCCAGCGGTATCAATGACTATGTCGGCAAACCGATTAGCCAACCACAGTTATTGCAAGTGCTACAGAAATGGCTTGGTCGTAAGAGTACCACACCACAATTGACCGCGTTGCCTGATACAGATTTGCAGAGCTTTGGCTTACAGCATTCTGATTTGCAGAGTGATAATTTACAAGATGCTAATGTACAGAGTATCGACCCAACAGGGGCTGAGTTAACTCCTATTGACTCGCTGCGCGGTTACTCAATTAATGATAATGATTTATCGAACGACTTGCTCTCTAATAATATAAAAGGGCAAGAGACTCAAGCCAGTTCAGATATATCTTCAAATACATTAACCGCTACTTATCCAATAATAAGAGGAGACGGGGTAGATCGTAATAGTACTTCTGTCAGTAGCGAGCCAAAAATTACCCGTCCATTATCCTTGAAAAAAATCCGTGATGACTATCTGCGCGATAGCCAGCCTCGTGAAGGCTATAGACGAGATACTGCGCGTGATATTCAGCCGCGCTATGAGAGCTTACGTCTACAAAAACAAGGTCAGTCGCCACTATTACAATCAACAACAAAGTCTATCGACAACTCTCAAGATAAAAGCCCCCAAGACCAAAGCTTTCAAGATAGAACAGCTCACGATAATACGACTTTACACGAGCAAATCAATAATGACCTTAGTAACAATAATATAAGCAAAAGTGATACCTCAAATATTTTGGATTGGCAAGATGCGCTCACTCGTTCAGCGAATAAACCTGAATTGGCGGCCAAGCTTATTATCATGATGATCGATACTATCAATGATGAAAAACAGGCACTCATTCAGGCATGGGAATCGCATGATCGCAATATGCTGGCACAAATTGCTCATCGTATATTGGGCGGTAGTCGATATACGGGTGTACCACAATTGCGTCAGGCTAGCCAAGATTTGGAAGATAAATGCCTGCTGAATGTACAGCATACGACACCTGTGCAGTTTGCAATGATTGAGCCTTATTATGAGGCATTGTTAACGGCGCTAGACAACTTGCAAAAGGTGGATTTATCTTCTTATCCGCAGCTTAATTATCATCGCTTGAGCGAAAATGACATGACATGGAAAATGATATAAGTTGACGGTAAGGCAAAACAGACAAAATCATTCAGATTCAGAGAGCGATAGGTAATCTTGTTAGATTTGCTTATCGCTATCAACTAGGTACTCTGTGTCTGCTGTATATGAAACTGACTATAGTATCGTGGCAGTCAGTTATTACTACGGTACAACAAAGACAAGCCTGCTAATATTGTGAATATTAGAACCATATATGTTTTATTCATTAATAAGGATTGTTATGAACGCGATTGCAAGTTACCAGTATGAGACCTTACAAGTTAGTATTACAGACAACATACTGACGGTTACCTTAAATCGTCCACATAAAAAAAATGCCATGAGCTTTCAGGTAATCAATGAGCTGATTAAGCTGGCAGGTCGTATTAGCAAGGACAGAACCATACGCGCAGTCATTCTAAATGGGGCAGAAGGAACTTTTTGTGCAGGGATTGACTTAGGAGACTTAAATCATCCAAAAAATACAGCATTTGCGCTTTGGGAGCTGATCAAGCCATGGCAAAGTGCGTTCCAACGGGTGTGCTTGGTATGGCGTGATCTGCCAGTACCCGTCATAGCAGTATTGGAAGGGTATTGTATCGGCGCTGGGTTACAGTTGGCGTTGGCTTGTGACGTACGTATCAGCCATCCTGATTGTCAGTTATCTATTATGGAAGCTAAGTGGGGTTTAGTGCCAGATATGGGACTGACCCAATCAGCATTTGGAGTCCTACGAGAAGACACTCTAAAAGAGCTCGCCATGAGCGCCCGTATCATCGATGCTAATGAAGGCAAAGAGTTAGGCTTGATTAGCCACTGTGGTGAAGCACCTCTTGAACAGGCACAAAAACTTGCTGCCGAGTTTGCAGAGCGCTCTCCTGATGCAGTGCTAGCAAGCAAACGCGTGATAAATGCGATGTATGATCAACCTGCTAAGACTTTATATAAAGAAAAAGCATGGCAGCTTAAAATGATGCTTGGTCGCAATCGTAAGCTTGCCCTCAGAAAAGCAAAGCAGGCCAGCACCTTATTTGGCAAACGCCAATTCCGCTAAATTTTTGCTATCAGTAAATTTTCTAGTGTTATTTTCGTTTGATTCATTCTGATAAAAGAAATTGCTACCTAAGAAAACCAGACATATTTTGATAAATTATTTTGACGATTTTTAATTGTTAGCGGTTGTTTCGCCATTATCTTATAGCCATTGAAATGCAAGCAGATAGCACGATATAGCATTGTCTGCTTGCACCGATGTGGGTAAAGATGCACTATTGTTGTTAAAGGTATCTATTTTGATTACTGGATAACACAGTAAAATGACGAAAGCCTACCTAACAACACGTGCAAGCAATT
This sequence comes from Psychrobacter sp. Ps2, assembly GCF_022129405.1. Taxonomy (NCBI): domain Bacteria; kingdom Pseudomonadati; phylum Pseudomonadota; class Gammaproteobacteria; order Moraxellales; family Moraxellaceae; genus Psychrobacter; species Psychrobacter sp. Ps2. The sequence continues at coordinate 47,341 of NZ_JADQAM010000043.1, read as the reverse complement.
AAACATCGAAAAATAAAATATCAAAAATAATAGCCACTATATAAAACGGTCTAAATATGTCTGCTTCAAAACCCTCCCTTCCAAACAAACCTATCGCTTCTGAGCGAGTGCGCTCTGCTGATTTGCCTGTTGCATGGATTATGATGCTTGGGCTGATGGTTGCGGTAGGGCCATTATCAATTGATATGTATCTGCCAGCACTGCCATCGATGGCCGATGATTTCGGTGTTTCAACGGCCTTTATGGCCAACTCTGTCCCTGCATACTTTTTAGGTTTGGTATTTGGGCAGCTATTTTACGGACCATTCAGTGACCGTGTTGGCCGTGTCAAACCCTTATATATAGGTATGACGCTGTATGTTATCGCTTCTATCCTTTGTGCGACTACTGATAATGAGTACGTACTGTTTGCAGGCCGTACTTTACAAGCGTTGGGCGCGTGCGTCGGTGCAGTAGTTACTCGCGCTGCGATTCGAGATCGCCTCACTGCCAAACAAACGGCAAAAGCTTTTTCCATCATGATTTTAGTGATGGGCTTAGCACCCATATTGGCACCATCGCTTGGCGCGCTATTCTTACAGTTTTTTGATTGGCACTCTATCTTTTGGTTCTTAGCTGCATTTGGTGCTCTAAACTTGCTACTTACTAAGTTTTTCTTTTTTGAAACTTTAACCGAGGAAAATCGTAACGTACGCCCTGCAAGAGAAGTGCTCAGTCAATATTGGGATTTATTAAAAGACCCGACTTTTAACTATCCAGCAATTGGGGGTGGATTGTTAATGGGAGCGATGTTTGTCTATATCAGCTCGGCTTCTGAGCTAATTATGGATACTTATGGTGTCTCAGCGACACATTTCGCTTGGTTGTTCGGAATGAATGCGGCGGGTTTTGTAGGTTTGACTCAGTTGAACCAATGGCTTACCAATCGCTTTCGAATACTAAGTATTTTGCGATTTGGGGCGATGATGCAGGTTATCTCTGCGGGTTTGCTATTCGTGATTGGCTTGCTTTTAGGGACGGATGCTTGGTTGCCACTGGTGCTGGCTTGTATTTTCTTTTGTATCGCAGGATTGGGTCTGACCCAGCCCAATGCTTCTGCAATTGCGCTCGCTTTTCAGAAACGCCGTGCTGGTATGGCAAGTGCGCTACAAGGTTCGCTAATGTTTTCAGTCGGTATCTTTGGCGGTTTATTATTGAACCTGTTTCCAGTCAACCCAGTTCTCAAAGTTGGTATTGCCCTGTTCTCACTAATGAGTTTCGGTTCTTTCCTGATTTGGAAAATTGATCGTAATCTCAACTTGGACGACGCAGAGTAACAGCGCCTCTATTTTAAGTTAACTGTATTTCAAAAAAAGCACTTATACGTTCACAGCGTATAAGTGCTTTTTTCTGTGTTGAATAATTATTCAGTTAAGGATCAAGTCTCATAGAGACTTTAAGTAGCAAGGTCACTAGACTTTAGTAAACATAAGTTGTTCCGAATTATATGCTGTATTTTATATATATAACTAAACGTAGATAATGACCAAACATAATTATTACAATCGCAAAATTAGGTAAGTATTATCTAACGTAACTTTCTGTAAGTTAATATGTATAGACATTGCTTAACCTTGCTAGATTGTCAATTAATTAAAATGTAAAACAACGTTAGGTTTCAAGGATAGATTATGAAGCAGTTATATCGAGCGTTACCGATTTTGTTGAGTGTGGGCCTATTTGCTATTTGGCTGTGGGAATTCTGCTACTCAAGAAAATGCAAATACACCAGTAAAGGAAAACACAGATAGCTTTGTGAGTAAGCTACCTGATACAGCGCCAACATTGAAAGTTGCCATGACTGGTGATTTGCCGCCTTTTTCGTTCCAAGATGACTATGGCAATATGCAAGGCACTGATGTTGATTCAATTCGTGCTATTGGTGAAGAGCAGGGATTCAAAGTCGAGTTTTACAAAGAAACTTGGCAAGACATGTTCGATAGCGTCGAAACAGGAAAGCGTGATCTAGCGATTTCTGGTATTTCTTACAAAGACGATCGGGCAGTGAGATATGGTCTATCAACACCATACTTTTTCAACCCAGCTACTATCATGTATTTGGAAGGTAAGTTCGATATAAAAAGCTTAAACGATATAAAAGGTCTAAAAGCAGGTACGTTAGAAGGCCCTAAAGAAGAAGACACGCTAAAAGAGATGGGCAGTTCAGTTGAGCTAATTTCAAGACCTACAGCATTTTTGGCGTATCAGGATTTGGTTCAAGGTAATACGGATGTCTTCTTGTACGATATGCCAGTCTTGCAATATATCGTCAAAGGCTATCCTGAGCATAAAGTGAAAATTGTACCCTATGAAGCTGCAGATGCACCTTCAGCCCAGCAAGTGGTGCTCATGGCAAAAGAAAATACTCAGCTTATCAAAACGGTTAATGAAGGTATTGCCAAACTAAAAGAAAAAGGGACATTTAAAGAAATTGAGGCGCGCTGGTTGGGTGAAGCTGACCCTACTGAAAAGAGCGAATCTGACACCAATACTAAGCAATTGAACTAAGGAATTCTGAAGATGGCAACCGTACCTAATGTTGACAATAAGCGCTATCAAGGTCTGATTATTTCAATTGCACTATTTTTATCTCTAATCGGTGCTTTGCTAGCGTTCACGTTTTATACCTCAAACTTATTAGAAAGAAATACCGCTTTAATTGACCAAACTAACCAAGTGGCAAACAGTGCACAGGCAGTAATTAAAGATCTTTTCGACTTGGACAGCAGTTATGGTGAGGATACTAACTCTCCACACATACAACGAGTGCTAAGCCGTTTAGAACAAAATACTGCGCTAATCACTAGCTCGATTGCTGCTATTGAGCAAGGCAGTACAATCACAGATGCAGAAGGTAATAGCTATGACTTGCCAAAAATTGATAGTCAAGCACAAACCAATATTGCTGCGGCCAATGAGCAATAGAAAGCGCTAGAGCCTAAGATTCAAACATATCTAAAAGATGCTGATAATATCATGGTAACGTCTGCTGATGAATTGACGCAGGCCGTTGAACAGGCGAAAACATCAAGTTTGTTTATTAACGATTCTTTGGATAATTTGACAAAAGACGTGTTCGATAGTGCACAACGTCAAGCAACTACCATTCGTCTTATTCAGGTGCTTGGTGTTGCCGCTATTTTTACCTACTTCCTAATCTTCGTATTCTTCTTTGTACGTCGTCTACGTGAGACGGATGCTGAAGCACTTGCCGCTCGCCAAGAAACGCAAGAGATTATGGAAACGGTAAATACAGGTCTTTTCCTACTTGATAAGGACTTGAATATTGGTCAACAGCATTCTCGCGCGCTGAACAATATCATCGGCTCTGATAGCTTGGCAGGGGAGAACTTTACCAATGTCTTACGTGGTCGTATCTCTGATAAAGACCTCAAGACCACCCAGCAGTTTATTGAACAGCTCTATAACCCTCGAGTGAAAGAAAAACTGGTAGATTCACTTAACCCGTTAAACAAGGTCATGCTACATAACCTATCTGAAGACAAGAGTCTTGATAATCGCTTCTTAGATTTTAAATTCTCACGTGTTTATGACAATAAAGACATTGCCCGTATCTTGGTCAACGTGAACGATGTATCAGATGCAGTCTACTTAGAACAGCGCCTAGAAAAAGAGCGTTCACAAAACGATATGCAGATTGAGATGTTAACGACTATCTTGAATGTAAATCCAAAGATTATTAATGAGTTTATTGGTAATACCCAAGCGCATATTGAGAAGATGAATAACATCTTGAAAAATCCTGGTAGCTCACAATACGAGCTTGAAGGTAAATTAAAAGCTATTTATCGTGAAATGCATAGCTTAAAAGGTGAAGCATCAGCACTAAAACTACACAGCTTTACGAAGATTGCTTCTGATGCTGAAGACAAGTTACATGCATTGCAAAACCAAGGTCAGTTATCTGGTAATGACTTCTTACCATTGGCGGTACATTTGGATGACTTGCTTAGCTTGTCGAATACAATTGCGACATTGGGTGAGCGTATCAACCGCTCAGCACCGACAGCAGCTAAGTCGTCAACCGTACAAGCACCAGTCGCTACTCAAAGTCCAGTAGCAGACCATGCAGCTAGCAATGCTGACTTCGATGGTGGGCTAGATATCGACTTAGACAATGAAGCAGATGACGATTTATTGTCTTTTTACAATGAGTTTACAAAAGAGATTGCTTCCAGACAAGGCAAGCGAGTACAGCTAAAAAGTACGACGCTGACCCAAACCAGCATTCCGGCGCATCTTGCAAAGCCAATCAAAGAAATCAGTATTCAGTTGCTGCGTAATGCGGTAGTCCATGGTATCGAGTCGCCAAGTGTGCGTCATGCTACTGGCAAAACTGACATTGGGACCATTGATTTGGAAGTGCAAGACAACGGTTCAAACTTTATGTTGGTGGTGCAAGACGACGGACAGGGTATCAACTATGACAACATCCGTAATAAGCTGATTCAAGAAGGTCGTTTCGGTACGGAAGAGGCAAATCAGCTTAGCAAAGGCGACTTACTCAAACAGCTGTTCTCTTCTGGATTTTCTACCAAAGAGCACGCAGATGAAGACGGTGGCCGCGGTGTTGGACTTGATATCATCAAAGCAAAAGTAAAAGAGTATGATGGCAAGCTTAATGTAAATAGCGAGCTGGGTCAGATGACACGGTTTGTCATTACTTTACCTAAAGCTTAATCAAAATAGTAATTATATTGTCAGGGACGACAAGCACTTCATTAAAGGTAGTAGATAAGTTATGTATAAGTTAATGATTGTTGATGATTCAAATATTATTAGAAACCGTATTCAGCGTGCATACGATTCAGGAAAGTTCATGCTGGTGGCGACAGCGACTAGCGGTGTTCAAGCCATCGAAAAGTTCAATGTCCACCGTCCTGATGTGATCACCATGGACCTAACCATGCCACAAATGGATGGGCTAGAGTGTATTGAAAAAATCATCGCGATTGATCCTGAAGTACGCATTTTAGTGGTATCAGCGTTATCGGACAAAGCCACCGGCATTGAAGCATTGTCACTAGGTGCCAGTGGCTTTTTGTGCAAGCCCTTCTCGGAAGAGGAGCTTGTAGAGTCTTTGTATGAGCTGATGCAAGACTAACACCATTCATCGACTACAGCAGATATCATTATGAAAGAACAAAAGTTACAGATTTTTTTGAGCATTATTAGTAATTACTTTGATCAGTTTGGCGGAGAAGAGCTTATTGCCGATACCCCTTACTTACTAGAAAACAAACAGCCAAAAGTCCATGACTATACAGGCGTGATTGGTATATCTGGTGGCCAAAAAGGCGTGGTATATTTTTCGGCGACGCGTGACTTGCTGTCTTCAATCTTAGACAGTATGGGCGAAACCGATAAAAGTGAAGAGAACTATGTAGATCTGGCTGGGGAAGTGGCCAATACAATCGCAGGCAATGCACGCAAAGAGTTTGGCTCAGAGTTTCATATCTCTGTACCATTTATGTTTAAAGGTGCGCCGCAAAGTATTGTGTTGCCGAACGATGAGCGTTCTTTTATCATCCCCATCACTTGGCATTCTCAAGTAGGCGAGATTGTGGTTTGCTTGCAAGATTAATGCTGCCACGTAATACAGATGGATATTAATATATTATGGTTAAAGTAGAAAAATTGGGTGTGTTTCTAAGCTCGATCAATGCGTTTTTTGCGCAAATCGATGGCTCGGAAGTGTCAATTGATACCCCTTACTTGAACAACAACAAAAGCGCGATTGGCTTTGATTATAGCGGTGTCATTAAGATATCAGGGCCTTTGGAAGGCTGCGTCTATGTCAGTGCACCAAGCGTGATGTTGCGAGAAGTCATCAAAGTGATGGGCGAGCCTGACTCTTCAATCACGATGATGAAAGATTTGTTAGGTGAAATGGCCAATACAATCTCAGGTAACGCTCGGACAGAGTTTGGTTCAGAGTTTATTATCTCTCCGCCGCACATTGTAGAAAGTGCGCCAAGCGTGTCTTATTTGCCTAAAGACCGTCAAAGCTACATCACACCATTTACGTGGCGTGGTTACAAAGCGGTCATTGGTATTTGCATTGCATAAGTTATATTCAATCCTCTATAAACGAGTGATAACTATAAGAGAGTGACGGCGGTATCCCTGCTTGAAAAATAGCTATTAAGAAGATAATCATGAAAAAAGCGATGCAAATGCATCGCTTTTTTTTGTTTTATTATCGCCATGTTTTGTTTTTATCTTATTGATACACTACAAACAAACTGCTGGAGATTCTAAAGCGTTATGTGATAAAATACAGCGCAGCTATTTTTTATAATTCACTTTATAGTTTAGATTTGAGCATTTGCTTCAATCTAGCGATAGCTTCTTTTTTTAAACCAACCAATGACACACACATCATGGCAAAAAATTGCTGGGTGTTTGGCGACTTGATTAATTTGTGATCTGTTAGTGCTTTACTAATGAAAACTAACCGGTAGCAGATGCGTGTCGCTAAATAGGCTGTTTTTGTGATGTGGAGGCATAACCCAACCAATAGGATATATTCTCATGGCTACAAAGAATCCAACCAAAATCGAAATGCGCGACTTACTACAAGCAGGCGCTCACTTTGGTCACCAAACACGTTTTTGGAACCCAAAAATGGGTCCATACATCTTTGGCGCACGTAACAAAATCCATATCATCAACTTAGAGCACACCGTAAAAGCGTTCAACGAAGCGTTGACTTACGTAAACGGCCTAGCTGCTAAGAAAAACAAAGTATTATTTGTTGGTACTAAACGCGCTGCAAGCGGTATCGTACGTGAGCAAGCAGCTCGCGCTGGTATGCCATACGTTGACCATCGCTGGTTAGGTGGTATGTTGACTAACTGGAAAACTCTACGCCAGTCAATCAACCGTCTAAAAGAGCTAGAAAAGCAAGCAGAAGACGGTACTTTCGCTAAGCTAACTAAGCGTGAAGCGCTAGAGCGTACTCGCGATATGGAAAAACTTGAGCGTTCACTAGGTGGTATCAAAGACATGGGCGGCCTACCTGACGCTATCTTCGTAGTAGACGTAGATCACGAAGCAATCGCTATTAAAGAAGCCAAGAACTTAGGTATCCCAGTTATCGGTATCGTTGATACTAACTCTAGCCCAGACAACGTTGACTACATCATCCCAGCTAACGATGATGCTATCCGTGCTGTGACTTTGTACGTAACTTCTATGGCTGATGCTATCATCGCTGGTAAAGAATACGCACAAACTCAAGCTGGTGGTAAAGCTGAGCAAGCACCTGCTGCAACTGAAGAAGCGCCAGTTGCAGAAGAAGCTGCTGCAACTCCAGCAGAATAAGTAGCTGACTTAAAAAGTTTAACTTTGTAAGGATGTCTTGATAGTGTATCTATCAGCATCCATATAATGTTTTGAACAGCGTATAAGCTCATAATAGGCATGATGTAGTTTTACTCGTCATGCCTTGTTATTGAATAAAGCCTTATTAATAATGCCATGCATATAAGCGAGCAGCTATTGGGCGAGTATTATCGCTCCTACTGGTTATATCGCTGTACTGTATAGATGTTATTTGTTTGACATCATTTATGGCTATATTAGTAATCGTTCAAAACGAGCTGTCTGCTAGATTTTAAGTAATACTAAGATATTGAATAGAAATACAGCACTCCTATACATAACTATACTAAGGTGACTCTTATGACAGAAGTAAAAGTATCTGCCAAAATGGTAAAAGAATTGCGTGACCGTACTGGTCTTGGCATGATGGAATGTAAAAAAGCGTTAGAAGAATCAAACGGTGATGTTGAAGTTGCCATTGATAACCTACGTAAATCTGGTCAAGCTAAAGCAGCTAAAAAAGCTGGTAACATCGCAGCTGACGGCGCTATCATCATCGCTCAAGGCGAGAACAAAGCATTCTTGTTAGAAGTTAACTGCCAGACTGATTTCGTTGCAAAAGATGACAGCTTTACTGCATTTGCAGAAAAAGTTGCTAACCTTGCGCTAGAAAACAATGTAACTGACGTTGCTGCTATCTCTGAATTGTCTTATGGCGAAGGTCAGACTGTTGAAGAAGCACGTGTATCACTAGTACAGAAAATCGGTGAAAACATCCAGATTCGCCGTGTTGAAACTCTTGAAGGTGCTAACATCGCTGCATACCGTCATGGTCTACGTATCGGTGTAGTTGTATCTTTTGAAGGTGGCGACGCTGACACTGGCAAAAACCTTGCTATGCATATCGCTGCATTCAACCCTGTTGCTGTAGATGATGAAGATGTTGCTGCTGACGTATTGGCACGTGAAAAAGACATCATCGAAGCAAAAGCTCGTGAGTCTGGCAAGCCTGACAACATCGTTGAAAAGATGATCGAAGGTGGCCTACGTAAGTACCTAGACGAAGTAACTTTACTACGTCAGCCATACGTTATGGACAACGACAAGAAAGTTGGCGAAGTCCTAAAAGCTGAAAACGTAAAAGTACTTGGCTTCAAACGTCTAGAAGTTGGTGAAGGCATCGAGAAGAAGCAAGAAGACTTCGCTGCTGAAGTTGCTGCAACTCAGGCTGCTAACAAGTAAGTACCAAATAGTGTTGGATCAGGCTGTGAGTCCTTAATTGTGGCTCACAGTTTGGCTTTATCACTCTTAATGCATCAAGATATAAAGCATCATGACATAAATCGTCCAGACATAAAAAAGCCCATTAATTCGTTAATGGGCTTTTTTATGTCTGGCTTTTAGATAACTGGCTTAGCGTAAAGCCGCGTAGGCTGAGTTGGCATAGCTGGCACTATTCACATTGCTGCTGGTGCCATAACTGACATTTTGTAAGCCACTACTTGTACTGGTGCTACTGGTTTGATTGTTAGCACTGATGCTTGCACCAAACAGTCCGGCATCATTCTTATACAAGCTATGATAACGGCTCATCACTCTTTGAACATAGTTACGTGTTTCTTTGAATGGAGGGATGCCACCGTATTTATCGACATTGCCTTCGCCCGCATTGTAGCCTGCGACAGCATGTTCGACATTATTGTTGAAGCGGCGCATAAGCCATGCGATATATTTGGCTGATCCTTCGATATTGTCTGCAGGGTTCCAAGGATTGCTCACATTGAAACGGCGCGCAGTCGCTGGCATCAATTGCATAAGGCCTTGTGCGCCTACTGGTGAACGTGCGTTTGGATTAAAAGCTGATTCGGTATGCATCATCGCTTTCATTAGGGCAGGGTCCACACCGTTGCGCTCAGCGGACGCACGAATGTAACTGTCGTAAGAGTTGCGACTTCCGCTGTTGCTCGCGGCGCTGCTACCATAGCTATCGCTACTTCCGTCATACATCTTAGAGTCTTTATAATAAGTTACTTTTACTTTTTTCGTGAACTTATCAAAATTTCCACTAGGATTGACGTTGGTCAACAGCACTTGTCCACCTTTGTCTTTGTAGATATACATGTTGCCTGCATTGGCAGCGACAGAAAAGGTCGAAAGAGCAATGGCACTTAGTAAAAGGGGAGATAAGCAGCGAGTCATCAAAGTAGCCGTATTTATCATAGTAAAATCACTTTTTATCGAATAACAGCAAATTGTTTTGCCTACATATGCGTTGATTTAGGCGCTTAAGCGGTTACTGAGTTTGCAGAATTATTTAGCCCACTGTGAAGACAGCAGCTGAGCAATTATTACTTTCAATAAGGAACCACTTGCAATAAATACAAAAAATAATAGTTGCTTACTATAACATATAATAACTTTTTGGCGTATCAGATTGACGAACTAAGTTGTAAAATCAGATTTTCATTGTTAAATAATCTTAGGTAAATCAATATGCTAAATTTTCTGGGTTACTTTATGAGCCATTTGTAGTCGGTTTTTTCGTTTATGAATTCAGATAAATAAAGTGTCTCAATTTTTTAAGAAATAATAATGACATTTGAATAGTCGAGGTGATTTCCAATCTGAAATTAATAGTAGATAATACTATTAATGGTTAGGTTCTTAAAAATATAAGAATAGTGTAGGTAGGCTTTTAGTGATGACTAGATGCCAATAGCGCTGATAAAAATAGGTACCCAAACTGCGGTAACTAACCCGTTCACTGCCAAGCCAAATGCTGCATAACGTCCTGCTGTATGACTGATCTGCCATGCCTCTACAGTACCAAACGCGTGAGCTGCTAAACCTAGTGCTAGACCTTTGGCTCGGTCATCATTGATACCGCGGAACAAAAAGCGAGCGACCGTACCACCTATCAATCCTGAGACGATGATAATTAGGTTAGCCATTGCCAATGGTGCTTTGATTAAATCTGCGACACTCAGGCCAATCGGCGTCGTAACAGAACGGGTAGCGAAAGCCAATAGGGTCTCATGACTGAGCGAAAATAAATAGGCCAGTGACATAGGCAATAATGCGCCAACGACACTAGCAATAGCGACAATTAGAGTGAGTTTTTTGACTGGTAAGCCTTTAAAATTCATCGCCGCCAATGGCACAGCCAAGAGTACTGTCACATATCCCAACAGATGGTCAAATACAGGTTTTGCCGCGCTGTAATAGTTGTTGTAATCCCACTGCAGTAAAAATAGGAAAACAAGTACTAGGACAAGTGCGGTAATGACCATCGGTAACCATGACAACTTACGCGCCAATACACGTGCAATTACGTGTGCTGCCAAGGTTAATAGTATTGCGGCTAGGGTTGCCATAAATACGCTGTCAAAAGTCATAATATCTCTCCGCAGCTCACGGCTGTCCCTTTTGCTCAGTGGTAGTCGTACTATCAGTGTTTGCAGCATGGTTAAGCCAACGATTGGCCAATAATGCCAGTCCCCACAGTGGTATGAGCGTACTAACGATCATCGTTATCATCACACCCAATAGCTCATCTCCTAGAGCAAATAGCAACAAGCCTGCACCAGCAGAAACTGGTAAGAAGGCAAAACCACTATCGACTAGTAAAGTATTACTGGCCTGTGTGAGCCAGCTCGGCAACCCTTTAAGCAATCGCCACGCCATCAAGATAACAAACATCGCAACCAAGCCGACAATATTGGCCGCTTTTTCGATGCCTGCCATTTGACAGAGGACAACCGCCGTTTCTCGGACAACGATAACCATGGTCAACGTTAGAATTAACGCAAGCCATAGTGGGAGATGGGGAGAGTGAGCAGGCTTCATAAGCAATTCTGGCCAAGTCAGATATAAATGGATGGTGTACAAAACAAAATGCGCGATCGCACCAAGAACACAACTTAGAAAATGATGCTATGCATACTGATAGTAGCAATGATTCACTTTTAAAGTATTAACGCTATCTATCAATATTTATTGAATGTATAACAGGCGATTATATAGAGAGTGGGGCAACTAATAAAGCCTATGCACCGTGACTGGTCATATCCAAAAAAAATAGACGATATCAATGGATATCGTCTATTCTATTTTAACGTACTATATAAGGGTTTGTGATCTAACAGTATGAATCAAACGTTCATTCAACTACTGTCGCAAATGACTCACTTTAACAATAATTCTTATTTTGCAGAAATGATCATTATTTTTCTGAATCAGCTGTTTCTGAGTGTAATGCATCAAACTCGTCAAACGCCTTTTCTTCAGCCTCTGTCATGGTTGGCTCTTCAACGTCGTCAACCTTCTCAAACTCTTCGAGTACCGGCATCAGTAGTGTTGCTTGTGCAAGCGGCAATACATCGATAGGTTTCAAGTTTGCTTGACCCAGTAGCTGTCTTAGACGGTCACTTGGCAGACGAATCGTCAGACATTCACGACCTGTATCGTCGTAGCTTTCTTCTTCAATAACACCCAGTTCATATAAGGTGTTTTTGAACTGTCCAGCATCATACGGCAAGGTCAAATCAAACGTCGTCAGTTTACCTGTCAGCAGTTGCTGTACGGCAAGCGTTAGCTCTTCCATGCCTAGGTTCTGTCTAGAAGAAACATAGACGCGGTTTGGCTGACCTTCGCTAGCATAGCCGATATGTGCAGGCTCATCAGTCAGATCAATCTTGTTGTAGACATTGAGCACAGGTACATCGTTATCGATTTCTGCCAATACTTCTTTGACCGCTTGAATCTGCTCGTGCATGTCCTCGCTAGAGGAGTCAATAACGTGCAATAACAAGTCTGCTTCTAGCGTTTCTTCTAGGGTTGCATGAAAAGACTCAACCAGCTCATGCGGCAGATGACGGACAAAACCAACCGTATCGACTAAGACGACACGACCAACTCCCTGCCAGTCTAGACGGCGCAGGGTAGGGTCTAGCGTCGCAAATAGTTTGTCAGCAGCATAGATATTTTCATCAACCAAACGATTGAACAAAGTAGATTTGCCCGCATTGGTATAGCCGACCAGTGAGATGGTCGGTACGTCTGATTTTTGGCGACGGGCACGACCTTGCGCACGGGTCTGGCGAACTTTTTCTAGTTTGCTCTTTAGCTGATTGACGCGAGTCTGCAATAAACGACGATCGGTCTCAAGCTGAGTCTCACCCGGCCCACGCAGACCAATACCACCTTTTTGACGTTCCAAATGCGTCCAACCACGTACCAGACGTGTTGATAGATGGTTAAGCTGAGCCAGCTCTACTTGCAGCTTACCTTCGTAGGTACGGGCACGCTGCGCAAAAATATCCAAAATTAAACCAGTACGATCCAACACGCGGCACTTCACTAGCGCTTCGATATTACGCTCTTGTGATGGCGACAGGCTGTGGTTAAACAGTACGATATCTGCTTCGTGTTCGCGCACTAGTTCTGCGATTTCTTCTGCTTTTCCGCTACCAACGAAGTATTTGGCGTCAGGGCGCGAGCGTGATCCAGTGACTAATGCCAAACGATCGGCACCTGCTGAATCAGCCAACAGCTCAAATTCACTAAGATCGTCAGGATCTTGAATTTGGCGGATGTCTAAATGTACTAAAATGGCGCGTTCGCCACCTTCATGTCTTTCAAAATAATCCAAAGAGTATCACCTATTTAATAAAGTAAATGTCTCGCTATGATCAGCTCAAGAAGCTTTGACGTAGCGTTCATATGATTATCTATATATGGTCTTATCACTTGATATTAAAGCGTATTAGCATAATTAGCGATGGTTTTATGTTACAGCGTTTGCTGCGGATAATTTTTTATAAATCTGCTTTATTACCCATTTGTATAAAAGTCAGCATTCACTGAGTGAACAAGCTATCACTGAGTGTGCGAACTTTGTTATACTGGGCTCGTTTTTTGACTATTAAACACCCGTTATTTAATCATGAGGGCGAAGATGAGCCAAGCTAAATCAAGCTTTTCACTCAGACGACAGTTGAGCCGAGGCCGACAGGTGGCTGGTATGACCACGACCATGGTCGGCGGCATACGCGCGGCGAAGCGTATCGGTGCATTTAAGCAGCCACCACGCGAGACCCTACCACGCTATATCCAGACATTCTGCCGCAAGATGGCAGGCTCTTTTGGGGTAAAAGTGGTAGAAGTGGAACCTGTAGAGCAGTTCCATGGCTTATGGGTATCGAATCACGTGTCATGGATGGATATCCCTGTCGTTGGTACTGTGAGCCCAGCGTTCTTTTTATCCAAGGCTGAAATCGGTGAATGGCCTGTATTTGGCAAACTTGCTCATGCCGCAGGAACGCTTTTCATTGAGCGCGGCTCCGGTGATGCAAGCTCAGTATCGGCGCAGATTGCTGACTTTTTAGCCAAAGGTTTTTCGATTATTTTCTTCCCTGAGGCGACGACCACTAGTGGTAAAAAAGTAAAGCGCATTTATGGAACATTGCTGCAAGCAGCCATTGACGCTGATGTGCCTATCAGACCGATCATCATCGCTTATGTCAATAAAGACGGCACACTAAGCGACGCATTGCCATACTATGGTAAGCTGACGATGAAAGAAAGTATGAAAAAAGTGCTCGATAGCAAAAATGTGACCGCTTATGTATTGCCACTCGCGCCTATAGATCCAGAGGGTCGTAACAAAAGCGAGCTGACCAATTTATTGCAAGCACGCATGAATGAAGGGTTGGCTGAGCTGCACTCAAGAGTACTTAGCGCACCAGTTGAAGACTGATTACTTATAAGCTAGTTAGAGTTGAACTAGTGCAGCTAATCTCAGCCAGTTAATAAAAGGGCGCAAATCGAAACGATTTGCGCCCTTTCTTATAGGAGATTTAATAGAGCGAACTTAATATTATTTATTCAGCAGGCTCTATTAACATCCAGTCTCTATAAAATACCAACTATGGTGATGGATTAGGTTGCTGTGTATGCACCGCTTCAATCGCTTCTAATACATCTGCTGTTAGCTCCACATTGACACTGTCGATGTTTGATTTGAGTTGCTCGGTCGTTGTCGCTCCAATGATGTTGCTGGTGACAAAGTGACGAGAGTTTACAAAAGCCAATGACATCTGCGCCATGTCCAGACCTGCATCAGCAGCTATCTTGGCATATTGCTCAGTGGCTGATTTGGCTTGCTCATTCACATAACGACCGAAACGATCATACATAGTCAGACGTGCACCAGTTGGACGTTTACCATCAAGATATTTACCAGACAACACACCAAAACCAAGCGGTGAATATGCAAGTAGACCAACGTTTTCACGATGGGCAATCTCTGCCATACCGACTTCGTATAAGCGGTTTAATAGGCTATATGGGTTTTGCACGGTAAGTGGTGGAATTAGACCGTTTTTATCTGCTTCCCATAGGTAGCGCATGAGTCCCCACGCGGTATCATTCGATAAACCATAAGCACGAATACGACCTTTTTTGATCTCATCATTCAGGGCCTGAATAGTCTCTAGAAATGGCGTTAAATCGTCTAATGACTGTGAAGCCATCTCTTCATCATAGCCACGCTGACCAAAAAAGTTGGCTTGACGCTCTGGCCAATGCAGTTGGTAAATATCGATATAGTCTGTTTGCAAGCGGGCAAGATTGCCGTCAATAGCGCTGCTGATATGCTGCGCGTTAAAGCGTGTTTGACCATCGCGCAAAAAATCCATTGGTGATATTTTGCTGGCAAGGATGACTTTGTCACGCTGTTTGGTTTTATCAAACCAAGTACCCATGAATCGTTCGGTATCACCCTGTTTGTCTTTGTCTGGTGGTGATGGGTACATCTCGGCAGTATCCCAAAAGTTCACACCCTCAGAGAGTGCCATGTCCATTTGCTCATGTGCTTGAGCTTTATTATTTTGCTGTCCCCAAGTCATCGTACCTAGACAGATCTTAGATACTTTTTCATCGAGCTGCGGTAGCGTTGTATATTGCATTCGATTGTCCTTTCTCGTTTTTTTATTGTGGATTGTGCGTTTGGGCAACTACATAAGTTGTATACCAGTGACGCCAGGTGGTGTGACCTTAAAGATTTTTACTTTAAATAATACGTCTTGCCCAGCCAGCGGATGATTGAAGTCCACTTCGACTTGGTCAACATCAATGGCGCTGATCGTACCGGGCAAGGTGTTTTTGCCTTTGTCTTCGAATTCAACCATCATGCCAATCTCTGGATTGTCAGCGACTAGCGCAAATTGAGTACGGCTAAAATGTTGGATGTTTTCAGGATTCCACTCACCAAATGCTTGCTCTGGCTCAAGGTGTGCGGTACGAGTGTCACCGGCGCGTAGATTCATCAGTACTTGCTCAAAACCAGGTAACAAGCTCTCATCACCAATTGTCAAAGACACAGGTGCATCACGATTAAAGGTTGAGTCGATGATAGTGCCATTTTCTAGTGAAACTTCAAAGTGCAGCTTAACGAGGCTGCCGTAAGCGATACGAGTGTCTTCGTTTGGGTTAATAAATTGAGATTGAGTCATAATAAAAAGCCATCGGTTGCTAGAATAGAAAATAATGAGTTTGATTAAAGTGTTTTTAATTGCAGTATTATAGTGTAAGAAATAATAAGCCATCTAAGACCAGATGTAAGCGTCAATAATGTAACGCAGATGGTGTACTATAATTGGCAATTCTAAAAGATATGAGGTGTCGGTAGTGAATAAACAACAAGGCACTGTCAAAAAATGGCAGGACGATAAAGGGTTTGGCTTTATTGAAACTGAAGCGGGCGAGTCTGTCTTCTTTCATGTGAGTGAGTTTAAGGCTCAGCGCCGTCCTAATATCGGTGAGGCAGTGGTCTTTAGCATTGGACAGGATGCGGAGGGACGCAAGCGAGCCAAGCAAGTACAAGAGCTTGGGCTTGTACAGCAAAAAATGGCACAAAAAAATCATCAGATCCGTCAGCGCAATCAGAAACGTAGCCATCAAGCAGAGTTTGAAGCGGGCCAAAAGAAACGCTCGTTTCTTGGACTGGCTTTTTATGGTGTCTTAGCTTTATTAGCAGCGACAGATAAACTAAGCTGGCTAGTGGTCGGTTGGTATGCTGCACTAGGGTTAATCACTTATATAATGTATGCCAAAGACAAAGCTGCTGCGCAAAGTGGCGACTGGCGTACGCCGGAGTCTACACTGCATATACTAAGCGCGCTTGGCGGTTGGGTAGGCGCACTATTGGCTCAGACGTATTTGCGTCACAAATCACAAAAGCCTGAGTTTCGTGTCACCTATTATTTGACCGTCGTTGTGAACATGGCAGGATTACTGTTTTTATTGGCAGGTGGTGGGTTAGAGACTGTCACTGATTTACTATCAGAATTGCTATAAATAATAGCATTCACGATTAGCAGTATTGCTACGGGTATGACGAAAGCACTAAAGCGATCGATAAAAAAGGTGGGTTACGAATACGTAACCCACCTTTTTTGTTTATGAATTGAACTGGTTTATCTAACTACACATAATTATGACCGTGGCATTTCACGCTTTTTTTCCAAAAATAGCATATCAATGACAATTAATAGTACACCGATAGATATACCGATATCCGCGATATTAAAAATCGGATAATGCCAAACATCAGCATAATGCACATGGATAAAATCAATCACATGACCATGTAGTAAGCGGTCGATTAAATTACCAACTGCACCGCCCAACACTAAGGCTAGACCAAAAGATAACAGCGTGGCTTTGCGCGGTGCTTTAATCAGATAGATGATTAAAAATAGCGACATGACGAGTGCCAATCCTGAAAAAAACCACTTCTGCCAACCGCCAGCATCTGCCAAAAAGCTAAATGCCGCGCCATAGTTATAAGCCAATGTCCAATTGAGAAATGGCTCAATCACCGGCACTGGATCATGAAAGGTCAGCTTAGTTTCTGCCAACCATTTAGTCCACTGATCGATGATGACAATAACCAATGCCAGAAAGTACCACATAAAAGCACGACTACCATTGGCCACCAGCTTTGGTGTCCTATTTGTTGACTTGTTCAGACGACTTCTAGGTGTAGTCGAGCTACCCGTGGTTGCATGAGCAGGCTTAGGCGAATGGTCAACCTCAACCTGCGGCTGCTGGTCATGCTGGCTTTCAGACGAATCAGTTGGGTTAGGCATAGTGACGTACCTCGCCATCGCCACTGACATTGGTTACGCAGCGCGCGCATAGCTCAGGGTGTGCGCTATCTGTACCGATGTCATCACGAATGTGCCAGCAGCGTACGCACTTAGTACCAGTAGCCGCACTTACTTGTACCACTAAATCTACAGCCTCTTCGGTATTGGTGTCGGTCGCTTCGTCTGTCTGTGCGATGCTATCAGCAGGTGCTTCGCTCATTGGCTTTAGTGCAGCGTTACTAGTAATTAGTACAAAACGAAGCTCTTCATCAAGCTTAGCTAGGCTTTCATACATAGCACCGTCAGCATATAGACTCACGTCGGCAGACAAGTTGGCATTGATGATTTTTTCGCCACGTGCAGTCTCGATATGTTTGTTCACCATGTCTTTGGCGAACATGATGCGCTGCCAGTCATCATTGCTAATAGCACTTAGCTCAAACGCTGGGAACTCGTACCACTCTTGAGTGAATACATAGCCGCCTTTATCCGTATCACGTTGGTTCAGTACTTCCCAAGCCTCTTGCGCCGTGAATGATAGGATTGGGGTAATCCAGCGAATCAGCGCATGAGTAATATGGTAGATAGCCGTCTGCGCAGAACGACGAGGCTGACCATCCGCCTGCGTGGTGTACTGGCGATCCTTGATAATATCTAGATAGAAGCTACCCAAGTCTTGCGAGCAAAACGCCGTCACGTGCTGAGTGACTTGGTGAAAGTCCATCGCATCGTAAGCGCTAATGATTTGCGCTTGTACGGTTTGTGCGCGCTCAATGATGAATTTATCAAGGCTAACCAATTCATTGATATCAATGCTGTCGGTCGCTGGATTGAAGTCATCGGTATTGGCAAGTAAGAAACGTAAGGTATTACGGATACGGCGATACATATCGATCGCACCTTTAAAGACCGTCTTACCTGCGCTCATCTCATAACGATAGTCACTTGAGGCAATCCACAGACGCAGCATATCCGCACCTGTTTTATTGATTTCTTCTTGCGGGGTGATGATATTGCCAAGTGACTTACTCATCTTGCGACCGTTTTCATCGACCACAAAACCATGGGTCAGTACTTGCTTAAATGGTGGGCGCTCATACATGGCTTCTGACGTCAGTAGTGACGTCTGGAACCAACCGCGATGTTGGTCAGAACCTTCTAGATACATATCAGCTGGATTGGTCAATTCATCACGCTGATCCAGTACCGCAAAATGCGTCGTTCCTGAGTCAAACCAAACGTCCAATGTGTCAGTTGCTTTGTCATAGTCAGCGGCTTCACTACCTAAGAAGTCTTCACAGCTAGCATCGAACCACGCTTCTACGCCGCCTTCATTGATTTTTTGCGCCGCAGTTTCCATTAGCTCAAGCGTGTTTGGATGCAGTTCGCCTGTTTCTTTATGCGTAAAGAAGGTAATCGGCACGCCCCACGTACGCTGACGTGAGATACACCAATCAGGACGCCCCGTCATCATTGATTCGATACGGTTTTGTCCCCACGCTGGGGTCCAGTTGACTGTAGGAATATCAGCAAGCGCGCGAGCACGTAAGCCTTTAGTTTCCATGTTGATAAACCATTGAGGCGTAGCACGGAAAATGATTGGCGACTTATGACGCCAGCAATGCGGATAGCTATGCTCAATTTTGGTATGGCTGATTAGATGACCATTTTCATGTAGTGCAGCGATGATTTTTGGATTGGCTTTATAGATGTGCTCGCCTGCAAATACAGCAGCGCTATCTAAATAAACGCCTGTACCGCTTACTGGGTTTTCCACTGGTAAGTTGTATTTTAGACCAACGATATAATCGTCTAAACCGTGACCAGGTGCAGTATGTACCAGACCCGTACCACTATCTGTGGTTACATGATCGCCCAAGATGAGCGGCACTTGACGGTCTGCAATTAGTGGATGCTGGGCATGTAGGCCTTCAAGCTCACTGCCTGATACGGTCGCTAAGATGCCATTATTTTCTAATTTCAGCTCACTCAACGCCGTTTCTACAAGATCAGCTGCTAGTAGCAAGTTGCCTTTTTCGGTCGCAACCACGCTATAGTTATGCTCAGGATGTACTGAGATAGCTTGGTTGGCAGGTAGTGTCCAAGGCGTGGTGGTCCAAATAACAGCAGCAACATTTCCTGCTACTTCAGCCAAGGCGGCTACTTTATCCGTACCGAGCACATCAAAGCTGACATAGATTGCATCAGAGACTTTGTCTTGATATTCTACTTCTGCTTCTGCTAGGGCAGAGCTACAGTCCAAGCACCAGTTGACTGGCTTCATACCGCGAGTCACATGACCATTGTCATAGATTTTGGCAAGCGCGCGTACGATGTTGGCTTCTTGATGGAAGTTCATGGTCAGATACGGATTGTCCCAATCACCAAACACACCTAAGCGCTTGAAGTCTGCCTTTTGCAGTTCAATCTGAGTACTCGCATATTCGCGGCATAGACCACGGAATTCAGTAGCAGAAACCTTTTGACCAACTTTACCGACCTTGGCTTCGACTTTTTGTTCGATTGGCAGACCATGACAATCCCAACCAGGGACATAAGGCGCATCAAATCCTGATAAGGTTTTTGATTTTACAATAATGTCTTTTAGTACTTTATTGACCGCATGACCCAAGTGAATCTGACCGTTGGCGTATGGAGGGCCATCGTGCAAAATATATTTGGTTGCACCAGCACGCGCCTGACGAATTTTACCGTACACGTCATCCGCTTCCCAAGCAGCCAACCAATCTGGCTCGCGTTTGGCAAGGTTTGCGCGCATCGCAAATGGCGTATCCGCAAGGTTCAGCGTGTCTTTGTAATCTTGGCTTGGTGTGTCAGTGCTTTTATCAGTCATAGAAGGTGTCTTTTTAAAAGGTAGGTTTGTGTGTCGGTTCAAAACCGGATACAAGGCTCGATGTTCAATGTAGTTCAATATAGTACTGAGTGTCACGCGGTATTGATAATGCTTAATTACTAATAGTAGGTATATTGCTCATCATAGTCGGTTTATCAACCATCATGTCAATAAATACCCATTGTCGCTCATTAGTCCGCAAATAGTTACGTCAATAATAAATGGTAACGAGACGATTGCAACATAAAATATGCTAGTAAAAATAATTCAAAAAAATATTTAGATCGGCAGCTATTATATGACAAAAAGGGTAGGGTAAAAAGAGCTGTGCGAGGTCAGCCCAATTTTGTCCAATATCAATCGTTTATCTACGTCATATATCCTCAGCAAAGATGCAGCTATAAGCTCCTTGAATGCTTATTTATTGAAATATAAAGTACGGCTCAAGTGCTAAAAAACAGATGCTAACCACAAGCGCAGTTTCAATGACCATAACGGCTGAATACCTGTCAGCCCTTGTGTCATCTCGCCATTTTCTAATACCACATAAGACGGTGTGACTTGTCCTTGCCAATCTGCAAAGATATTGCCTTGTTGATCATTTATGGTGGTGAAATCAAACTGATGCTGATCGAGGTAGCCGCGTAACTCTTGGTTTGAGCCGGACTGTACGGCAACAGTGACAACGGGATAATTATCCGCTGCGAGCTTATTGATGGTAGGTGAGGTGAAACTACAGACTGAACACCACGTACCCCAAAAGTATACCAGCGTAGGACGCTCGTGGCTCATCGCTGCCAAGTCGATAGTTTGCCCTTGGTAATCGGTCAGTTGCAATTGAGGGTTGGCAGGCATGACAGGCTGTCGCCACCAATTGACCACGCTATAGATCACGACAAACATGAGACCATATAACATTATCGTTTTAAGTATCGAAATGATCTTTCGCTTCGGCTGCTTCTTTGGCTTTACTTCTGTTTGCTCAATATCGGTCGTCATGACATCCGCTTTTTGGTTTGCATATTGTTCTCAGTTATTTCCAAATGATGGCTTATCGTCACTGCTTATCTTATCGTGATTGCCTATATAGTCATTGCACAAAGAGTCGACAGTAGATAAAAATAAACGGCTGAAAATCAGCCGCATTATTTATAAAGTCTACTATAAGTGTGCGACGTCAACCTATTATGGCTTTTGTGCTCGGTTTTGTAATGGATCACCAATAAGCACGCTGCCTGAATTTTCAAGGCGCTGCTCATCACTCAATTTGCTCGCTGGAACTTTGGCCTTGCGCTTCCACTTTAAGCTGAACAAATCATCACGGCGGTCAATCAGGTTATGTACTGAGCCTTCGTGACGAACGTGAGTCAGCTTGTCCAAGTTTACATCAGAGAAGAATACCATCTCCGTGTTGGCAGTGGTCTCTGCCATAATCGCATCATGCGGGAACGCAAAGTCTGACGGTGAAAAAATCGACGATTGAGCATACTGAATATCCAAACTCTCAACTTGCGGTAAGTTACCCACTGAACCGCAAATCATCACATAGCATTCGTTTTCGATAGCACGGGCTTGTGCACAGTGGCGGACACGTAGATAGCCGTTTTTGGTGTCGGTCCAGAAGGGCACAAACAAGATATCCATGTCATCAAGTGCCATCAGACGTGCAAGCTCAGGGAACTCAACATCGTAGCAGACCAAGATACCGATACGACCCGCATCTGTATCAAACACTTTGACTTCATCGCCACCTTCGATTACCCAAGCGCTGCGCTCATGCGGAGTAATATGAATTTTACGTTGTTCTTCAACCGTACCATCACGGCGGCACAGATAGCTGACGTTGTATAAGGTATCGTCTTCGTCCAGTAACGGCATCGAACCGGTAATGACGTTGACGTTATAACTGACCGCTAAATGCGAGATTTCATTTTTGAACCACTCGGTATAACCCGCCAAAAATCGAATAGCAATATTTTGATCGGTTTCTTCACACAGACCCATCAATGGCGCATTGAAAAACTCAGGTAAGCAGGCAAAGTCTGAGTTGTAGTCAGCCATAATATCCACAAAGAACTCAACCTGTTGCAGTAATTCTTCAGGGGATTCGACTTCACGCATCTGCCACTGGATACCACCAATACGTACCTCAGACTTGCGAGTATTAGGCTTATAGTCTTTAGGCTCATAGTAAATATTTGCCCACTCAAGCAAGGTAGCAAAGCCTTTTGATTGCTTATCATCTGGCAGATAAGCGGTCAAAATACGTTTAACGATAAAGCCATTAGACAGCTGGAACGACAAAGCTGAATCGTGAATTTCACGGCTTTCAACGGCATCAATATATTCGCCTGGAGTCAGATCCTTGTGATTATGATAGTTAGGTATACGCCCGCCAGCTAAGATAGCGCGGAAGTTCAACTGTCGGCATAACTCCTTGCGTGCATCATAAAGACGACGACCGAGACGGTAGCCGCGATAATCAGGGTCGATGAGTGCATCTAAACCATAAATGGCATCACCTTCTGGATTGTCTCTAATGATTTCTTTTTGCCCAATCAAATCGTCATAGGTATGTGGATTTGAAAACTTGGCATAGTCAACGCGCATGGAGAGCACGATACCAATCAGCTGATCATGATCAAACAAAGCAATCTGACCTTCTGGAAAAGCATCGATTAAAGTATGAATGGTTGTCTTTGACCACGCGCCACCCAAGTTTACATAGACACGATCCATTAAGGCTTTTAATTGTGGATAATCTTTTTTCTTGATCTCAGCAATCGTGAGGTGAAAGTCATCTAGTTTTTCCATCTTACTCATAAGTTTCCTGTTTTGAATAGCTATTGAATGTAGTGGTATCAAATAATGGTGTCATAGCACATTGGTGTGCCGATTTTTGTGCAAAAAAGTAATAAAAACATTCCAATAGGAAGATATTGTCGTTACAATAATTTATTGCCGTATTTACAATAGGTTATGTTGATATCTTAGACTGTTTTACTCATTATGTTTGGTGCTTGTTTCGATTAACGTAGAGGGCTAAAGGATAGCGACTGCCGCATTCTATATCGCTTTATATCTATTAGGTTAGTAAACATCGATAAGCGCACAACTCTGCATTATCATTGTACCTGCGACTTTCTTGTTATTTATTATCTCAATATAGAATCTAAATAATATCTAATCAGCACCTTTTGTTTTGCTTGTTATCATAGCAAGCTGTAACGGTAATAACAGTCTCACGTAGTAAATATTTGCTACGTTTTTGTGAGTCAATTTTTTGGTTCAACTCAGGCATAGTATTGTGTTGCTTGTTTCGTTTAGCCGTATCTCATCGGCTTCTTAGGATTATTTTATTATGCCTTTAAATCATACCAATAGAATCATGAAGTGGGATGACATAGATGACTCCGCTTTGGTTCAGTTGGTTTATGTCAGTACGCTGACTCTTGGCTCGCGTCTAAGCACCTCTATCTTTGACGAAGTAGAAGGCCACGCACGCAACTACAATCAGCAGCATAACATCACAGGCACGCTATGCTACGGCAATGGTCACTTCCTGCAATGTATCGAAGGCAAAAAGTCAGATGTATTTAATCTGCAAGAGCGTATCTTTGTCGATAGTCGTCATAAGAATGTAGAAGTATTGCTATTACAAGTCATCAATCATCGCAGCTTTGCCGACTGGCGTATGCGCTTGCTGTTTTTGGAGCGTTGGTTATGGTCACCCGCGACCAAGAAACAGGCCGCACAATTATCTCCGTTTTTACCATTTGCGCCGCACGGTTGGTCATCTGATCGGACCGAACAGTTTTTGCAAATTATCAAAACTTTCGATAGTCCACCCCATATTAAGGCGGCAGGTATTACTTATAATGCTTTAGGTAATATGGTGCGCCATATCGCGGCACCGCATCAGGCATTTCTGATTATTCAAGGGTTTTTGAGCATACTACTGGTCGTCGCATTGATACTGTTATATTTATAGATTGTAGTTTTTGCGAATTATAAAGCCATAAAAAAGACGCTAGCTCTCGGGTTAGCGTCTTTTTTTTGGGTTAAGCGTTTAGAGTACTAATCACATATCGAAAATCTTACCGCGGTTCATAATGTTGTTTGGATCGAATACTTTTTTGACTTCTCGTAAATAATCAATCTCCGTCTCACTGCGGCTATAGTGCAGGTACGGCTTCTTCGTCATACCAACCCCATGCTCAGCAGACACTGAACCGCCATATTTCTGTACCGTCTCAAACACGTATTTATTGACGACCTGACACTCAGCAAAGAAATCATCTTTATTCATATTCTCAGGTTTTAAGATATTGAGATGCAAATTACCATCGCCAATATGACCGAACCAACAGACTTCAAAGTCTGGATAGTTGCTACTGACAATGTGATCAATCTCTTCGATAAAGGTCGGTACGTGACTTATTAGCACCGAGACATCGTTTTTATAAGGGGTAAAGACTGAGATGGTCTCTGAGATATACTCACGTAGCTTCCATAGCTCTTCAGCCTGTGTGAGATTTTGACTCATCACCCCATCGACAACCCAACCTTGCTCCATACAATGCTCAAATATGGCCATGGCTTTATCCATAATCGGCTCATAAGGCGCTTCAAACTCTAATAGCGTATAAAACTTGGTACGTGATTCAAAGGGCTCTTGTACTTGACCATGTGCCATCAGCTTATCAATCGCTACATCGTCAAAGAACTCAAACGCTGTTAAATCAATCTGTGCTTGAAAAGCAGAGAGTACGTTCATCACATCGTTAAAGCTATCCATACCAAGTACCATGACGTTTAAGTCTTGTGGCTGACGCTCAAGTTTGATTTGCGCATGAGTAACAAGACCAAGCGTGCCTTCGCTACCGATGAATAGTTGGCGTAGGTCATAACCGGTGGCATTCTTTACCATGCCGCGATTCAGCTGCAAGATATCACCTTTACCAGTGACAACAGTCAGTCCCATAATCCATTGACGGGTCATGCCATAGCGAATGACTTTGATGCCGCCTGCGTTGGTGCCGATGTTGCCGCCTATCTGACTAGAGCCTGCTGAGGCAAAGTCGACAGGGTAGTATAGGTCTTTTGATTCAGCGAATTCTTGCAACTGCTGGGTGACGACACCGGCTTCGACTTCAACCATGCGATCGGCAGGATAGAACTGTCCGATCTGGTTCATTTTATCCATGCTAACGACGATTTCGCCGTTAGCAGCGACGGCACCAGCAGACAGACCAGTACGACCACCACTAGGCGTCAGGACAACATTATGCTCATTGGCAAGCAGGACGATAGTCTGTACTTGTTCGGTGGTCTTTGGAAAGACGATGGCAGCAGCAGCAGGAGCAAAGTGTTTGGTCCAGTCTTTACCCCAATGCTCTAAACTCTCAGCATCGGTTTTGATTTGGGTCGGGTCAAAATCATGGGTATCAGTAAGCGTGCTCAAGATGGTTTGCACGGCATTGGTTTCGGATGTGTTCTGAGCGGTAGTTGGCGTCATGGTCAAATCTCAATATTGGCGTAAGCACGATGCTGGGACTGTTTATTATATAGCGAAATAACTATAAATTCAGTGATGAGTCAGCTCGTAGAGGTAATAAGTGGATGATAATTTTTATCTATAAGAAGAGGTAAGTAATAAATAATTGATTCGAACGGTTTCAAACAGAATAATTCACTATAGCATAAAAATTTTTCAGGCTTGATAACCAATAATTCATCTAATCTGCTAACATCGACCTCAAATTTTGTGTAAGATATCGGGACTGTTTTCGTTTCCTCCATCATAGATTATCCAACAGGTAATCTTATAAAACAATTATAGGACAGTTCTCATATGGCGTTATCACTACAAAAAGACAAAATCCGGTTTTTATTGCTTGAAGGTCTACATGACAATGCCCTAAAAGTATTGGAAGGAGCTGGTTACCATAACATCGAGAATATCAGTCACGCCTTAGATCAAGACGAGCTGATTGAAAAGATCAAAGATGCTCACTTTATCGGTATTCGTTCGCGCACTCAGTTGACGCGTGAAGTACTTGAGCACGCACATAAGCTTATCGGCATTGGTTGCTTTTGTATTGGTACCAACCAAGTAGATCTAGATGCCGCTCGTGATCTTGGTATCCCTGTCTTTAACGCGCCATTCTCGAACACTCGTTCGGTAGCTGAGCTAGTATTGGCCGAAGCCATTATGCTGTACCGCGGTATTCCCGAAAAGAATGCAACCGTACATCGCGGTGGCTGGGGTAAGTCTGCGACCAATTCACACGAAGTGCGTGGCAAGACTATCGGTATCGTCGGTTATGGCTCTATCGGCTCGCAACTGTCTGTCTTGGCAGAAAGCTTCGGTATGAAAGTCATCTATCATGATGCTGTGACCAAATTGCCACTAGGCAACGCGGTACAAGTTGGTAGCCTAGAAGAGCTACTGTCAACGGCTGACATCGTGACATTGCATGTACCTGATGTACCAAGCACTCGCTATATGATGAAAGCTGAGCAATTCGCTCAAATGAAAGAAGGCAGCTACTTTATCAATGCGGCTCGCGGTACGTGCGTCGAGATTGATGATCTAGCAGATGCGCTTGAGTCTGGTAAAATTTTGGGCGCGGCTATCGATGTGTTCCCAAAAGAGCCAAAATCAGCTGACGAAGAGTTTGAGTCACCACTACGTAAGTTTGATAATGTGATTTTGACGCCGCATATCGGTGGTTCAACCCAAGAAGCACAGGCCAATATCGGACTGGAAGTAGCAGATAAGTTTGTTAGATACTCTGACCAAGGTGATACGGCGACTGCTGTGAACTTCCCAGAAGTTTCTATTCCGTTCAAAGAAAACTCGCATCGTCTACTACACATTCACAAAAACGTGCCAGGCGTACTGTCTCAGATTAACCGCTTATTTGCTGAAGCTGGCATCAACATCCTAGCGCAGAGCCTGATGACAGAAGGTGATGTTGGTTATCTAGTGATGGATGTCGATTATAACGATTCGACCGCTGCACTAGACCAATTAAAAGATGTAGAAGAGACTATCCGCGTACGTATCTTATTTTAATATAGTCAATCCGCTTTCAAATTGGATTAACTGTATCAGTGCTAATAGTTTTGATACGCATTGAAGATTTATCATAAAAAAAGAGAGGCTCTATTGATTAGAGCCTCTCTTTTTTATTTTACTTCTTTTTTATTGTACTAATGCTAAGTTTAATTGGCTTTAGTATTGTTTGCAGCTTCCGCTTGTAGACGAGCTTCCATCTTAGCGGCTTTACGTTTTTCGATTACATCCATCACGTCGCTACCGATATGGGCTTCGCCACGCTTTTTGGCTAGCTGCATTTGGTGCTCGCGCTCACGGAAACGGGCTTTCTGCTCGTCGGTCGCTTTGTCGATACAGTGTGGGCATGACTCGCCTTTGATATAGGCAGGGCTTTGCATCTCATCGACAGTGATCGGCATACGGCATGCAAAACACTGCTCGTAGCTGCCTTTTTCTAAGTTGTGGTTGACGGATACACGGTTATCAAAAACAAAGCAGTCGCCTTGCCACATAGAGTCACTGGCAGGAACTTCTTCTAGGTATTTTAGGATACCGCCTTCTAAATGATAGACCTCTTCAAACCCTTGCTCGCGTAAATAGGCAGTAGATTTTTCGCAGCGGATACCACCTGTACAGAACATCGCCACTTTTTTATGCTTGGTTGGATCAAGCTCTTTTGAAACGTATTCTGGAAACTCGCGGAACGTTTCAGTGTTCGGATTGACTGCATTTTGGAAGGTGCCGATTTGCACCTCATAATCGTTACGCGTATCGATCAAAGTGACTTCAGGATCTGAGATCAACGCATTCCACTCGCTTGGTTTTACATAGCGACCAACGGATTCCAATGGATCGATATTCTCGACACCCATAGTGACGATTTCTTTTTTTAGCTTCACCTTAGTGCGATAAAAAGGCTGTGCGTCAGTATAGGACTCTTTAAAGGTAAACGTACCAATCGCCTCAATACTACGCAGGTAGTCAAGTACGGCATCGATACCTTGACGCGTACCAGAAATCGTACCATTAATGCCTTCGCTTGCAAGTAACAACGTACCTTTCACATCGTGATCGAGCATAGTGTTTAGGATAGGCTCACGATATTGCTCAAAATCAGCAAAGCGCGTGAACTTATATAGTGCGGCAACGACGATATTATTAGTTACACTATCGTATACAGGGGCTGAATTGTTGTCAGTTATCGCGGTTTCTTTGTTGATGCTCATGTCTTTCTCCTGCTGGCTAGGTCGCAAACCTAGTGCAATGATAATAAAAAAGTAGATAGGTATATAACATTATCTCAATTGTGGAATTGATTAATGCGCGCGTAGTGTAGCAAATTTTAGATGGGTTTTGAATAGTTTGTATTGCTTGGCTTGATGTTATAGAAAACAGAAAAGCCCAGTAAAATACTGAGCTTTTTTTATATTCAATTCGTAATACGAAAGTTAGAGTTTACTTACTCTGGAACCAAGTATCTGCTTTGCTACGAGCACTGGCGATGTCATCACTTGATAAGTTTAATGCCAACTGACCAATTTTACCGCGTGCTTTGTTACGGACTTTTTCGTCTAACATGCCATCACGGGCAGCCAAGTCATACCATTTATAGGCATCGACCAGATTTTTTTGCTTTTCATCTAATAGCGCAAGCGTGTAACTGGCACGGTTATCGCCACGCATCGCAGCTTTTTCTAACCACAGACGGGCTTGTTGCAAGTTAGGCTGTACACCTTCGCCGCGCAAATACATGATGGCAAGGTTTAACTGAGCAGGGGCAACACCTTGCTGAGCGGCTTTGGTGTACCACTGGATTGCTTGTTGGGTATTTTGCGCAATACCTTCACCTTTTTGCAAACGCTTGGCCAGATAGAACTGAGCGTGATCGTTACCTTGGGCGGCACGACTAGACAACTCGCTCACAGGCATCAGCTCAAAACGTGAGGTATCAAGCGGTACGTTTGATATTAACTCAGCATTGGCTAAACCAGCACAAGAAAATAATGCAGTAAACAACGCAGCTTTTAATAATTTCATAGCAGCTCCAAAATTAGGCAGTTAATAAGCAAAAAGAATTGTACCGCTAAACATTGTCTCGCTAAAGACAGTCAGACGGCGATAACAATTAGGTGTAATCTTGCGATATGAACTTACCTAATCATTAGCAAAAGGGGGTTGTCATCTCTAAATCAGAGATTTCACCCTAACTGATTAGACAAACGGTCGTAATAGTGGGGTGGCTGACAATATTTTGCTAGCTTAACACCCAAACTTACGAAACTCAAATACTAATTACAAGGTCACATAGACGTTTGTACCTGATTGTCCTTAACAAAATCAGACAGTTACTAAAAAATTATATTAAGTTAACAATCTATTAAGGTTAATACCAACTCGTAAAGTACTGTTTAGCAGTCTATAAAATACAAAGATAGCTAATGATTTATCGGCTATTTCTTGGTCACTCGGTAGATAGCGACGTCTGCTAACAAGTTCGGCGCTTGCCTAATTAACGCTTTCATTAGCGGTGTGTGACCTTTTTCAGAATCACTAACCGCAAAACGATTAATAATATGAATATCATGCTGCGCACATAACAGTTCAAAATCTTTGAAAGTACATAGGTGAATGTTTGGTGTGTTGTACCATTCGTAAGGCAGCGCTTCAGAGACAGGCATCATACCTTTTAGCCCTAAATGGATACGGTTTTGCCAATGCGCAAAGTTAGGGAAGGTGATGACTGCTTCACGAGCAACTCTCAGCATATCAAGCAACAACTCATCAGGTGCTTTTACTGCTTGCAGGGCACGTGCCATGACGACCGTGTCAAAGCTGTTATCAGCAAAACGAGCTAGACCATCGTTGAGATCCTGCTCGACAATTGATAAGCCATTGCCAATTGCCTCATTGATTTTGTCTTCATCAATCTCTAGTCCGTAACCTGTTACGCCTAGTTTTTGCTGTAAGTGGGCAAGTAGCTCGCCATTGCCACAACCTAAGTCCAGTACATGTGCTTGCGGCGCAATCCAGCGCTCTGCCAGTTGGTGATCCATTCTCATGAGCGCTCTCCTGTGGCTGGGCGGCTAGGGGTAATAAATGGCGCAGTCAAAAACCCTTTAACCGCACCCATGTAGCGAGGAATATCAAACAAGAATGAGTCATGTCCGTGCGGCGCGTCAATATTGATATAGCTGACTGGTTTGCCAGTGGCCATCAGCGCATCGACAATCTCTTGCGAGCGCTCAGGTGCAAAGCGCCAGTCAGTGGTGAATGATACGACCAGATATTGGCATTGTGTATGAGCAAAGGCAGCTTTAAGCGCAGAAAGCTCTTGTTGACGATCAGACTCAATA
Organism: Psychrobacter sp. Ps2; assembly: GCF_022129405.1. Classification (NCBI taxonomy): domain Bacteria; kingdom Pseudomonadati; phylum Pseudomonadota; class Gammaproteobacteria; order Moraxellales; family Moraxellaceae; genus Psychrobacter; species Psychrobacter sp. Ps2. The sequence goes on along the minus strand of NZ_JADQAM010000043.1, from coordinate 16,534 downwards.
TCTTCAATCGTCGTGACCGCATCTTCTAACTCACTCTGTGCCTTGGCTTTGCTAGATTCGACTGACGCCGCGATTGAGTCTTCTATTTGCACTGCCGACTCTGTAGTATCTTTTGCTACGGTTGATGGGTAGTCGCGCGTCGGATCAAAGTAATCTAAGGCTTTAGTCATGAGTAGATAAGTATTGGCATCAAAGTTTTCACTAAAGCGCTCGCCTTGATAGCGTAGGTAGCTTTCGACCTGAAATTCAACATCGTAGCCATACATGAATTTACCTGATTTTAAATCACGGCCAAATTTGGCTTTCATCGCGTCATCAGTTAAATAGGTAATATGCCCAACCATACGCGCCAATATCAGTCCGCGACGAGGATAAGTGCCTTCTTGTATATAGCGCCCGTCTTTAAAGTCAGGATCGGATAATATAGATTGGCGCGCCACTTCGTTAAAGGCGATATTTTGAGCAGATAGCTTTGGCGTACTGGCGATGACCACACAGCGCTTTAACCGCTCTGGATAATCAACAGACCATTGTAGCGCTTGCATGCCACCCATTGAGCCGCCGACAATCGCATGCCAAACGTCGATGCCTAAACGATCTGAAAGCATGGCTTGGGTTTTCACCCAGTCTTTGATGGTGATCAGCGGAAAATCAGGGCCATACACTTGCGGCTCATCGCTACTATTTGAATCAAGGCTGTCCGAACTAACACTATCCGAATCAACGCTATCAGGGTTAATAGTGGTAGGCCCTGTTGAACCAAAACAGCTGCCGATGTTATTGACACACACCACATAAAACTGATTGGTATCAATTGCTTTATTGGGACCAATCATATTGTCCCACCAGCCTGCTTTTTTGTCATCAGAGCTATGGAAGCCAGCTGCATGATGATTGCCGGACAACGCGTGGCAAATCAGAATTGCATTTGATTTGTCGCTATTGAGCGTACCGTAAGTCTCTACCATCAAGTCAAACGAGGGTAGGGTACGGTTGCATTCTAACGTTAAGGGCTCAGCAAAATGAAAATTCTGAGGCGTAACGACACCCACAGACCCTACAGCACTGTCGGTATCGGCTGAGCTATTAGGGTGAGGTTGTGAATTAGGATGCTGGTCACTGGTATTATCAGAGCGTGCGTTCAAAGCTACCTCGCAAGACTACAATCATCAATAAAATAAAAGCAAAATGGCACGTTACTAACAGGCTATTTTACCTACACGGTTTTTATAAACTGGGCCTGCCTATTGTATGGTGATGCGCGTTGGAGTACAACCGTCGAGCGCGCCTTTCGAGCGTATCGATCATAGTTTGTATGTAAAATTCGCCATAGGCAAATAATGAACAAGTCCTAGCATCAAGTAATCAAGAGTTAATAAATAGCAACTGCGTATCAAATTGTATAGGGGCGCTTTTAGCCCGCGTCATTAATGGATAAAATGCTACACTAATGAGATGTCTATTCAACTATGTCTTAACAGTATCGTCTCTTATTACTTTGACCTAACCCTTAATAACTTACTGCTAATAAAGTGCTGCTATGAAACCTAAATTGCCCCCACGTATTGCCGTTTTGTTAGTGAATCTTGGTACGCCAGATGAGCCAACGGCACCTGCCGTACGTCGCTACCTCAAACAGTTTTTGTCAGACCCACGAGTGATCGAGATTCCCAAATTCCTATGGGCTATTATTCTGAATCTATTTGTCTTGCCCAGTCGTCCTAAACGCGTAGCAAAGGCTTATGCGAGCATTTGGGAAGGTGACTCACCGATTCGTAAAATACTAAAAAGCCAAGTTGGGCTATTAGAACCACGTTTGGCCGATAGTGTGGCACCGTTTCGTGTCTCTGTGCATCCTGCGATGAGCTATGGTAATCCTGGTTTGCCTGATGTCATGGACGCGCTACGTGGTGAAGGGGTTGATCACTTTGTCATACTGCCGTTGTTTCCACAGTACTCTGCCTCTTCAGGCGGTGCTGTATATGATGCGCTGACGAAGTGGACGCTCAAGCAACGCAACTTGCCAAATTATACGATTGTCAAAGACTACTTTGCCCATCCGCTATATATTCAAGCTTTGGCCAACTCTATTCGCCGTTTTCAAGAGAAGCATGGCAAGCCTGAAAAGTTAATGTTTAGTTTTCATGGTATTCCGCAGCCTTATGCTGATAAAGGTGATCCGTATCCTAAGCGCTGTAAATGTACCGCTGCACAAGTGGCACATGAGCTTGGCCTGAACGATGACGAATGGATTATCAGTTTCCAGTCACGCTTTGGTAAGCAAGAGTGGGTCAAGCCGTATACCGATGTGGTGTTGGAAGATTGGGGTAAGTCAGGTGTGAGCTCGGTACAGGTAATCAGTCCGGCGTTTTCAGCAGACTGTCTAGAGACACTAGAAGAGTTAGCCATTGAAAACCGTGACAACTTCCTTAATGCTGGCGGGCAAGAGTATCATTATATTCCTGCACTAAACCTTGATGAAACACATATTGAATTGCTTGAAGCGTTGAGCTTGCCTCTAGTAAAAGGTTGGGCTGGTACATTAGATGGCTGGGTTTAGATAATCGAAAGTCGCTGTTTTAGTAAGTTGAATAGTAGAATAAAAAAAGCACGCTTAATATAGTTAAGCGTGCTTTTTTTGTTTAGAGGGGTAGAACAACAATCGTATTAAGTGCTAAAAATCATCATCGTTGCTACGTTCGGCCGCTTCTCTATCAACAATATCCATCGCATCTGGATAATCGCTGTCATCAAGGTTGTCTTGAACCAAAATCTCATCGACACGTGACTCATCGATATTTTGACGATGCGCAGGTGTTAGTCCTTGGGTCGCATCACTACCGACTTCTGAGTTATTAAATCCTGCACTATTATCAATCACATCATCGTTATCGATGGTATGCAGCATAGGATTATCCAAATCAACCAATTGGTTGTCTTGTTCATCCTGATTATTGCTATCTAAATTATCGACGCTGTCATTGTTGTCACGACGGTTACCATCAATATGATCCATCTCTTCTGGTAGTGGGTTTTTTGAGTTTTCCATGAATAATTCCTTATTGTAGTTATTAGACGTTGCCATCATTAGAAGTAAAAATATCGCACTGGCTTATCAGATCATCGCTCATTGCAATGTAGATAATATGCCTCTCAGTTTGTACGCTTAATCAACTTTTCACTAGTAGTAAGGTGTGACAGGATGTTCAAAAAATGTAAGACGATGATTAGAATGCAAAACGACTACTCAAGATGAGTAGCCGTAATTATTTATAAAATTTGTGCTAAATCTTTGTAAGATAGCAAAGTCGCTACATAAATAATCAAACTTATAGTGTTAATTATTGGCGTGGTCGAACTTATAATTTAACTTCTGTACCAGACATGACTCATAGTCAGCCAGTTTAAATTGCCATAAATAGGTCAAGGCAATACCATAAATGGCAGTCTCAGCCAGCTCTTCGACAATTTCACCAAATGTATGCGGGAACACAATAGCGTTCTCACCCATGTACTGAATGATAGCCAGTACAGTAACGCTAAGATAGAGCGAAACGGGTACGTTTTTTAGCACTGCCCATAGGTAATGCCTCGAGTAGACCAGCAAACCAAGGGCGACGAGATAGATAAGGGTAAGGACGCTGTCCTCCCACCAGTCATAAGACTGACCAAGCATCAAAAAATCGCTTGGAACCAGTAAGTCTGGTAGATAGTTCAACTCTCGACGAATGACAGAGACAAATATAAGTACGGCTCCTAGCCAAAAAGCCTTAATTTGTTTGACATGACTTTTCATAAAATACTGTGAACTGCGCAATAGGCATACTATCAAAAGTATAATTCCAGGGACTTCAACGATGCCATCTGAACTCAAAATAACTGGCTCCTGCGTATCAAAAAGAATGTGTTAAAAACAAAAAAGTGAGCCCAAAGGCTCACTTTAAAGCAAAAAATATCGAATAGTTAGGGTTTAACAGATGACCTATTATAAACCCCATATTTAGATATTACTGTTATGAAATATAACTAACTGGTCATAAGTGATTGTTAATATAAACAATATATAATGACTTATTGTAGTATCAGTTATCAAAAACTCTCATATCTGCAAGGTACATCGATAATCGTACCTTGCATGCTTAATAAAATATCAGTGAGTGATTAATGCGCCTCATCCCAGTTTTGACCGCTATCAGTCTCGACTAATAAAGGCACTGCAAAGTCGACATTCCAGCCTTTTTCTACTGCTGTAGTCGTTAAGACATCTTGCATAGCGTCAGTAATCAGCTGGCTAACTTCGTCTACTTTATCGACATCTACTTCGAACACCAATTCATCGTGAACCTGTAGCAGCATTTTGGCTTGCTCTTTTGGCAACACTTTATCAACGGCAATCATAGCAAGCTTGATTAGATCAGCAGCAGAGCCTTGTAGTGGGGCGTTAATCGCCGCGCGCTCAGCACCTTGCTTGACCATACGGTTACTATGATTGATATCAGGCGTATAGAGCTTACGACCTAATATCGTCTCGACATAACCTTGCTCATAGGCGCTGGCACGCGTATTGATCATATAGTTTTTGACGCCTGGATAGCGCTCAAAGTACATATCAATATAGTCTTGTGCTTCGCCGCGGCTCATCTGTAGTTGCTTGGCAAGTCCAAAGGCACTCATCCCGTATAGCAGACCAAAGTTAATGGCTTTAGCATTACGACGCTCGGTCGAGGTGACGTCTGCGACATCCTTACTAAGTACTTCGGCAGCGGTGGCCGCGTGAATATCTAATCCTTCGTTAAAGGCATGAGTTAGGTTTTTATCACCTGAGAAATGCGCCATTAGACGCAACTCAATTTGTGAATAATCCGCTGCCAAAATAACGCGACCTTCTGGGGCGATAAAGGCTTGACGAATGAGGCGACCAGTCGCAGTACGAATTGGGATATTTTGTAAGTTAGGATCTGTTGAGGACAAACGCCCAGTGCTCGTTAATGCCTGATGGTAGCTAGTGTGCACACGATCGGTTTCGCTATCTGCGACATTATCCAGCGCATCGGTATAAGTACTTTTGAGCTTAGATAATCCACGATACTCTAGCGTAATATCGACCAATGGATGATCGATTTTTGATAGTACCGCCTCACCAGTCGAGTATTGACCAGACTTGGTTTTTTTGCCGCCCGGCACGCCCAGCTTTTCAAACAGCATCTCACCGAGCTGCTTAGGAGAGCCTAAGTTAAACTCTTCACCTGCCACTTCATAGGCGCGCTTCTCTAGGGCGATGATTTCTTCGTCGAAGCGTTTTGATAGCTCGTTTAAGAATGAACGTTTAATCAAAATACCATGCGCTTCCATTTGGCAAAGTATCTCTGCTGTTGGAATCTCTAGCTCGTGTAACAGTTTGGCATTATTGGCATCGTTAGCCAGCTCAACGCTGAACACGTCAAATAACTGATAGGTGATGTCGGCATCTTCACACGCATAGTCGCTCGCGATATCGATGGCCACTTGGTCAAAGGTAACTTGCTTAGCGCCTTTACCTGCCACATCTTCAAAGCTGATGGTTTGCGTTTGTAGATAATGACGTGCCAAATCATCCATACCGTGGCGAGTAGCTGCCGCATTGATGACATAGCTGGCAAGCATGGTGTCCATTGCCCAGTTATTTGGCTGCTCATGTATGGCGCCAACTAGATCAATATCATAGTGAGCGAGGATGTGCGCATCATACTTTAGATGCTGACCGATTTTACCGATATTTGGATTTTCTAAGACAGGTTTTAAGCGAGCTAATACTGTATCGCGATCAAGCTGCTTGGCTATTAGCTCATCACCTTCTAGGCTATGCGTAAGCGGAATGTAATAGGCTTCGTGTGCTTGCAATGCGAAAGATAAACCGACAATTTGTGCATCGCGCCAATGAACGCTAGTGGTTTCGGTATCAATGACAAAATGCGGAGCAGCTTCTAACAATTCGACCAAGCTATCAAACGCTGGCTCATCGAGTACAGTGTGCCACGCTTTATCATGGTTAGTGCTGTCTTTGATGTTGTCGCTCTTGGTTGATTGGAGCGATTTTGCCACCTGTGCCTGTGACTCAGTATCGGCTTGGCTATCAGCAACACTTTTAGAGCCATTGGCAGGATGATTTGGATGATCAAGCGATGCCAGCTCATTTCTAAACTCAAGCTCATTATATAAGTCGCGCAATTCGTCTATATGCGCACAAGGGTCGGTATTGATTTTTAGATCATTCCAATTTTGACCGATGGCTAAGTTGGTGACGATGGTAGCAAGCTTTCTGTTAAAAGGAATATCGTCGGCGTGTTCGATCAGACCTTTCGCCCCGCGACCTTTGATAAAGCCAATGTGCTTGAGCATGTTTTCGATATCACCATACTCAACGAGCAGGTCTTTAGCGGTCTTTTTACCGATACCAGGTACGCCTTTGATGCCGTCAGAGGCATCGCCCATTAGCGTTAAGAAATCGATCATTTGATTTGGGTTAATGCCAAATTTATCGATTACCGCTGGCGTATCCGTGACTTTACCCGTAAAGCTGTCTTCCAATATTACGCAGTCGTTGACCAGCTGCATCATGTCTTTATCACCCGTTGAGATGACCACATGATGACCTTGCTCGACAGCGCGATGGGCAAGTGTACCGATGATATCATCGGCCTCTGCACCTTCGATACGTAACAGCGGAATACCTAATGCAGTGACCAAACGATGAATATAAGGAATTTGCTCTACTAGCTCGACATCGATGGGTGGACGAGCGGCCTTGTAATCAGCAGACATATGATGGCGAAAAGTCGGTGATTTGGTATCGAAGCAAACAGCCATGTGAGTAGGATGATAGCGACGCATCAGCTTTAGTAGTGCGTTGAGTGTACCGCGTATCGCATTGGTGATTAGACCCTGCGAGTTTTGCATGGTTTTTGGCAAGGCGTGATAAGTGCGGAACAGATAATAGGAGCCATCAACTAAAATAAAAGGCGGCTGATCTTTGTCTACATGACTGGTATCCATCAGCGCCACATTAGGCATGGTATCGAAGTTCGGTAGTGCTTTGGGGTCAAGCGCTTGGTGAGAGTTGTGGTCGTTATCGGTGGTATTGTCAGCTATGTCATCAGTCATAAAAGTCACTTATCAGCTATTAGATAAAAATATATACGCTTATTATAACGATAAAATCATCGTGTGCCGAACTGCTTAACCGTTACGAGATGTTCTATCGTGTTCTTTTTTATTGAAATCTACACTGAGTTTTCGATATTCTATTTCCGAGACAAATGAATTGGTAAAAACAAAAAAAGAACCCAGATAAACTGAGTTCTTTTAATGTCTGATGACTATCAACTATTTGTTATTAAATAGTTGATAAGAAATCTTTGAATGCATTATTTTACTTCTGATGAGACTTCGACATCGATGTTACCGCTGGTTGCTTTCGAATATGGGCATACTTCATGCGCTTTTTCGACCAATTTTTGAATCTCGTCAGCAGATAGGTCTGTATTATCAGCGATGACGTGAATTTTTACGGCAAGCTTATATTCATGATTATCACCTTGTAACAGGTCTACAGAGGTCTCAACAGTTGAGCCAAATGTTGCGCTTTCCATTTTTTTGACCACGCCTAAAGCGCCATCAAAACAAGCGCCATAACCCATCGCCAGTAATTGCTCAGGGTTATTACCTTTTTCATTACCGCCTGGTGGTACCATATTGATTTCAAGGTCACTATCGCTTAAGGTTGCTGTACCCATGCGGCCGCCAGTAACAGTAGATTTGGTAGAGTATAAAGATTTCATGACACATCCTTTGTTGTGAGTTTTTATGTTTATATTTAAGTGGTAAATCTTAATATGAAACCTAGCATAACAAATCGCTCACGCAGCTCAGTGCATAGAGAGTAAATATATACTGCTAGTTTGTAAATGAGATTTCGGGCTCAGTTTTATTCGTTTTTAGATTTACAATCTTATCGTACAGTTGTCAAAGAGGTACAATAGCGGTAATGAGCCATATATACGTTATCAGTACAGATAATAGAAATCTGAATCATAAGGACATTGTTTGATGAATAGATGGATTGCGATACCTAGTGTTTGCTTTTTGACGACGCTCGCTTTGATAGGGTGCGAAGAAGAAGACGGCGCTTATGGGACGGCTAGTAGCAAGATTACATTGACAAGCTTTGCTAATAGTTATGATAGCAAAGCCAATGCTACGGCAATTGCGCGAATTGACGAGACGTATCGTACTGGTGCGCGCGAGATCAAAACAACCAATCTCATCAACAGTTATAGCAATCAAAGCCTGAATGATTTAGACAGAACCGTACTGGCAGATGATTTCGAGGGTCGACTTGAAAATAAAGACATCGAGGTTAATAATCGGACGGTCAAACGCCCCATCTATGAAAAAAACACCAATAACCAGCTAGAATACAAAACCATTTATAAGACGCTCAACTTATCGGGTTTGCATGCGAACAGCTATGTTGCTAGTACAAACGTGAACAATAGATACGGTATTATTACCGACTTAAATAATTATTCTGAAATTCCGACCAATGTTGCTTTTCCTGAAGGGTCAGTTTGTTATATCCCTGTGGTAACCAGTGAGCGTTCGTTTTTGGCTTTTAATGATAAAAACAAGACTGGATACGCCTCCATAGAGAGGTGGATTGAAGTGGCCAAAACCCGCTTTAGTGCTGATAGAGATCATAGAACTTCTCAGTTCGGAGTGGGCGTAGGCAATCAGCAACAAGCCGCGCAAGTCATGTTTTTCGAATACGATGATCAGCCTGCTTATGAATATAGCGGTGTTGAGTATGGAAAAGACGTCTATGAGGCAAACTATGTCGCCAAAGGTAGCACTGACCCGAACACAGACAGTCGTTTTGACGTAGTTGATTGTATAATCGTCAATGAAGTAGCTGGCGATTTCTTGGCTGAGCAAATAGAACGCTACTATTGAGATGGAGTGATGGTTATTAGTCGCGCTAATTAAGCAGGATAATCGCAATTTAAAAGCCCAAAAACACGCTTCGTTGAAATAACGGAGCGTGTTTTTTTATACGCTAATTCTGCACCCTGATGCTAAATCCGCTACAATACGCCCATTATTTATTTTATTTATTTAGAGTCACTTCTAAATCACATAACTGTTGAAGCTGAAAATTATGAGCGTAGATCCAAAGAAATTAAACAAAGAAGTTGCTAAGCGCCGCACCTTTGCCATTATCTCGCATCCCGATGCTGGTAAGACCACCATGACCGAAAAACTCCTGTTGTGGGGTCAAGCGATTCAGGTAGTGGGCGAAGTAAAAGGCCGTAAGACAGATCGTCATGCAACCTCAGATTGGATGAGCATGGAACAAGAGCGTGGTATCTCGATTACGACGTCTGTCATGCAGTTTCCGTATAAAGACCATATGGTCAACCTACTAGATACCCCAGGTCACGCCGACTTTAGTGAAGATACCTACCGCACTTTGACCGCAGTGGATAGTGCGCTGATGATGGTCGATGGCGCAAAAGGTGTCGAAGAACGAACCATCAAGCTGATGGAAGTGTGTCGTATGCGCGATACACCTATCATCTCATTCGTCAACAAGCTAGATCGTCAGATTCGTGAGCCGCTTGAATTGCTTAGCGAAATCGAAGCCGTTCTAAAAATCAAATGTATCCCAGTGACTTGGCCTATCGGTATGGGTCAAGACTTCATCGGTGTCTATCATCTGACTGAAAATAAAACTTACTTTTATGAAAAAGGTAATGGCGGCAAGATGACGGTCTCTGAGACCCGAGAAGGCTACGATTATCCAGATATCCGTGAGCGTCTAGGACAGTTGATGTTTGACGCTTTTGAAGAGTCGCTTGAGCTGGTACAGATGGCGTTAGAAGAGTTCAGTGTTGACGCATTTTTGGCTGGCGAGATGACGCCAGTATTGTTTGGTACGGCATTGGGTAACTTTGGGGTAAACATGGTACTTGATACCTTAGTCAAGTATGCACCGCCGCCAAAAGCTCATCCAACGACTGAGCGTGAAGTATCAGCCACCGAGACAGATTTTACAGGCTTCGTCTTTAAGATTCAGGCCAATATGGATCCGCGTCACCGTGACCGTATTGCGTTCTTGCGAGTGTGCTCTGGTAAGTACGAGAAGGGCATGAAAATGAAACATGTGCGTCTGGGGAAAGACGTACGTATTGCTGATGCGCTGACCTTTTTAGCAGGTGACCGCGAGGCGCTAGAAGAAGCCTATCCGGGTGATATCATTGGTTTGCATAACCATGGCACCATCTCCATCGGTGACAGCTTCACTGAAGGCGAAGAGTTAAGCTTTACCGGTATTCCGCATTTTGCTCCTGAATTGTTCCGCCGTGTGGTACTAAAAGATCCGCTTAAATCAAAAGCTCTGCAAAAAGGTCTTCAACAATTAAGTGAAGAGGGCGCAACGCAGGTCTTTATGCCGCAGATTAATAATGATTTGGTTTTGGGTGCGGTCGGTGTCCTACAGTTTGAGGTGGTCGCGCATCGTCTCAAAGAAGAGTACAAGGTTCAATGTACCTTTGAGCCAGTATCGATAGCTACGGTACGCTGGATTCATTGCGATGATGAAGTAGCATTGGCGAAGTTCAAGAAGAAAGCTCATGACCAATTATCAATAGATGGTGGTGGTTATTTAACGTACCTTGCACCATCACGTGTTAACTTACAGTTGATGCAAGATCGTTATCCAGAAGTGACTTTTAGCAGTACGCGTGAGCATTAAAATCAGCCACATCGCTGTATTGTTTATCTATTAAGACACGCTAGCCGTGTCTTTTTTATTGTCTGTTATTTATGTGATAAATGCGAGGAGATAAGCATTTAATTGTCAACAGAACCTTAAAAACACAAACAGTGTTCCTACAATACAGTGCAATTGTTACGGTAGAATGATAAACAACATTTTATATTTATAAAAGAGGACATATGCACACTACGACTCAAACTGATGATAAATCTATATCGGCTGATCTATTTTCGATAAAGGTAAGCCAGAGACGTTCAATTGCTATGTTGACTGGCAGCCTATTATTAAGTGCCGTTAGTATGTCGGTAAATGCAGGAAGCTTTCTTAGTAGCACTGAATATCTACCGTATCAACTACCCAGTAATATACAAGAGACATGTGACAAGCGTGATAACTGTCCAGAGATTGAAGTTAAATATCTCAAAAGTAGTCAAAACTGGATAGATGAGATTGCCAATGCCCGTATCGATAACTTAGTCGTCAATAGTCAGATGACAGAGTCAGCACCTATCAAGGGTGAAAGCAGCGAAAAAGAAATTACGGATGCTCTTGATAGCTTTGTGAGCTCGCAATTCCGAGATATGCCTGATGATGTGTCGTGGGGTTATAATCTGATGGTAACGCCCAATTATCTAGGTCATGTCGATGAGTTTGAACTGTTTGAGATTAGTTCCTATGTCTATACGGGCGGTGCACACGGCATGCCTTATAGCGAGTACCTAGTGTTTGACCCAAGTACCAAAAAGCAAGTCACGCTTGACGATATGCTTATCTCAGGTAAAAAACCTCGTTTTGAGGCGCTTGCCTATGATGCGTATAAAGGATGGGTTAAAACGGTTGCCGAAGACGTGAGCAGTTATGAGAAAAACTGGCCATTTACGTTAAGCGATAATGTGACCTTGACTGATACAGGCGTTAGCATTCGTTACCAGCATTATTCTATCGGTCCATACGCTTACGGTATGCCTGTCCTTAATATACCGTATAGCAAGCTTGATAAAGTTATAAAACCTCGCTTTATACCAAAGTAAATGCTGTATGGTGTTTGAGGAAAGTACTTAATAAACCGTGCTAGGCAAATATTATTAAAAAAATAGCGACAATACTTATCATAAATTGGCAGTAATATTTTAGAGTTATTATTTTTAGCATCATTGGATATTCAATAGAAAAATAAGGAGTTATAACATGACAAACGAGACAGATAGTATGAATACGGCAGCAAGTACAACTTGGCAGCTGAATGCATTGACGGAAGCATTAGGTGACCTGACACTGACGGTTAGTGATAGCTCATCTATAGGTCGTGGTAGTGACAACGACGTAGTGCTAGGTAGCAAGCAGGTTTCTCGCAACCATGCAGTGCTCAGTGTGCTAGATGGTCAGCTGTACGTAAAAGACTTAGATTCTTCTAATGGCACGTTTATCAATGAGCAACGTATTGCAGGTAATGAATCTAGTCATCTAAAAGCAGACGATACGCTTGGCTTTGCAAGTTTTAGCTTTCAAGTACAGGCATCTGCTGCGTCAGTGACCACAGAGGAGTTAGTAGCAGATGCACATGAAAATGCTGACACAGCTGCCGTGCTGGAAACTACTGCTAGTGAGCCTGTGACTGAAGATCAGATAATTGAGGAAAGCGTTCTTGAGGAAGAGCCGATCATAGAGCAAACAGTTAATGAGCCAGTGATCAAAGAGACTGGCATCGAAGAAATGTTGCCTGCTACAGATGATACTGTACCTGTAGAATCTTTATCTGTAGATGCCGGCTCAGATATGACCGAAGAATCAGTAACCCCTACGCACGAAACCGTTGAACCGGCTGTTGAAGAACCAGCTGTTGAAGAGCTAGCTACTGAAGAAGCCGTTGCTACAGAGCCAGTTGTCAAAAAAACAGGGATTGATGAAGTACTGTCTGACGCGGATGCAGCATCGCCTACGCCAGTAGAAGACACGCCAGTTGCTACAGAAGTAGTAGCTGACGCATCTGTACCAACAGCAACCCAAACAGAGGCTGTGACGACTACAGAGCCACCAAAGACAGCATCTACTGATAGCGCGCCAGTGGTAGAAGAGCAGCCAGCAGTGCATGAAGAGCAGCCAGCAGTGCATGAAGAGCCAGTAATGCATGAAGAGCCAGCAGTCCAAGACGAACACGACAAAACGACAAAAACAGAGTTACAAGAAGAAGCTGACCCTGAAGTTTTAAAAGCCAAACAAGCAGCTAGTGCACAGTTTTCAGGCACGGCTAATTTAGGGCAGCCGCGCGATCTTGGTACCGAAGGCAACAATGCGATGGATCAAGAAATCAGCAACCCTGCACATGCAGGTCATGTAGAGAAAAAAGCGAGCGGCGGCTGGTTTATATGGGTATTTGTGACCATTCTAATTATCGGTTTGGCCTTATGGTTGTTTAATATGGGCGGTGCATAATTCAATTTTACACTCGGTCTTTGTCGTAATTTTTGATAGAGAGCCTTATTGTGCTTACCGTTTTTTAAACAAATGACTCATTATAGCGTCGATATTTTAGCGAATATTGGCGCTATATTTTATAGAGCAGCTTATAGTTTTGTTATTGCCTATAAGGTGCTAAGAGAGCGCTATTATGATGACTTTTGAAGAATACCAAGCTTTTAGAGATAGAGGCTTTAGTCACGCACCGCTAGTAAAAAAGCGTCTGATGGATGCGCAGACTCCCGTATCTGTATTCTCAAAAGTGCGTGACCTAAATGGCTCTGCCTATCTGTTTGAGTCTGTGGTAGGCGGTGAGCGCTGGGCACGATACTCCATGATTGGATTGGGTAGTGATCTGATTTTGCAGTACGCTGATGGCAATATGACGACCAAACGAAACGAGCATATCGATACAGAGTCAGTAGAGAATCCCTTTGATTACCTGCGTGAGCTGATGGCGCAATATCATATGCCAACCGCTGAAGATGTGCCGACGATGCCGAGCTTTAGCGGCGGTCTAGTCGGTTACTTTGGCTACGATATGGTACGTATTATTGAGCAAAGTGTCGGCTTATCTGATGCGCCCAATCCAATGTCGATGCCAGATATGTGGCTGATGCTTTCGATGAGCGTGATTGTATTTGATAATTTAGAGAATACGCTATCAATCATCGTTTATGCTGATTGTCAGTCTGAAGATGGCTATAGTTCAGCTATCCGTGAGCTAGAACAAATCGAGGAAAAGCTAGCAGAACCGTCTAACTTGCGCGCACCTGTAAAGCCTACGCCTAAATTTATATCGCAAACAGGTGCCGAAAAATACTGTAGCGATGTCAATAAAATAAAAGATTACATTGCCGCAGGTGACGTCATGCAGGTAGTACCAGCGCAGCGCTTGACCGCGGACTATACAGGTGACTCTCTAGCCGTCTATCGTGCGCTTCGCTACCTAAATCCATCACCATATCTGTTTTTGGTGCATGGTTATACACTCGACGATCACAAACGCTTTGATATTATCGGTGCTTCTCCTGAAATCCTATCCCGTATCGAAAATGGCAAAGTGACGGTAAGGCCGCTGGCAGGGACACGGCAACGTGGCCGAGATGAGGCTGAAGACCTAGCGCTTGAGCAAGATCTGTTAAATGATGAGAAGGAAACGGCCGAGCATTTGATGCTCATTGATTTGGGTCGCAATGATATTGGCCGCGTTTGCGAGTATGGCAGTGTCAAAGTCACAGAAAAGATGTTTATAGAGCGCTACTCACAAGTGATGCATATCGCATCTAACGTTGAGGGTACGATACGAGCTGACAAAGATGCACTAGATGTATTTTGTGCCACTTTCCCAGCTGGTACGCTATCGGGTGCACCCAAAATCCGCGCCATGCAAATCATCGATGAGATAGAACCAGTACGTCGAACAGTATTTGGTGGTTCAGTTGGTTATTTAGGTTGGAATGGTAATATGGACACGGCCATTGCTATCCGTACTGCGGTGATGCGCCGTGGTGAGATACATATTCAAGCCGGAGCAGGGGTTGTTGCTGATTCTGTACCAGAAAAAGAATGGGATGAAACCAATAAAAAAGCATTGGCCCTAATAAAAGCGGTAGAAATGGCCTGTAATGGCTTGCGTATTCGCTAATTAAATAGCCAGTGATGTGGCAAAAATAAAGGCTGCAAGTAAAAAGCCAATTTATTGCCATATTTTTATTTATAAAAAAACTAGCTTAATCAGTGACTTAAATATTTATATCAAATTAATTTAAAAAAAGATGAAAAAGTACTTGCGCATCTCAAAAAATTTGATAGAATAGCCACCACTTTAAGAGAACAAGCCGACTTAGCTCAGTTGGTAGAGCAACTGACTTGTAATCAGTAGGTCGCCAGTTCGATCCCGGCAGTCGGCACCATCTCTCTTAAAGTAGCTTTTTATGAATTTGTCTTAAATGTAAGTCATTTTTGTTCAAAGCAACCTAAGGTGGGGTTGGGGAGCGGTCAAACCCAACAGACTGTAAATCTGTCGCGAAAGCTTCGAAGGTTCGAATCCTTCCCCCACCACCATATTTTCTAAAGTTTGTCATAGCGCCAAGCATACTCTCTATATCTCATAACTCTCGATTAGAGTTATCCTGAATAAGAGTAAATGCGGGTGTGGTATAATGGTAACACCTTAGCCTTCCAAGCTAATGACGCGGGTTCGATTCCCGCCACCCGCTCCATATATACACCATCGCAAAGCATAACAATAAATCATCACGAGAGTCAGTAATTATTGCTGCATCGTGATATTTTTTTTAGTGCAACTCAAAGGTTTCAATATACGCTCATATAGCTCAGCGGTAGAGCACTCCCTTGGTAAGGGAGAGGTCTCGAGTTCAATTCTCGATATGAGCTCCATTTATTGTTTATACCTTTTATGCTTGTTTTGCTATTTATATAACTTTGCGTCGATATCGAAATTATAGAATATTGAAATATATAACAGTAGTGCGGTAGACAATGATTCAAAGGTGACACTGAGGTGTTGCCTTTTAGTGCTGTCAGTATATTAATAAATATTGGTTTTGATGGTCTTATATAGAGAAGACTAAAACTAATAGGTCAGTATGCAGACATTAATACATTATTTTTTGCACTTTGGTTTTCCTCTTTTTATTGCGATTGCGTTTTTTAGAAAAGAGTGGAAAAAAGCATATCTGATTTTGCTTGCGACCATGCTGGTTGATATAGACCATCTGGTAGCAAACCCAATATTTCAGGCAAATAGATGTAGCATTAATTTTCATCCGTTACATACTTATTATGCGATGCTAGTGTATTTTGCTTTACTCTTTCTTCGTAAGCCTCTTAATATCATTGGAATTGGATTGCTGTTCCATATGTTAACGGATTTTACGGATTGTTTGATGATGTCGGTCAGCTAATATCGCGACCTTGCATATCAAGATAATTATACGGTTATAAGAAAGGTTATAATCAATCGAGCTTTATATCTACTAGTTAGAGAGAAGTTGATTTCGATTGAGAGATGTATGACTATTTAAGACAAGTCAGCGTATAATAACGGATACAAGAATTAGTTCGGAGCATTGTTTAAGCAGTGGTTCGTGCGGTTGATAGCTAGGTTTATGATGATTTAATTCTATTATGAGCCATTAAACAGCTTTTTATTGATCATTCACCAAAAAAAGAGGAAATACCCATGGCAAAGGCCAAGTTTGAACGTAACAAGCCACACGTCAACGTCGGTACAATCGG
>NZ_JADQAM010000052.1:0-90093 GCF_022129405.1 Psychrobacter sp. Ps2 | reverse complement strand
CCGCGGCTGTTCTAGCAGTCACTTCAGCCGTAAAAAACTCTAACAGCCTTCGCTGTACTTTTTTACTTAGTTTACAAACCCCAACTCTGACCTTTTCACCTAATAAAATTAGAAAAAGAAATAACCTCTTGAAGCTATATATTCTATAGTGTTAAGAGGTTTTTTTATGTCTAAAATAATACTAACTATTTAATAATAACGATTATTTTATGATATTAAGCTCCACAATACTAAAGCGTTTGACACCTAAGTGATTATTGGATAACATGAATTGTATTCACTATTATTGTATATGTAATGAAAAATAATAAACTTAAGGTTGGGCAAAAACTTGCCAATCCTAGTAAGGATAATTTGTATGTACATCCGTATGCTAAAGCCGCTTTATGTGTTTGGCAGAGATTGAGACCTAAAACGACTTATATCAATATGAAGTTTTTGGATAACTTCTACCGTCCACCACTTCGCTTGGTTGATGGAGGAGACGGTGCTTTCTATTTCTTTAATGATTTTCAAAGAGTCGATCAGGTCTTAAGGTTAGAGAATGATAGTGATTACCCATGTTTAATAATCCCTGAAAGTATTAAAGATGTTCAGCAGCTCGCATGGAGGGATGTTATAGACTTGATATCCTTGAAAGGTATTCACCATCCTGATTTGTTTAAAGCACTTAAATGCACTGCACCTCAAAGTGTTATATGTCAGCTAATGGGAATTAAGCAACTGACCGTGAAGGAGTATTGCCATTTTGCAGGTATTAGCCAGAGTAGTTATGAATATCGCCAATGTAAGTTTGCACTAGAAGATCGAGTTCTAGGTATTCCTCAAAGTATGAGCTGGTTGAGTGGTGCACCCTAATGAATATAAAGCAGTTTGATAACAGCGAATTACAAAAGGTTTTAGATCATTTAGTGCCACTTGATTCACCGTACTATATAAAACTACAAACCCTGATTATTAACATCATTTATATTAATTCAGGCTTTTGCTTACATAGTGGTGAGCAGACCAACATAGATATGCCAGTACTTGCATCGTCTGAATGTGAAGCTATTGCCAGGGAAGTCGTCAAAGAGAGGAAGATTGAAGATTGGGCAGTCACTTATATGCTGGTCTTGTTTTACCAGAGGTATGGTCAAGTACATCCTGATAATGAAGCATGGCAGTTTATGAGTGCATATCTGCAAATAATTATTATGATTGCTATACGTAAGGATGAACACTCTGCAAAAGTCAGTCAGCTAAGTGTGCGTCTAAGGATGGGGTTGAAGGACAATAACCCACAAGCTGAGATTGTTAAAAAACTGATTGATATCCATGCTCAACATGTTTCACTGACGAAGGCACTAGCAGCATTACGCGTATATGAAGCTAAGATAAGAAGTGATGAAGAGTCAGGCAAAGTGGTTAATCAAAAGTTGGCTGGTAAAATTGGTCAAATAAGACTTGCCTATGAAGTAGTTGCAGAGAACAAAGCGTTTGTAGGTAAAACCTATACCAGCTCACAAAACAATGAGCTTAGTAAAGAACACACTAATAAGCGATACCTTAATAGTGCTGATGAGCCAATACGAGTCACAATATTTGGTAGACCCCATAAAAATGATAACGTATCGGACGCTGAGAATATTGCTGATGATGACCCGCCTGCGCTCTTAGATAATGATTTTAAGCCTTCCAGGACAACCGTTAAATCCTCAGAATTACAGCAATGGAAGCTAAAAAATAAATATCGACATGCCCGCCGTAACCAGTTTTATTTTCCTACCAACCTACGTCAACTAAACCTATTAAGCTATCAAATGCTATTCGCTCGGGTGTGGCAGCTTTTTGGCGTTGTCAGCTATAAACAGCGTCGGGTTTATGCCGTTATATTACTATCAATGCTAAGTGGTCGGAAGGTCCAAGACGTGATTTATGAGTTAGAACTGGATAAAAGTCAGCGCAAGTGGTTGAGTCATGAGAGCGGTTCGGCTGCTGATAGTTATGCTATGAGTAATACTATTAACGTAACTTCAAATCGTAGAAGCCACTTATTGCCACATCGTCAAAGCCATGATGATGAATTTAAATTACCTCTGCCTGCTAGGCTGCAAGCAGTTATTGCAAATAAGTTTTTGGTGGATAGTGATGAGGTCTCTGAAGTGCTAGCAAGCTTAAAAACGCAACTAGAGCTACCAGTGTTATCTAATCAGCATATTGACGCTTGTTTATATATAGTTATAAAGAATGAGCTGCAAGAGCCATTACATGCCGACATGATTACTGGGGTTGATGTGAAGCACAGCTCGCCCTTGTATTACACCAGTATTGAGACGATAAGCTTAGAGAAGACCTACTACAGCGCTATACAGCTATTGACCGAATACTGTACTGCGGACAGCCAAGGTGAGCTGCGACAGCTTAGTATGTCTAGCACGAAAAGTAATCGGTATAAAAAATATGTCGGTAGTGACATGGCCTTAAATACTGATATCTGTCAAAAGTTCTTTGATGAACTTGCTGAGGCAGCTGAGAGTTATAACGGTCGATTAAAGCGGAACGTAAGCATAAGGAAGGACCGTTATGTTGAGCAGTTTAATGCTTATGGTGTCTGGCTATGGCATATCATATTTATTCAGACTGGGATTAGACCTGTAAAGCATGCGCCTGGGCTTTTAAATCAATTTGATTTTAGGCAAAAGCTATTATGGGTGTCGGATAAAGAAGAGCGTCAGGGACAAGGGCAGGGAAGACTTATTCCTCTTAGTGATTTCTTAATCACAGCGATTCAGAATTATATTGAATATATCAAACAATTTGCGGTCATGCATAATTCTATATATCCCAATGATCAATTTCCTATAAATAAAATTTTGAACTCTAGTCAGCCACTTATTCAGCTATTTAGCCAAAATCCCAAAGGCTTTACCGGTATCACGCCTAGTAAAATTCGCTATCAGATAAAACATTTTTTTAGTCATCAAGATAATTGGCTAAGACATCAATTACGTGCACTACTCACGAATAGGTCTCCTGAGCATTTGATCTGCGCCTTATATGGTCATGAACATTCAGATCAGGAGACTATGCATCCCATGTCGTCATTATCCATTAATGAGCTAAAAGCGTTATCCGCTGACTTAGATAAAAAAGTTGCAGTTGAGCTTAACCTACGACAAGTTGAGGTGAGTATATATGGATAACGCCGTTGCTCATCAGTTAAGAGAAGCAAATAAAAGTAAAAGTCATGAGAGTATCAAAAATGAGGCGAAAGTTTTGATAGCGTCTTATGTTGATGACAATCACATACCCACAGGAACAGACTTAACTGAATATTATCAAGCTATTGATAGCGTGCTTGAGATGCATTTTGATACTGCGCATACCTATTACTTAGCCAGGCAAGGTTTTTTAGAATACATACGAAGTTACAACAAAGCTCATGAACTGAATCTAGATGAACCAGTTGTGCCAGTCATAGCAGAGCGTGATCATTTAACAATATCCTATGATTGGATGGTAAATGGTGCTCAAGTAAGCCTTGCTAGCCAGCAAATGATTGAGATATGGCAACGGAAAAGAAGGTTCTCAAACAATGATTTGATTGAGTCAGTGCTCTACTGTAGTGTGATGTATGGGGGATTGAATGACATAGATGTGTTAAAAGCACTGTATCAATGGCTCCTAGGCGAACGTGACATATATCAATTGCAGCTACCAGCAACTGATGAATTACCAGGTTCAGGTGTCAGCAGCAAGAGTTTGGCGCTAATCTTGCTCAGTATTGATGATGACAATTACGGTTGTTCTTATACGCAAAGTCATACCTCAGAGGATGTATCTGCTACAAGCTTACAGCGCTATATAGAGTACATACCTGATGATATGACACTTTGCTTTTTATACGCACTAAAAGATAAAAAGTTAAAAAAAGAAGATGTGAAGTCGTTTGAAACCATTATCAGTGATATTTGTAAGAAGCTAAAACTACAAAATAAAGATAAAAGTAAACCGCATTTATCACAGTTAATAAAATACGCTGACTATCATTGGCGGCAGATGAAGGGAGGCGATATAGACACTGCACTGGCTATTGTTAGACAGGGCAAGATTAAAACGACGGGCTTAACCACAAATAAGCTTATTAATTATAATCAAGAGGTGATTAAATCAAACCCACAGCCGCTCACTTGGGAAGAGTTATTTGTAGCAAGTTATTCAGAATCAGACAAAAAAAGTACCAATAGTAGGGTTTATCCAAGCTTTGGTAAGAATCTTATTAAAGAGGTTCAAGACGCACTTAAGGGCAGTAAAGCATCCGCTATTATACAAGTAGAGCTGTTACAGCAGGAGTTAACCCAACCCAACCCAACCCAACGGCATGCGTCTTTTAGGATGGGTAAAGAGCTTATTGAATGATAGCAATAACAGGTTAAATACCATCAGCAAATATCTGGGATGTATTGGTCGGGATTGGCTGATGCTAACAATGGATGAGAATCTTGATGAATGGTCTGGTGAGGACTTTGAAGCTGTATATGAGGAGATCATTCAAAGTAAGATTAAGGATGGAAGAAAGCAGTCTATTTTGAACAAAGACTCAGGCTTTGGCGAAGACAATCTAGATGCGGATGATGACTTAGTTGGCTGTACAGACGATGTGTTAAGTAAAGGTAGTCTCAATGGCTTAAAGAATGAGCACGTAAAGAAAAACAAAGTTTCATATCTGGATAAGCTCAAAGATACTCAAAAATTTACTTACGGCAGACTACGAGCTTTCCATGATTATCAGAGAGCGTACTATAATGCGCCGTTTGTGTATTTTCCGTGGGGTAATAAACGCCAAGTGGTAAATGCGAACATGATATCACCTCGGATCTATCATGCGATGAAAGAGTATTTGGTCACCTCGGATTTAGATGATGAACAGAAAAACCTTTGCTTAGTAGTCTTAAGTCTTGCGTATCGAACAGGAATGCGTATCAAAGAACTTATCGGTGTTAAAGTTCGTGATATAGCTGATATCTATATTGATGAGTATGGACAGCGAATAGAGCAGCCGCAAATATGGTTAAGACCAAATCGCTATCGGAGATTGAAAAGTAGCAGTGCAAGCCGCCTTATACCAATTAACTGCCTGCTTAAAAAAGACGAGCTAGAACAATTTACTCAGTTATATCGTCAGCAGAAAAGACTGAAGCGTCATTACTTATTTTCTCAAGGTTCAGGCGATCAGCCGTTACCTAGTATATTCTTTAGAAATCTCATGAAGCTGATTTGGGATAAATTGCTAGGGGAGCATGACTTCACATTTCACAGCTTTAGGCATACTGCTATTAGTCAGCTGGCATTAGTACTAAGTAATTCACCATTAGCACAGGTGATGACTGATTATGATAATGAGCAGTGCGAAAAAGTCATAAAAGGTATCCTGGGCTATCATAAAAAGCAGGGCTCTTGGTTTGGGTTGGCCAGCCTTTCAGGACATTTAACGTGCGACACAACCTTCGAGCACTATATTCATACTGCTCATCTGCTGGCAGGGGAGCGGCTGAGTAATGCTTGCTTGGAGCTACCTATAACAGTTTTAGAGCTAATAACAGGGTTAGATTACTCAATCATTTATAGGCAAGACAAAACTGCTTATGATGCAACGACAAAGACTGTAAAGTTAAATAAGATAAGAAAATATTTTCTTAAAAAAACAGCTGTTAATAAAACACCATTATTTAAGAATGCAGATGAACCTAATATCAATGCTAGCCAGCAACTGTTAAACGGTAACTTGAATGGATTTAATGAGTCAAATATAAATTCAATTTTCATTCATCCTAAATATGCGGACGTAATAGGTTTTCTAGAGGAGCTACAAGAGTTAAAAGAAAACTCTCGAGTTCAGCTGTTGCCTGAAGCTGCTATTAGACATGGTGTAAGTCTAAATGAATCTAAATGTTTATATCTGCGCGCTAGTGAGCTGTTCGACGATGACAGGCTATTACTAGGTAGGCCTAAAGGTAGTAAGAATCAGGAAGTAATAATTAGAGCATTAGATAGAGCATATCAGATGTCTATAAAGGATCCTGAGAAGTTGAAAATGTTTATTAAGATATTTGCACACAAACAAAACTTAAATAACTCATCGATTCATTTTGGTATTAAGGAGATCCAGCTGGAGATGCTACAGAGTTTTATGGTAGTAGGTTGTCAGCTTATTGATGCCAGTCATTGGCAGGTTAGGGCATATAGCGAGCAAGCTGTAAGTGATGTTAAAAAATACTTGAGTTTGAGCAGCTCAATACGTGTCGGTTCTCGTGAGAGTTTTCATGGCTATGAGGTAAGCGTAGTACAGAAAAAACGTAAACACTCTGACAAAAACTTGGCTACCACTGATCACTATTATGCATCATCGGGGGTGCTCAAGTACTTAGGATATTTGTTGATGGTGTTAGTAACTAACCTGAATTCGGGATAAGCTAGTTTTTAAGTTATTGATATTATTTGCATAATCAATATCTGAGCTTAGAAAGTCATGCTTATGACAGTTGTTTATAGGGAAGCTTGCCTTCAAAGAGTTAGCTGATCTTCAAGAGTGATAGGAAGTATCAATACTATCAGTAGCTTAATGGATCTCTTATCCCGAACTGGGGTTAACTAACTAAGAGGAGGAGCCCATCCCATATTCTGGTAGAACCCCAACATTAATTATAAAGTCATTTTATTTACTTTATGCGCAGTACTAACAATCATATTTGCTGCTTGTGTAATTTCTGCTTCAGTAGTCATACGACCCACACAAATTCGTAATGTCGTTTCAGCTTTTTCTTTATTTATACCTATTGCTTTTAAAAGTGGAGGGTATTCCCGATTCAGCCCATCACAAGCTGAGCTAAGAGAAAAGGCAAGATGGGGTTGTAGGTTGTTCAATAACTGAACACTATCTACACCTGATATTGCAAGATACAAGTTTCCTGGATGGCGGCTCTCAGCATCTCCAATAACTTCAACATCAAGTTTCTTGCTTAAGTTTTCGAGGAGTATTTGGCGTAGCTGCTTGAGCGACTCAGCTTCTACCTCTTTATTCTCGCACATTATCTCAGCCGCTTTTTGAAAGCCGACTATTAAAGGAGTAGCCAGAGTTCCAGCTCGTAGTCCATCTTGCTGTCCGCCACCCACAATTGTAGTGGTCAACTAATTTAGGACACCTGAACGGCTCATACTTTGCGTCATGCCCTCACAACTGGCAACGGATTCAGCAAATGTCTTACTGGTGTAATGGGTTCCCTGATCGGAATGAAACAGCACGCCACTGGGTTTGAGCCTAGTGTGATACGCCATCTGTAGGGCTTTAGCGGTCAGCACGCTATCAGGGGAATCTGATACAGCAAAGCCCACCACACGCCGAGCATATAAATCTAAAACAACGGCTAGGTAGCACCAGCCACCCTTGATACGAATGTAAGTCACATCCCCCGTCCAGACTTGATTGGGCGCTGTTGGGCTAAAGTTGCGAGCTAGGATATTGTCATGCGTTTTATGCGCCTCGTCAGCGTGCTTGTATTTGTGCGTCTTCAATTGACAGCTTTTAAGCCTCATCTGCGCCATAAGTTTACCTACCATATAGCGTGATAGCGTGATAGCTTGATGTTGTGTTCATTCATTATTATGGCGGCAATGCTGCGAGCGCCTGCTGAGCGCTTTGAGTCGTTAAATATTTGACGAATTAATGCCTTGTGCTTGACGGTTTCAAGACTGATGGGCTTGGGCTGCATGCCATAGTAGTAACTGCTTTTTATCACGCCAAACAGTTTGCACAGAAGACTTTTATTAACATGCTTGTCTTGCTCTGCAAGCTGACTGATTAGCGATAGCCGTTCAGGCTGTCCAAGGCTAGCAGAGCGGAAGCCTTTTTTAAGATGTTACGCTCCATAGTCAGCCGCTTAACTTGTTTGCGCAATTCTTGAAGCTCGCGCTGCTCATCCGTTAAGGCGTTGCCGACTTTAGGTGCTTGGCCAGTCATTTCTTGACGGTACTGACTCAGCCATTTCTGTAGAGTGGATTTACCTATTCCTAAAGAATCGGCCACGTCAGGTATTTTACGCTTATGATCAACGACTAAGCTGATGGCTTCTAATTTGAATTCTCGGGTATATTGATTGCGTTTGGTGGTCATACTATTTTCCTTCTTTGGGTTAGTATAAACCTCTTATGCGCTGTCCAAGTTTATTATGCCACTACACAGTGACTCTTGAGACAAGAGAGCTTGATATATCAACGTCGTAGATGTCTTTGATGGTTTCAACAATTTCAGTGGTGGTTTGACCCTTGGCATAAAACATGATTATTTTATCATCAAGGCCACTAATACGGGTTTGATGCTTACGCACTAATGCAGGCTCAAAGCTGCTATCGCGGTCTCTTGGGGTAGATATCTCAAGATCGCCTGTGTCACTGCGGACGGTCTTTTTAGTGTGCCCATTGCGCTTATTGGGTTTATCAGCTTTCTCATGCTTAGGATAGCCAAGATGATCTTCCATCTCAGCTTCGAGAGCGGTATCTATAAAGGATTGCATGAGTTGCTTTTGGAAGTCTTTGATGTCATCGAAGCTGCTCATGCTGCTGGCCATTTGCTCGGCCAGTTTTTTAATGTCAGATTGAGTAGTCATTGCTTATTCTCCTGTTGGGAGATTATAAGCTGTTACACAGTTTTTAGGAAAGGCTCAATATTTTTATTTACTTAAACACATATGTCTCAACCATCTTACACTTTTGAACAATCTATCCTATCTTCAGTCTTGCCAGCAAACGCATCATCAATATAATTAGCCCATTGATGCATCATGTCGGTACGATAAGGCAAGTGTTGAGCTCCATTGTAGGCTTTGCTTATTTTGTTTTCTTTTTCATGTGCCAGCTGTAGCTCTATAGCTTCGTGCATAAACTCTTGTTCATGTAAGGTAGTGCTGGCAAGTCCGCGAAATCCGTGCCCTGTCATTCTGCCTTTATAGCCCATGCGCCATAGGGCAGTAATAAAAGCATTGGTACTGTATGGCTTACGCGTCGATGGATTAAAGAAGACATACTTGTCCGAAAAGCCTAGCGTCTTGATTTGCTCTAAGATCGCCATTGTTTGCGGTGTAAGCGGCACTAAATGCGGTCTATCCATTTTCATTTTATCGGCAGGTATGCGCCATAACTTGTCTTTATAGTCTATTTCGCTCCATTCCATAAAGCGTAATTCCTGCGTTCTCACAAACGTATAGCACATAAACCATAGGCCTAGCTTTACCAGTACATCACCATCATAGGCGTTAATGTCTTGTAATAGCTTTGGTAATTGCTGGCTGGTGATGCGACTATGGTGCTTTACCTTATGCGGTTTTAGTGCTTCAGTTAGGTCGTCGGCTGGGTTGAGGTTGGTTAAGCCCTCACGTATGGCTTGTTTAAAGATTTGCCCTGTTTGACGTATTGCGCGTCTTGCCATATCACTAGCGCCCCTAGCTTCGATAGCTTTACCAATAGCCAAAACATCAGGCGCAGTTATCTCATTTATATTCATATGACCAATGACGGGCTTAATGTCGCGCTGATATTGTGAGTAGTCACGGCTATGGGTAGTAGGTGCTATATGTGCTTTACGGTCATTATGCCAACACTGAGCTATCGTATCGAAAGCCTTTGATCCGTCATTTTCTGCTCGTGTTTTTTTCTTATCGTCTTTTGGGTTAATGCCATCAACTATTAATCTTTTGATCTCAAGATTGCGCTGGCGTGCACTTTGTAGGCTCATTACTGGATAAGTACCGATAGTAAGGGTTTGCTGTTTGCCTTGCCAGCGGTAGGCGCTGATCCATGACTTAACGCCTGTATAACGCACCCATAATTGTAACCCTTGACCATCACTATGTTTATCAGGTCGTTTTGAGTCTATCGCTTTTTGGGTAGGCTTAAGATTTTTTATCTGTGTATTATTTAGACTCATGTTGGTATTATCCATTATGGTATCGTATGATACCAACGATAATACCAACATTTTAGACGGATTACCACGTTCTATAACGGATAACAAATGCCTTTAAAAAAGGCTGATTCAGCTGAATGGCTTGCAAATAAAAGGGCAGACGGTCAATGACGGTCTGCCCTAATATTGTGTTTGGTCGGAACGGCAGGATTTGAACCTGCGACCACTACACCCCCAGTGTAGTGCGCTACCAGACTGCGCTACGCCCCGAGTGACTGACTATTTTACGCAAAATTATGTATATTGCAAGGGCTATTTCTAGCAGCCAAAATCTACAATATTATTCTGCCTAGCATAGTCAGTATAATCGCTTAGCAGCCAATGTTAACCCAATAATTCTTTTAGAATTTGGTTCACTTGCTGTGGGTTAGCACTACCGCGACTGGCTTTCATGACCTGACCGACTAGACCGTTAAAAGCTTTTTCCTTACCGCCGCGATACTCTTCTACCATCGCTTCATTTTTTGCGATGACTTCTTCGACCATCGCTTTGATAGCGCCAGTATCGGTTTCTTGCTTGAGGCCTTTGTCTTTGATGATTTTATCTGCTGCATCATCGCCATCGCCGCCTTCGCGCTCATATAGGGCACTAAAGACTTTTTTGGCCAATTTGCCAGATAGCGTGTCATCTTTGATACGCTTAAGCATACCTGCCAATTGCTTGGCGTTGATAGGGGAGTCGATGATATCGGTGTCATCTTTGTTCAGCGCACCGAGCAAGTCACCCATGACCCAGTTGCCAGCCATTTTGGCATCTTGCTGTCCGATTTCAGCCACTACGTCTTCGAAGTAATCAGCAATTTGACGACTACCAGTCAAGATACGAGCATCGTATTCTGACAGACCAAGCGCTTCTTCAAAGCGTGCGCGACGAGCCACTGGTAGCTCTGGCATTGCTGCTTTGATCGCATCAACCGTATGCTGCTCGATACGGACAGGTAGCAGGTCAGGATCAGGGAAGTAGCGATAGTCGTTGGCGTCTTCTTTGGTACGCATGGTACGCGTTTCATCACGCTCTGGATCATATAGCATCGTTGCTTGTACGACTTTGCCGCCATCTTCTAGGATATCGATTTGACGTTCGATTTCACGATTGATAGCACGCTCAATAAAGCGGAACGAGTTTAGGTTTTTTAGCTCAGTACGCGTACCGAGATCAGCGCCTGGCTTGCGCACAGAGACGTTGCAGTCACAACGGAATGAGCCTTCGGCCATTACTGCGTCTGAGATACCTAGCCAAGTGACTAGCTGATGGATGGCTTTGATGTAGGCAAGTGCTTCGTGAGCAGAGCGCATATCTGGCTCAGAGACGATTTCGATTAGTGGTGTACCTGCACGGTTCAAATCCACACCTGTCATACCATCGACTGCGTCATGGACAGATTTACCTGCATCTTCTTCTAGATGTGCGCGAGTGATACCCATACGTTTGGGATATTCGTTTTTTTCACCTTCGTTGACCACGACATCGATATAGCCTTCACCCACGATAGGATTGGCCATTTGGGTAATTTGATAGCCCTTAGGCAGGTCAGGGTAAAAGTAGTTTTTACGGTCAAACGTATTAAACAGACCCAGCTCAGCATTGACACCGATACCGAATTTTAGCGCGCGATCGACCACGCCGGCATTTAGCACTGGTAATACGCCAGGCAAACCCAAATCGACGATACTAGCTTGGCTGTTTGGCTCATGACCGAAATCAGTTGGCGCACTTGAGAATATCTTACTTTCCGTATTTAGCTGGCAGTGAATCTCGATACCGATGACCACTTCATAGCCATCGACAAATAGCTCTTTACGCACGGCATTGTTATCAGTAGTAGCTGTACTCATTATACCGTCTCCTTTGCGATGGTAGAGTGTTGTAGGTGATGATCAGTATGCTGCTGGAACAGATGCGCAGTCGTGAGCAGCTGGCTCTCTTGCCAGTGCTTACCGATTAATTGCAAGCCAATAGGTAGGCCTTCAGTCGTCAAACCAACTGGCTGACTGAGGGCAGGTAGACCCGCTAGGTTGACCGCGATGGTATAAACGTCACCTAAATACATCGTTGCAGGATCTAGGTCTTCACTGAGCTTATAAGCCGCAGTCGGTGCAGTTGGGCTAGCAATCACATCACAGCTAGCAAAGGCTTCATCGAAGTCTTTGACGATTAAGCGGCGAATCTTCTGTGCTTTTGTATAGTAAGCATCGAAATAGCCAGCTGACAGTGCATAAGTTCCTGTCAAGATACGGCGCTGTACTTCAGGGCCAAAGCCTTCAGAGCGTGAACGTGTATATAGATCAATCAGGTCAGTTGGATTCTCACAGCGATAGCCAAAACGTACGCCATCGAAGCGTGATAGGTTCGATGATGCTTCAGCAGGCGCTAGCATATAGTAAGTGGCAAGCGTGATCTCAGGATCAGTGATGTTCACTTCTACAATCGTTGCACCCAGCTCTTCGTATTTCTTGAGCGCGGCACGTGCTGCTTGCTCAACTTCGCTATCAAGCCCTGTGCCGAAGTATTCTTTGGCCACACCAATACGAAGACCTTCAAATGGTTTATCACCAGCAGCAGCTTGGGCATCATTGATGTCTTGTACGTAGTCAGGCATCTCGTATTTGATAGAAGTTGCATCGCGTGGATCATGACCAATCATTGGCTGGAGCAGATAGGCGCAATCTTTAGCGCTGCGTCCCATGCTACCCGCTTGATCTAGACTTGAGGCGTAGGCAATCATACCAAAGCGTGACACACGGCCATAAGTAGGCTTGATACCCGTTAGACCACAGAATGAAGCAGGCTGGCGAATAGAGCCACCTGTATCACTACCGGTAGCAACAGGGACAAAACCAGCGGCAACAGCAGCAGCACTACCACCTGACGAGCCACCAGGGACTCGCTCTAGGTTCCAAGGGTTCTGTACCGTACCGTAGTAAGAGCTACTGTTGTCTGAGCCCATCGCAAACTCATCCATATTGAGCTTACCTAAGCTAATCATGCCAGCTTTGTCGATGTTAGAAACGATAGTCGCGTTATATGGTGAGACAAAGTTATGTAGCATCTTTGAGCCACAAGTGGTCAGTACGCCCTGAGTACAAAAGATGTCTTTGTGCGCCATCGGTAC
This sequence comes from Psychrobacter sp. Ps2, assembly GCF_022129405.1. Taxonomy (NCBI): domain Bacteria; kingdom Pseudomonadati; phylum Pseudomonadota; class Gammaproteobacteria; order Moraxellales; family Moraxellaceae; genus Psychrobacter; species Psychrobacter sp. Ps2. Next base: position 76,980 of record NZ_JADQAM010000052.1, on the reverse strand, counting down.
ACCAAGTAGCGGACGCTGATCGCCTTGTGCGCGCATCTCGTCTGCCGCTTTTGCTTGTGCGCGTGCTGTCTCAGAAGTATGAGTGATAAAGCTGTTAATCTTGCTGTCTAGCGCATCGATACGCTTGATGTAGTGTTCAGTTAATTCTGCGCTGCTAAATTGTTTGTTTTGCAAGCCAGTAATGAGCTGCTCGGTACTTAATAAATGAAGTTCAGACATAAGGTGTCGTCCGTCAAAATGTTAATAGCATAAAATAAATTGAGATAATGGCAAATGCGTGATTGTATTATTCAGCCACTATTATTCAATTACCTGAGGCACTAGATATAAGCCTTCTTCTACGGCAGGTGCGACTGACTGATTACGCTCACGATTGATGTCGTGTTTTGCCACATCAGCACGTAACTCTTGGCAAGCTTCATGAATATTGGCTAGTGGCTTGATGTCTGTGGTATCAACGTTAGATAGCGTATTCATCAGTTTTAATACTTTACTGATATCATCAGCATAGCTATCGGCTGTACTTTCATCAACACCTAAGCGGGCAAGGTTGGCAACTTCTAGGATTTCTTCACGGCTGACGTTGCTGTCAGACGTTGCTGGCTGCTGAGACATAGTTTCTCCAGTTAAGGACAGTTTTTGTTAAAGTAGTTGGTTACGAAAACGAAAATACGTAAGCGCTAAAATAGAAACAACTAAAATAGAAATAAATAGTAAGTGGGCTTATTATAAAGCATCTGACTCAAGTTTACAGAGCATGACGCTTGATTGATGCACAATCTCAACCAAGAGGCTGAGTTGATAAAGACGTAATATTAAATAAGATATGGTGCTAGCCGAGCCATAATGCCAATTAAGACACAATGATTTACAGAGAATTGCAAAACTGACCCTCTAATTCATCTTTGTTCCTCAATTGCTCTCCAATTAGCTTCTAAAATACGTTACAGTATGCATCTGCTATTAAGCAAAACATTCATCTGCCTGTAGAGCCTTGTTAGTTATCAGATTAAATGATGTTTCATTGAGTTGAATGATATTCACTACTATTTCAAACTTTGTAACAACTTTTGGCGTCTAAGACAAAAATCCTTACTTACTGATGCAAATATCTATGTTTTTTTTGAGCTAAATCGGTATAATTTAGCTCAGTTTTTTCATTTCATCATTATTGTTTGGATTTTGACTTGTTGGGATGATTAACTGTTGCCACAAGTAATGTTTAACGACGACCTGCTCAACACTGACGAGTAACACCTCAGTCAATCTCATTCGCCTCATTCGTAAGACGCTGGATATATTAGTCATGAACCTGTTTGGATTTTTATCAAATAATATCGCTATCGACCTCGGTACTGCGAACACCCTAATTTTTATTCCTAATAAAGGCGTCGTGCTTGACGAGCCTACGGTGGTCGCGTTACGAAGCAATCGTACTCAAAACCCGACCGTCGCCGCTGTTGGTATCGATGCCAAGCAGATGCTAGGTCGTACGCCTGCGAACATTACAGCGATTCGCCCGTTAAAAGACGGTGTGATTGCTGATTTTGAAGTGACGCAAAAAATGCTTAAGCACTTCATCGCTAAAGTAAAAGCCAAGCGTTTTATGGCACAGCCTAACGTTGTGGTTTGTGTACCATGCAAGTCTACTCTAGTTGAGCGTAAGGCGATTCGTGAGGCAGTATCATCAGCAGGTGCGAGCAAAGTACTATTGCTAGAAGAGCCGATGGCTGCGGCTATCGGTGCTGGTATGCCAGTTCATGAAGCCAGTGGTTCTATGGTTGTGGATATCGGTGGTGGTACAACTGAGATTGCTGTTATCGCGCTATCTGGCTGCGTATATGCTGAGTCGATTCGTATCGGTGGCGATATGTTTGATGAAGCGATCATCACTCATGTACGCCGTACGCATGGCTGTGTCATCGGTGAGACGACCGCTGAGCGCATCAAAAAAGAAGTCGGTTCTGCATTGAATGAAGACAGCCAACTAGAAGTAGAAGTTCGTGGTCGTAGCATGGCAGAAGGTGTACCAAAGACCTTTACTGTTAATTCAGAAGAAGTGCAAAAAGCATTGACTGATCCATTGAGCGGTATTGTTAGCGCTGTAAAAGTAGCACTTGAGCAGACTCCGCCAGAGTTGTCATCAGATATCGCTGAGCGTGGCATCGTATTGACAGGTGGCGGCGCACTATTACGTGACTTAGACAAACTTATCTCACAAGAGACTGGTTTGCCAGTGACGGTAGCAGAAGACCCACTAACCTGCGTTAGCCGTGGTGGTGGTATCGCGCTTGATTTCATCAATAACAAAAGTTTAAACATGATTTTTGTTTAATTCATCTTTATCCTTAATTGTCTTATAGGCTTGGCAATATATGATAATGACGATTTATGTGAATGATGAAACTATAAATATAGTCGGTTCAATATAATTTGGATACAAGGAAGCCGAGCGAAAGTACTACAAGTAGTAGGCTGAGCGAGACTGACACCGTATCCAATCTATAGAAGATTGACTATATATAAAATTAAAGGTAGCCGATTGTGCTACCTTTAATTGCATTCATTTGTGCTAGAACCCAATATCCTCGATAAACACTCATGCTGTAAATAAGTGCTATTGTTCATTTTAGAATCCTTAAATCAGACGACTTATGACTCCAAGTATTTTTGCGCGCCAGCCGTTATCACTTCGTAAGACTGTTATCGTATTGATAGCAGCCTTAATCTTGATGTGGTTTGATAGCAAAAACTCTGATTGGTTTAAGCCAGTACGTAGCACCAGTCATGCCGCTATGCAACCTATCTATGAGCTGTCTTTACTACCAAGCTATGCCAAGCATTGGGCAGGTGGTAGTCTGCAATCAAAAGAAGCACTGCGTCGCGAAAATATGCAGCTAAAGTCGCAATTGATACACGCGCATGCCAAGCTACAACAGCAAGATTATATTTTGGCGCAGAACGCACGCCTGCAAGGTATCTTATCTACCACCAAGCCTGAGCAGTTCGATCTTAATTTGGCGCAAGTCATCGGTACAGATACCAATTTGCTCAGACAGATTGTCGTGCTTAATAAAGGTGAGCAAGATGGCGTACAAGTTGGGCAAACGGTCATCGATGAAGACGGTGTGTTAGGACAGATTATCAATGTTTATCCCAATACTAGCCGTTTGTTGTTGATTACAGATGAGCAGCAGTCAGTTGCGGTTACTGTTAAGCGTACTGGTCAGCGTGCTATCGTCACAGGCCAAGGTATCCCATCTTCATTGAGTCTCAATTACGTCTTCAAAACATCGGATGTGCGAGTAGGTGATGAGCTAGTGTCGTCAGGACTCGGCGGTCGTATTCCGGCAGGCTATCGAGTAGGGCGTATCGCGCATGTCAAAGATGAGCAAACCGACAACTTTAGAACGATCGAAGTTACTCCAGCAGCCAACTTTATTGACAATGCCTATGTTTTAATACTTCAAGACAAGCTGTTAAATGAGAACAATGCTGCTGCTATGGCTCCGTAGATAACGACGTAAGCCATGGTATTGACGGCTAATGAGCTGGTTTATTAACGTTTTAAAGCTTTCCATTTAGGGTATTCACCTTGCCAATATCCAATCAACAATATCACAGCAACCATCAAACACTCGCTAAGGTAAGTACCCATGTCGTATCCTGATTCTGAGAATGCCACGGTACTATTGATAGTTGTGATTGTTCTAAGTTTCATCGCTGCATCATCACTTAATGTCTATCCGTTAAGCCCAAGCATGGCCACACTTCGCCCCATGGTAATGATCATGGTGCTGATTTATTGGTTGCTGTTTCAGCCGCGCTATGTGGGTATTTTCACCGCATTCACAGTTGGACTGATTGCTGATTTATTGATGGATACGCATTTAGGGCAGCAAGCGTTCGCCGCTGTTGTTGTTGCACTGGTTATCAAAATTACCAGTATCTACGTCAGACAGTTGAATACCGTTAGCGCTTGGTTAATTGCTAGTCTAGGGCTGATTGTCTTTCAGTTAAATCTATGGATACTACAGATGTTTATTCAAAACGTCTTTGTCGCTCAGTCTGCTTTGTCACTGTTTATGAGTATCATTAGCTGGCCACTCGTGCTGTTTACTTTACGCAAGTTTTCGCGTTAATAAATTATCAGTTATCAAGATTACTTTGTTTAACAGCTTGGATTACTCAGCCCACAATACTGTATGACCATACACATCATAAATTGATAAATGAAGAGAAAATCGATGGATATCGTTTTGGCATCTGGCTCTCCGCGTCGTCGTGAGCTACTAGAAAGAGCGCAACTAGACTTTACTATCTTAAGCGTGGATATTGATGAGACGCCGTTAGATAATGAGTCGCCAACAGACTATATCGAACGCATGGTCGCAACCAAAGCCGATGCCGCGATACAACAATTAAGCGACACCTCTCAAGCAAATCACGATAGCCTTACATCACCGTTTATTATTTTGACTTCTGATACCATCGGTGTACTGTCAGACGGTAAGACAGTCTTGGTCAAGCCTATTGATCGCGAGCACGCATATAGTATGTGGCAGCGTATGTCTGATAACGTCCACGAAGTATGGACTGCAGTCCAAGCGACTCAAGTACAGCTATTGCCTATAGCAGAACGAAGCCCATCAGAACCTACACATTCCTTACAAATTATTAACCAGCAGCGAATCACTGAACGTACGGAAGTGACTTTTATACCCCTGACGACACAGATGATGAGCGATTACTGGGACAGTGGCGAACCTGCTGATAAAGCAGGTGGGTATGGTATTCAAGGACTGGGTGCGGCATGGGTCAGTCGTATTAATGGCAGCTATACCAATGTCGTTGGTCTGCCACTGGCGCAAACGCTGGCACTAATCAAAGAAATGACAGAAGGCAGTAAGGACACAGTCAACCCATTATAATGGGATATGCACATAATGACACGGTAGGGTAATGGGCAAGAGCAAGTCGCATTTGTTACACTGTCAATCTAATAGGCGATGACCGTCTAATAAGAAAGCTGAGAGATAAGAGAAAAAACTATGTCCGAAGAGCTGCTGATTAATATTAGTCCAATGGAATCCCGTGTTGCGGTTTTAGACAATGGTATTTTGGGCGAGATTTATATTGAACGACATCACAAACTGGGGTTGGTCGGCAATATCTATCTGGGGACGGTCGTACGTGTCCTTCCTGGTATGCAGGCAGCCTTCGTAGATATTGGTCAATCACGGACCGCATTTCTACATGTCAATGACATGCAGCGTGAACCACGCCCCGTTGCAGAAAAAAACAAAGCTACTAAGGCCACTAAGCACGAGATAAATGAGGACGATGCGACTGCCAACGCTTCTGCTGATAGCTTGGCTGTGACACCGCCTATTGTCAGTGCGCAAAGCACAGAAATAGTACCAGCGTCTAAAACTTTGATTCAGCATCGCCTACATGAAAGTCAGCGTATTTTGGTACAGGTAACCAAAGACCAGTTAGGAAGTAAAGGTGCTCGTCTAACCACCAACATCTCACTACCATCACGTTATCTAGTATATTTGCCATCGAGTGATCATATTGGCATATCGCAGCGTATCGATGGCGAAGAAGAGCGTAGCCGATTAAAGACTGAGCTTAGTAGCCTGATGCAGACGGTCAATCTAAAAGGTGGTCTTATCGCCCGTACCGCTGCTGAGCGCGTTCCTGTCGATAAGCTAGAAGAAGACATCTATTATCTATTGCAGCTGTGGCGTACTATCTGTGCTCGCCGCCAAGAGATTAATCATCATCAGAGCTCAGAGCTGATTTATCAAGAACTGTCATTACCATTACGTTCTATCCGTGATTTGGTTCACGCTGATACCGAAAAAGTTATTATTGATAATACACAGATTTATGAGCAAGTCAGATATTTTGCCAAAGAGTTTGTTCCCTTCGTCTATGATCGTATCGTGCATTACACCGCTGAGCAGTCGTTGTTTGATGTACACCGTGTCGAAGACGACTTACGTGATGCATTAAAGCGCCGTGTCGATCTAAAGTCTGGCGGCTATCTGATCATCGATCAGACCGAAGCCATGACGACGATTGATGTTAATACAGGTTCTTTTGTAGGCGGTCGCTCATTAGAGGATACGGTTTATAAGACTAATCTAGAAGCCACACATGCTATCGCTCGACAGTTGCGCTTACGTAATCTAGGCGGCATTATTATTCTAGATTTTATCGATATGCTTGAGCAACAGCATAAAGATGACGTGCTTGAGAGCTTACAGGCGCAACTTACCCAAGATTATGCAAAAACCAAGATTACACAGGTCAGTGAGCTTGGACTGGTAGAGATGACACGCAAGCGCACGCGTGAATCATTGGGTCAGCAGCTTTGTGAGCCGTGCTCGACTTGCCAGGGTCGAGGGTTTGTCAAAACGGCAGAGACGGTTTGCTTTGAGATTTTCCGTGAGATTATGCGCTGTGCGCGCACTTATAACTCTCCCAAAAAGTTCACAGTGGTTGCTCATGCGGCAGTTATTGATTTACTACTCACAACAGAGTCAGACACAGTGGCCGATTTAGAGTATTTACTGGGTAGGGTCATTACTTTTGATGTAGAAAATCTATATACCCAAGAGCAGTATGATATTGTTTTAGATTAATATTATTCAAAACAAATGATAGTTCTAGATGAAAGTATTTATGTGACTGAAGATTAGTCTAAGAATGAGCATCTCTAATCACAATAGAGATTGCTCTTGCAATACCTAAAATACTATGTATAATATACACCACTGAATTATATATGCGCAGCTGAATAAAAAAGCTGGCGCTATGACAGCTAGAGCATCGTTTCTAGCACTATTTCATTATGCCTTTGCTACTTTCCAATTAATAGGAGGGTTGGCGGGGCTTTAAACTATTTTGCTTTTGGCACGCTATAAGTTCGGATAAAGAACTCATTCTGGTTAAGAACAGAAGGCCGCTTTAAGTGAATATTTAACCAAACTGCTTTTGATCATGGTCTTGCGACGCAAGAATGACAAAGGCACATATTAGGAGCTTGCTGGCATGGCTAACCAGAGAATCCGTATCCGTCTTAAGTCTTTTGATCATCGTCTGATTGATCAATCTGCACAAGAGATTGTTGATACTGCAAAGCGCACCGGTGCGCAAGTTTGTGGTCCTGTACCGTTGCCGACTCGCATTGAGCGCTTCAACGTTCTAACCTCACCACACGTTAACAAAGATGCTCGTGACCAGTACGAAATCCGTACTCATAAGCGTATGGTTGATATCGTTCAGCCAACTGACAAAACTGTGGATGCGCTAATGAAATTAGATTTAGCGGCGGGTGTTGACGTTCAAATTGCTTTGGGTTAATGCACATTAAACACCCAACCCATTAATATAAGATATAAAGAGGTCTAAAATGGCGATCGGTTTAGTCGGTAAAAAGTGCGGCATGACCCGTGTCTTCACTGAAACAGGCGCATCTATCCCTGTAACAGTTGTTGAGGTCGATGCAAACCGCATTACTCAAGTAAAAAATACTGATGTAGATGGTTATCAAGCCATCCAAATTACCACAGGTACTCGTCGTGACAGCCGCGTAACAGCTGCACAAAAGGGTCACTTCGCTAAAGCTGGTGTTAAAGCTGGCCGTGGTGTTTGGGAATTCCGTGCCAACGAAAGCGATCTTGAAGGTCGTGAGATTGGTGGCGAGATTCTAGCTGACTTGTTCGAACAAGGTCAGATGGTTGATGTGACAGGACAGAGCAAAGGTAAAGGTTTCCAAGGCCCTGTTAAGCGTCACAACTTTAGTATGCAAGATGCTACTCATGGTAACTCAGTGTCTCATCGTGCGCATGGTTCAACTGGTCAAAACCAGTCACCAGGTAAAGTATTCAAAGGCAAGAAGATGGCGGGTCAGATGGGTAACAAACGTGTTACCGTTCAGGGCCTAGAAGTGATTTCGGTTGATGCCGAAAAAGGGTTACTTGTCATCAAGGGTGCTATCCCAGGTGCCACCGGTGGCGATGTTATCGTACGTCCGTCAGTCAAAGCCTAAGCAAGGGGATTAACGTGGATTTAAAAACAGTTACAGGTGCGGCGGTTGAGCTTTCTGATACGGCATTTGGTCGTGAATTCAACGAAGCACTAGTGCATCAAGTCGTCACCGCTTATTTAGCTGGTGCTCGCCAAGGTACACGCGCACAAAAAACACGTGCCGAAGTTTCTGGCGGTGGTATTAAGCCATGGCGCCAAAAAGGTACTGGTCGCGCTCGTGCGGGTTCTATTCGTAGCCCAATCTGGCGTTCAGGTGGTCGTGCATTCGCTGCAAAACCACAAGATTGGTCACAGAAAGTAAACCGTAAAATGTATCGCGGTGCGATGCAGTGCATCCTAGCAGAATTGATTCGTCAAGAGCGTCTGATTTTGGTAGAAGAGTTGAGCGTTTCTGGGCCGAAAACCAAAGAACTGATTGCTAAGTTAAATGATTTGAATGCACCTCGTGCACTAATCGTTACTAAAGAAGTTGATGAAAACTTATACTTAGCTGCTCGCAACATTCCACACGTCAATGTACTTGGTACAAATGAAGTGGACCCAGTGAGCTTGATCGCATTTGATAAAGTGATCATGTCAGTTGAAGCTGCGAAACAATTTGAGGAAGCACTAGCATGAATAACGCAAGACTTTATCAGGTCTTAAGAGGGCCTGTATTCTCAGAAAAATCTCAAATGCTTGGCGACTCACTTGGTGTGCAGGTATTTAAAATTGATTCTAATGCTACTAAGCTTGAAGTCAAGAAAGCAGTTGAGTTGATGTTTGAAGGTGTTGAAGTCACTAAAGTAAACACTTTGAATGTTAAAGGTAAGACAAAGCGTTTTGGTAAAAGCATCGGCCGTCGTAACGACTACAAAAAAGCCTATGTTACCTTAAAAGCTGGTCAAGATGTACAAATGGCTGATGCTGGTGAAGAAGTAGCGAATACTACTGATTCTACTAGTGAAACAGCGAATAACGAATAAGGATTACACTCATGCCTATCGTAAGAGCAAAGCCAACATCACCAGGCCGTCGTTTTGTTGAAAAAGTAGTGCATCCACACCTGTACAAAGGTCGTCCGTTTGCAGCACTTCTAGAATCAAAAAGCAAGTCAGGTGGTCGTAACAATAATGGCCGCATTACTACTCGTCACATTGGCGGTGGTCATAAGCAACATTATCGCATTATCGATTTCAAACGTACTAAAGACAATATCCCAGCAACGGTAGAGCGTATCGAATACGATCCTAACCGTACTGCTCATATTGCTCTACTTAAGTATGCTGATGGCGAACGTCGTTACATTATCGCTGCTAAGAAACAAGTAGTTGGTGATACAGTAATGTCAGGCGAGACTTCTCCAATTCGTCCAGGTAACTGCTTACCGCTAAAAAACATCCCATTGGGTACTGTGATTCACAATATCGAGCTTAAAATCGGTAAAGGTGCACAGATGGCTCGTTCTGCGGGTGCTAGCGTTCAGTTACTAGGTCGTGACGGTATTTATGCTATTCTACGTATGCGTTCTGGCGAAACTCGCCGTGTACACGTAAATTGCCGCGCTGTTATTGGTGAAGTTTCTAACACTGAAAACAACTTGAAATCACTTGGTAAAGCCGGTGCTTCACGTTGGCGTGGTGTTCGTCCTTCTGTTCGTGGTGTCGCTATGAACCCGGTTGATCACCCACACGGTGGTGGTGAAGGTCGTAACAAAGGTCGCCATCCAACCAGCCCTTGGGGTCAGAAGTCTAAAGGACTTAAAACGCGTCACAATAAGCGTACTGACAACATGATCATCCGCCGTCGCGCCAAGAAGAAATAAAGGAAGAATTTCATGCCTCGTTCATTGAAAAAAGGTCCATTCATAGACGCGCACTTGTTTGCTAAAGTTGAGAATGCATTAGACACCAACTCACGCAAGCCAATTAAGACTTGGTCGCGCCGCTCGATGATTCTGCCACAAATGGTTGGCCTAACTTTATCTGTTCACAACGGCCGTACTCATGTACCGGTTATCGTGAGCGAGCAGATGGTTGGTCATAAACTAGGTGAATTTGCCCCGACTCGTACGTATCGTGGTCACGGCATTGACAAAAAAGCTAAGAGATAAGGTGCTTACCATGGAAGTAACTGCAAAATTACGCGGTGCCGCCATATCGGCACAAAAAGTTAGACTCGTTGCTGATGAAGTTCGTGGCAAATCTATTGAGCGTGCTTTGGATATCCTAACGTATAGCAATAAAAAAGGCGCTGTGTTTGTTAAGAAATGCCTTAACTCAGCCATCGCCAATGCCGAACATAATCACGGCTTAGATATTGACGACCTAAAAGTCGCTACTATCTATGTTGATGAAGGCATTACGCTAAAACGTATCCTACCACGTGCCAAAGGCCGTGCTGATCGTATCAGCAAGCGTACTTGTCACATCACTATAAAGGTAGGAGAATAAGTTATGGGTCAAAAAGTACATCCAATCGGAATTCGTCTTGGTGTTGTAAAAAAGCATAACGCAAACTGGTATGCTAACCCTAAACAATACTCAGAATACCTAATCAACGACATTCAAGTTCGTGAATATCTACGCAAAAAGCTAGATAACGCTATGATCAGCAACATCATGATCGAGCGTCCTACTGGCGCTGCTAAGATTACCATCGCCACTGCGCGTCCTGGTATTGTTATCGGTAAGAAAGGCGAAGATATCGAAAGACTTCAAAAAGAATTGACCAAAATTATGGGCGTACCTGCTCAGGTCAACATTGAAGAAATCACGTCACCTGACCTTGATGCACGTTTGGTAGCAGACGGCATCGGTAGCCAGCTTGAGCGTCGTGTTATGTTCCGTCGTGCGATGAAACGCGCGGTACAGAACAGCATGCGTTCTGGTGCTAAAGGTATCAAGGTTGAGCTGTCTGGCCGTCTAGGCGGTGCTGAGATTGCTCGTAGTGAATGGTACCGTGAAGGTCGTGTGCCATTGCATACACTCCGTGCTGATATTGACTACTCGTCAATTCGTGCAGAGACAACTTACGGCACCATCGGTGTTAAAGTTTGGATTTTCCGTGGCGAAATCCTTGACGGTATGAACAGTGTATATAATCCCGTCAAAGAAGAGCAGACTCGTGCGCCAAAACGCCGTGGTCGTGGAAACCGTCGAAACTCAGACAGAGGTTAAACTATGTTACAGCCAAAACGTACCAAGTTTCGTAAAATGCACAAAGGTCGTAACACTGGGCTAGCTCATCGTGGAAGCACCGTTGCATTCGGACAAATTGGTCTAAAATCATTGACGCGTGGTCGTATGACAGCTCGTCAAATCGAAGCAGCACGTCGTACCATCACTCGTAAAATTAAGCGTGGCGGTAAGATTTGGATTCGTGTATTCCCTGACAAACCGATTACTAATAAACCATTAGAAGTACGTATGGGTAAAGGTAAAGGTCCAGTAGAATATTGGGTATGCGAAATCAAACCTGGTAAAGTGCTATATGAAATTGAAGGGGTACCAGAAGAGCTTGCACGTGAAGCTTTCACGCTTGCTGCAGCAAAACTGCCCTTTAAAACTACCATTGTTAAGCGGACGATAATGTAATGAAGATCAGTGAATTACGTGATAAATCATTAGAAGAACTGACCCAGTTACTTGATGAAAAGCAACTTGATGCTTTCCGTATTCGTATGGCTAAAGCAACTGGTCAGTTGGGTAATACCCATGAAGTACGTGACAATCGTCGCACGATTGCTCAGCTTCAGACTTTGATTAACGAGAAACAACGAGGCGACTCATGAGCGATAACAATCAAACAACTACCAATGCTAGCGTATTGACAGGTCGAGTTGTTAGCGACAAGATGGATAAGTCCATCACAGTTTTGATTGAGCGTCTGGTTCGTCATCCTTTGTATGGCAAGCAGCTTCGTCGTTCTACAAAAATCAAAGCACATGATGAGAATAATGTTTGCCAACAAGGCGATCTTGTCCGTATCAAAGAAACGCGTCCAATCTCAAAAACCAAGTCTTGGACTTTGGTTGATGTGGTTGAAAAAGTAGAAAAAATCTAAGTAAATTGCATTAAAAGCCAGAAGCTGTTAAAATAGCCGCCTTTTTAAGGATGCTGATTGCGCCGAGCGTATATCACTCACATTAAGAGTAAGTCGCGGTTATTTATATTAAAATGCCGTCTACTCATACTGTGCTAGCGGCAGCAACTGGTTTTTATTGCTCATACGTGTGGAGTAACGCTATGATTCAGGTTGAGTCAATGCTGGAAGTTGCAGACAATAGCGGTGCAAGAAGAGTTCAGTGCATTAAAGTACTGGGTGGTTCTCATCGTCGTTATGCATCAGTTGGCGACATTATTAAAGTAACGGTTAAAGAAGCCATTCCGCGTGGTCGTGTTAAAAAAGGCGACGTGATGAATGCAGTAGTTGTACGTACCAAAAAAGGCGTTCGTCGCCCTGATGGTTCTGTGTTACGTTTTGATGACAATGCTGCGGTATTGTTGAACCAAAACAAAGCGCCGATTGCAACTCGTATTTTTGGACCGGTAACTCGTGAACTACGTGGTGATCAGTTTATGAAAATTGTATCACTAGCACCAGAAGTATTGTGAGGTAATCCATGTCAAAATTACGTAAAGGCGATACAGTTATCGTGATTGCTGGGAAAGACAAAGGCAAGCAAGGTACTGTACAAGCTGTAAAAAACGATCGTATTAAAGTTGAAGGCATTAACATTGTTACCAAACATCAGAAGCCAAATCAGGCAACTGGCGTTGAAGGTGGCATTCTTAAGCAAGAAGCTTTTCTGCATATCTCAAATGTCGCAATCTTAAATGCGCAAACCCAAAAAGCAGACCGTATTACTTATCAGTTTGGCGAAGACGGCAAGAAACAACGCGTCTATCGTTCAAGCGGTGAAGTAGTGGCGACTGCGTAAGACACTAAGGGTGTAATGGTAATGGCAAGATTAAAATCTTTATATAACGATGAACTAAAGCAGCAAATCAAAGAAGAGCTTGGTTTGGCAAATGTGATGCAAGTGCCTAAAATCACTAAAATCACACTTAACATGGGTGTAGGCGGCGCGTCTCAAGACAAGAAATTGTTGGAAGGTGCTGTAGCTGATATGACCGCGATTGCTGGTCAAAAACCTGTTGTCACCAAAGCGCGTAAATCAGTTGCTGGCTTTAAGATTCGTGAAGAATGGCCAATTGGCTGTAAAGTAACGCTACGCGGTGAGCAAATGTACGAATTTTTAGATCGTCTCGTTGCCATTGCAATTCCTCGTATTCGTGATTTCCGCGGTTTTTCACCTAAAGCCTTTGACGGACGTGGTAACTACTCATTGGGTATCAAAGAACAAATCGTATTCCCAGAAGTAGATTTTGACAAGATTGATCGTATCCGTGGTATGGATGTGACAATCACCACGTCAGCTCAATCTGATGAAGAAGGTCGTGCGTTGCTTAAAGCATTCGGCTTCCCATTTAAATAAGGTAAAGACGTTATGGCAAAGAAGAGCATGATTAACCGCGAATTAAAGCGCGAAAAAATGGTTGCTAAATATGCTGAAAAGCGTATCAAGCTAAAAGAAACTATCAGTGATATGACTGCAAGTGACGAAACTCGTATGGAAGCGATGTTAGAGCTACAAGCTCTTCCACGCAACTCATCACCAGTACGTCTGCGTAATCGTTGTGCTATCACCGGTCGTCCTCACGGTTACTTCCGCAAGTTTGGCTTGTCACGCAATATGCTGCGTGAGCGTGTCATGCAAGGCGATGTGCCTGGTGTTCGTAAAGCAAGCTGGTAAGGAGTAACTATATGAGTATGCAAGATACCGTTGGGGATATGCTAACCCGTATCCGTAACGCACAAATGGCTAACAAAGTATCGGTAGCAATGCCGAGCTCTAAATTACGTAAATCAATTGCTGATTTACTAGTTAGCGAAGGTTATGTGGCTAGCGCTGTTGTTGCTGAAGAAGAAAACAACAAAGCAACCCTTACTATTGAATTGAAATATTTCGAAGGCCGTGCTGTCATCGAAACTATCCAACGTTATAGCCGTCCTGGTTTACGCCAGTTCCGCGGTAAAGATGCTATCCCTACTGTTAAGCAAGGTATGGGTGTTGCTATCGTATCTACTAGCCAGGGTATCATGAGCGATCGTGCTGCACGCGCTGCTGGTATCGGTGGTGAAATCGTCGCATTTGTAGCGTAAGCTATACGACGATGAAGTCTATTTGATGGTTGTTAGGCCTCTATCGATTGAGTAATATCAAATTATTTCAAATTGATAGATGTCTAACACAGTCAACTATGCTAAACTAACACGCTTTTTAGCCTGTTAGTTTTTTCGCTAATATAAAGAAGTTAAATTTTTTAAGGAATATTCCTATGTCTCGTGTGGCTAAAGCCCCAGTGACGCTGCCAAACGGCGTAAGCGTTACTTTGAACGATCGGCAGGTCGAAGTTAAAGGCAAGAACGGTTCTCTGTCTTTACGCCTGCATGAATTGGTCGAGCTGAAACAGGAAGATGATGCTATCATTTTCTCACCTACAGTCGATTCAAAAGAAGCTATGATGCACACTGGCACTATGCGCGCTCTTGTTAACAACTATGTTACTGGCGTGAACGAAGGCTTTGAAAGACGTCTTCAGTTAATTGGTGTTGGTTATCGCGCGCAAGTTACTGGTAACAAAGTAACCTTGAACGTTGGTTATTCTCATCCAGTAGAGTACACGTTACCTGAAGGTGTGTCAGCTGAAACGCCAACGCAAACTGAAATTGTTTTGAAATCAAACAATAAACAGCAGCTTGGTCAAGCAGCCGCCAACATCCGTGGTTTCCGCCCACCTGAGCCTTACAAAGGTAAAGGTATTCGTTATAGTGACGAGCATGTGATTCGCAAAGAAGCTAAGAAAAAATAAGGTGAGTTGAAATGTTTGATAAAAAAGCAGCTCGTCTGCGTCGAGCTAAGAAAACACGCGCGCATATCCGTTTCTTAGGCGTTCATCGCTTAACGGTTAACCGCACGTCAAAACATATTTATGCCCAGATTATCTCTCCAAATGGTGGTGAAGTGATTGCTCAGGCATCTACCTTAGACAGCAGCTTGCGTTCAGGCGCGACTGGTAATGCTGATTCAGCAACGTCTGTAGGCCAAATGATCGCAGAACGCGCAAAAGCAGCTGGCATTACTAAAGTTGCCTTTGACCGTAGTGGTTTCAAATATCATGGTCGAGTTAAAGCTTTAGCAGAAGCTGCTCGCGAAAACGGATTGGAGTTTTAATCATGGCTAGAAATGATAAAAATGATAAAAATGAACAGACTGACGGTCTAGTAGAACGCTTAGTTACCGTTGATCGCGTAGCGAAAGTTGTTAAAGGTGGTCGTATTTTCTCTTTCACTGCATTGACTGTAGTGGGCGATGGCAATGGTCGTGTAGGTTTTGGTCGCGGTAAAGCACGTGAAGTGCCAGCTGCTATCCAAAAAGCACTAGAAGCTGCCAAACGTAATATGATTACTGTTGAGCTAAATGATGCAACTTTGCATCATCCAATCAAAGCACGTCATGGTGCTAGTAAAGTCTATATGCAACCTGCGTCTGAAGGTACTGGCGTAATCGCTGGTGGCGCAATGCGTGCTGTATTAGAAGTTGCTGGTGTCAAAGATGTTTTGACTAAATGTTATGGTTCTACCAATACTGCTAACGTTGTTCGCGCAACGTTTAACGGTTTACGTGATATGTCAACTCCAGAGAAGATGGCAGCTAAACGTGGTAAATCTGTAGACGAAATCTTGGGTTAACTTAGACTAGGTGAGTTACGATGAAAAAAATGAAAGTCACTCAATTTAAATCGGGTGCCCATCGCCTAAAGAGCCACAAAGCGAGCTTGAAAGGATTGGGTTTACGCCGTATTAATCATACTGTAGTAGTAGAAGATACTCCTTCGACTCGTGGTATGGTCAATCGCGTTAACTACATGGTAAAAGTGGAGGAAGCGTAATGGGTCTTAGATTAAATGAATTATCACCAGGTGTTGGCGCAAAGAAAACTGCCCAACGTCGTGGTCGTGGTATCGGTTCAGGTCTTGGTAAGACTGGTGGTCGTGGTGTAAAAGGTCA
Source organism: Psychrobacter sp. Ps2 (assembly GCF_022129405.1). Taxonomy (NCBI): domain Bacteria; kingdom Pseudomonadati; phylum Pseudomonadota; class Gammaproteobacteria; order Moraxellales; family Moraxellaceae; genus Psychrobacter; species Psychrobacter sp. Ps2. Next base: position 60,804 of record NZ_JADQAM010000052.1, on the reverse strand, counting down.
GAAATCTCGTTCAGGTTCTAGCATTCGCTCAGGATTTGAAGGTGGTCAAATGCCTTTATATCGCCGTCTACCAAAATTTGGTTTTACCAGTAAACTGGCTATGAAGACTGCTGAAGTACGTCTTTCTGAACTGAATAAAATTGAAGGCGATGTAGTTAGCCTTGAAACACTTAAAGCTGCTAACCTTATCCGTCACGATATGAAACGTGCTCGTGTAATGCTATCAGGCGAAGTCACTAAAGCTTATACTTTCAAAGGTATTAAAGTGACTAAAGGTGCTAAGCAAGCTATCGAAGCTGCTGGTGGTAGCATCGAGGAGTAGTAACGTGTCAAAACAATCAATGTCATCGGCTGGTATACCGCTTAATCCATTCGCATTTATACGTAAGTATGATGAGCTATGGACGCGTTTATTATTTTTAATCGGCGCATTGATTGTTTATCGTTTAGGGTCACATATTCCAGTTCCGGGTATCAACCCAGTTAACTTGGCTGATCTGTTTTCGCGCAACGAAAACACTATTCTGAGCATGTTTAATATGTTCTCAGGTGGTGCGCTAGAGCGTATGTCTATCATGGCACTTGGCATTATGCCATATATCTCAGCATCGATTATCGTACAGATGATGTCTGCAGTATTGCCATCGCTTGAAGCCCTCAAGAAAGAAGGTGAAGCGGGACGACGCAAGCTAAACAAGTATACCCGTCAGGGAACGCTTGCTTTAGCCCTAGTACAGTCATTAGGAATGTGTGCCGGCTTAATCAGCCAAAACCTTACTTTATCTACTGGTCTTACCTTTTATATTCCAGCTGTTACTTCTTTAGTAGCAGGCGCAATGTTCTTAATGTGGCTTGGTGAGCAAATTACAGAACGCGGCGTAGGTAATGGTATTTCAATGCTCATTTTTGCGAGTATTGTGGCTGGTACTCCAGGTATCATTTCGCAGTCTATTGAACAGGTCAATCAAGGTCAGATGAACTTGATTGTGCTATTTATTTTTGTACTGCTAGGTATCGCGGTTACTGCGGGTATCGTTTATATTGAACGTGCTCAACGCCGTGTTCCTGTTAACTATGCACAAAAACAGCAACAAGGTCGCAAAATTTATGCTCAGCAGCAGTCACATTTGCCGCTCAAGCTAAATATGGCAGGGGTTATCCCAGCTATTTTTGCCAGTTCTTTGTTATTGTTTCCTGCAAGTTTAGGGCAGTGGGTCGGTCAATCGACTGATCCTACCTTTGTACAGAAAATACTTCAAAATATGGCATTGGTTTTGTCTCCAGGACAGCCGCTATATTTAGTACTGTTTGGCGCAATGATTATCTTCTTCTGTTATTTTTATACGGCATTGGTATTTAGTCCGCGTGAAGTAGCAGAGAACCTTAAACGTAGTGGTGCGTATATCCCAGGTATTCGCCCAGGACAACAAACTCAGCGTTACCTCGATCATGTATTAAACCGACTGACCTTTATTGGCGCGATGTATATGACGGTTATTTGTTTAATGCCAATGGTCGTCCAGTCATCGTTTGGTGTGCCGTTTCAACTCGGTGGTACGTCTTTACTGATTATGGTGGTTGTGGTAATGGACTTCATTTCGCAGATTCAAGCGCATTTGATGACCCATCAATATCATGATCAGACGTTAATTCAATCGCCCACTCAACCTTAAATGAGCGGTACGATATTTCAAGGAGCATGCTATGAAAGTTCAAGCATCAGTTAAAAAGATTTGTGGTAGCTGTAAAGTTGTGCGCCGTAAAGGCCGTGTACATATTATTTGTACAGCAGAACCTCGCCACAAGCAACGTCAAGGTTAATATTTAGTATTAGAAAACATCTAGTTTTCACTGCTAATTAAATTAATACTTGAAAAATAACGGCGGATGCGATATCATCCGCCACTTGCCGTGTTTATACAAAATCTTTTATAATAGAATCGATGAGCAGACTTATAGTCAAAACATCGATAATGACTATAAAAGCTCTAGTATTAACAGCAACAAATCTGAAGAGTAAAGCCTTATCGCTAGATAACGCTTATTTTTCTTTAATGGAGAGAAATCAATGGCTCGTATTGCCGGCGTAAACATTCCGGATAATAAGCATGCTGTTATTTCACTAACTTACATCTTTGGTGTAGGTCGTACCACTGCTCAGAAAATCTTAGAAGCAGTTGGCATCGCCCCTACTACTAAAGTCAGTCAGTTAGATGATACACAGTTAGATGCTATCCGTGCACAAGTTGCAAACTACATGACTGAAGGTGACCTTCGTCGTGAAGTTTCAATGAACATCAAGCGTTTAGTTGATCTTGGTTGTTACCGTGGCATCCGTCATCGTCGTAACCTACCAGTTAGAGGTCAGAACACCAAGAACAACGCTCGTACTCGTAAGGGTCCGACACGCCCTCTCAAAAGATAATTAACTTAGGAAGCTAAAAGATGGCAAAAGACACTCGCAGTCGCAAAAAGGTGGCTCGTCGTTCAGTATCGGAGGGCATTGCCCATATCCATGCGTCTTTTAATAACACCATTGTTACGATTACCGATCGTCAAGGTAATGCATTGGCTTGGGCCACTTCAGGTGGACAAGGCTTCCGTGGTTCACGTAAATCTACACCATTTGCAGCTCAGGTTGCAGCTGAAGTCGCTGGTAAAGCGGCCCAAGAATATGGTGTTAAGAATATCGATGTTTTGGTCAAAGGACCAGGACCGGGTCGTGAGTCTGCGGTAAGAGCACTAGGTGCATTGGGTTATAAAGTTAACAGCATCTCTGATGTAACCCCAATCCCACACAATGGTTGCCGTGCGCCGAAAAAGCGCCGCGTCTAATATTAAAGACGAAGCTTTTTATACTAAAAGCTTATAGGAGACATAACAATGGCCCGCTATATTGGACCAAAACTGAAATTATCACGTCGTGAAGGTACGGATTTAGGCCTTAAGTCTGGCGTTAAACCGTATGACGTAAAAACGAAGAAAGCTGGCCGTCCACCAGGTCAGCATGGCGTAAGCCGTAATAAGACCTCAGAATATGCTCTACAGTTGCGTGAAAAGCAAAAAGTTAAGCGTATTTATGGTGTACTAGAGCGTCAATTCGCGAACTACTATAAAGAAGCTGCTCGTAAGCGTGGCGCTACTGGTGAAAACCTACTAGCAATGCTTGAGAGCCGTCTAGATAACGTTGTATATCGCATGGGCTTTGGCTCAACTCGCGCAGAAGCACGTCAGCTAGTCAGTCATCGTACTGTTATGGTAAAAAAAGCTGGTCGTGATGAGTTTGTTCGTGTGAACATTCCTTCAATTCAGCTTCAAGATGGTGATGTCATCGCTATCCAAGAGAAATCTCGCGAACAGCTACGTATTAAAAACGCTATCGAATTAGCGACACAACGTGGTATTCCAGAATGGCTTGATGTTGACCACAGCAAACTACAAGGCACGTTTAAACATGCGCCTGATCGTATTGATCTACCTGCTGAAATCAACGAAAGCTTGATCGTTGAGCTATACTCTAAGTAATGACGTAATGCTCAATGTTATGAAAATGGCATTGAGCAATTAACGTTAATTAAACCAGTTTAATAAATCGAGGTGACATCATGATGCTAAATGCAACTGAGTTTCTAACGCCGAATGCCATTAATGTGGATACGGTTAACGAAACGATTGCGAAAGTCACGCTCGAACCGTTAGAACGCGGCTTTGGGCATACCCTAGGTAATGCTCTGCGTCGCATCTTGTTATCTTCATTACCTGGTGCTGCAGTCATTGAAGCTGAGATTGATGGTGTTGACCATGAATACTCAACGCTTGAAGGCCTGCAAGAAGACGTACTTGATTTGCTTTTGAACCTAAAAGGCTTAGCAATTACGCTTCATGACCAAAATGAAGTATTTTTGACCTTGGATAAACAAGGTCCAGGCACTATTACTGCTGCAGACATCGCGTTGCCGCACAATGTTGACATCATCAATCCAGAATTGGTCTTGGGTACATTGAGCGATCGTGGTCATCTTAAGATGCGTTTGCGTGTAGTGATGGGTCGTGGATATGAGCCAGCAAACCAGCGCCGTGAAGATGGTGATACTAAAGCAATTGGACGCTTAAAGCTTGATGCAAGTTTTAGTCCTGTGCTTCGTGTTGCTTATCAGGTTGAGAACGCTCGTGTAGAGCAGCGTACTGATCTTGATCGTCTTATCATTGAGCTTGAAACTAATGGCACTATAGATCCAGAAGAAGCAATTCGTAAAGCAGCCACTATTTTACAACAACAGATTTCTATCTTTGTTGACCTAGAAGCTGAAGAAGCGCCTGAGCCTGTGAAAGAGAAAGAAGAGGTTGATCCGGTGCTATTACGCCCTGTGGACGATCTTGAACTAACGGTTCGCTCAGCCAACTGCTTGAAAGCTGAAAACATTTACTATATCGGTGATTTGGTACAGCGTTCAGAGACTGAACTTCTAAAAACCCCAAATCTTGGTAAGAAATCATTGACAGAAATCAAGGACGTATTAGCGTCTAAAGATTTAGAGCTCGGTATGCGCCTAGATAACTGGCCACCAGCTGATTTACGTGTTGATGATCGCTTTTCTTATCGTAGCCGTTAAACTTTAAGGATTTTTGACTATGCGCCATCGTAAGAGTGGAGTCAAGCTGGGTCGTACCGGCAGTCATCGTAAGGCAATGTTTCAGAACATGACTAACTCATTATTTGAGCATGAACTGATCAAAACAACTTTACCAAAAGCTAAAGAACTACGTCGCGTTGCCGAGCCATTGATCACTATGGCTAAAGAAGACAGCGTTGCTAACCGTCGTTTAGCGTTCAGCCGTATGCGTAGCAAAGCTATGGTAGGCAAATTATTTGGCACGTTAGGTCCTCGTTACCAGACGCGTCCAGGTGGTTATTTGCGTATCGTAAAATGCGGTTACCGTGATGGTGACAATGCGCCAATGGCTTATGTAGAATTGGTTGATCGTGACTAGTTTTACACCTAAGACATATTCCCATAAAAAAGCTCCAATGCAATTGGAGCTTTTTTTTGTCTTAAATTTGACTAGATATACTAGTAGTTGTTTAAAGCAATAACTAGCTGTTTAGAGTAACAACGAATCGACATTGGCAGCATCTTGCCTGATAACTTCAGGAACGCTGCTAGTCATATCTACGATAGTAGTAAGCTTGGTCGTCTTTATACCTGCATTGATCAGTCCGTCGATTTGATTGCCTAGTAAGTCTTCAATCTCAAATGGGTCATCCAAAATATCGTCTCGATTAGGCAAAATCAGTGAGCTGGTTAAGATAGGTTCATCCATCGCTTCTAATAATGCTTGAGCAATAGGGTTGCTAGGCACACGAATACCAATGGTTTTTTTCTTTGCATGCGCCAGTTTCTTGGGTACGTCTTTAGTGGCAGTAAGAATAAAAGTAATTGGGGCAGGTGTGTGGGCTTTCAACTGTTTAAATTGAACATTATCAACTGTTGCATAGTTGGCAATCTCTCTCAGATCTCGGCACAATAGCGTAAATTGATGCTTATCATCGAGTTCGCGGATTTGCTTAAGCTTCGCTAGGGCATCCTTTGCACCCAAACGGCAACCAAAAGCATAACTGGTATCAGTTGGGTAAATAATTAACTGATCTCTGCGCAATAGGTCAGCGGCTTGCTCAATGAGACGTGGCTGCGGATTATCGGGATGAATATAGAAGACTTCCATAGTGGTTCCTTATTTTATAATTATTGGTTTTTAATTGAGACAAATTTTTCATTAGTTAGATGCAGTTCAATTACTAGATACATTAGAAAAACTACTCTAGAACTAAAGTAGATCGATATCTTCAAAATACTACTTCAGTTATCAGTATAGCTCAAAGTAGATATAAGTTTAGTGGCAAGGCGTTACCAACCGTAGAAAATCGTTAATAAGTAGGAACGCTTAGTAATTTAAACTAAGCGCTGGTTTCAGATGAAGAAGTGCAAGCGCTAAGTAACGCAGTCAGTAAAGTCTTAGCGTCACGCGGCAGAGTATGAGGTTTGGCTATATAGCTTTGGACTTGCTGATAGACATCAATAGCAAAGGTGCTACTACTAGTGTCGAAGTCGGCAAACAAGTTATCTTGTGAGATTTGGAAATTTCGTCCACACGCCAAGGTGAATAGACACTCTAATGCTTGAGGTTTGATTTCTACACGCTCAAATGCTTGCTGCTGCGCCGCTGATCGTCCATCTGGAGCATACCAGTAGCCAAAGTCAGATAGTTGTCTACGAGCGTCGCCAGCTACGCACCAATGACTTAGCTCATGCAGAGCACTAGCAAAAAAGCCATGAGCGAATTCAATTCTGGCAGGCTTATCATTTTGAGCTGGAAAATATTCGGGTTCATCATTGCTACGAACCAATATAACTTGCTGATCAGCGAATAAAGTATTAAATAACTGTATGAGCCAATCGGTAGCTAATCGTTCGCTATCAACTATCGATTCTGCTGAGTAGGTATTGTCAGATTGAGTACTATACAGCCTTTGCCACTGACTTCTGCATTCGTTTAAATACTCATCTTTATCAAGATTCAGTTTGTTGTTGGCTGAATTTTCAGTATGACTCCCTAACTGAGTAAGCTGTTGCAGCAACGAACTTGCTTCAGTAGGAGAAAGTAAATCAGAAAAATTCATTTTATTATCGGATAGATTCATAGAGAAGACATTGACTTAATAAATACTAAAGACAAAAAACTTTAGGTAAAAAGGTAAGTAGTAAAAGAGCTTAAACAAATTTGCTATCAAAAAATCTTAACATACTAGCGCTAGCAGAATATGGCACTTTCCGTTAGTATGGCAGGCAATATTATACACCGTTTTTATGAATGAGGCCGCGCATGTCAAGCACTCCAGAAACTAAACCGTCAGCATCTCACGCTGACAACAAAAAAGTGCCTGTATCTACTGGCATGCCTGAGCACATCTCCTTAGATAAATGGGCAGATACTGGTTATGAATGGTCAGGAGAGGTCAAACCAAGCTCGTTTGATCGTCTTGCTACTACTTTGAGTACTGAACATGAGCAGTCAGATATACAGCTCAACGCTAACTTATATCGTCGCAACAACGTCTTGCATTTAGCATTTACTTTGACAGGTGATGTTTGGCTAACTTGTCAGCGCTGCTTACAACCAATCGCGATAGACTTGTCTGATGATTATGACATCGCGCTACTAGAAAACGATAGTCAGGTTCGCCTAGTTAAAGATGAACAAGATTATTTATTACTGGATGAAATCGTCACCGAGCAATCGCCAGAGCGTCTGTTACCATTTAAGAAGTTGGTAGAAGACGAGATCTTGCTCAAGACCCCAATGGCGCCAAAGCATGACGATTGTGAGATGTCTATTGAGCAGTTTGGTGAGATACCAGAAGAAGAGGAGGGTGAAAATCCTTTCGCTGCTTTAGCCTCATTAAAAGGCAAACTATAAGCGTCAAAATTATCTACTCAATGCATTTAAAAAGCCTTTTATCAGCTTTGTACAGAAGAGTGCAAGGCAGGGCTTTATTAATTTAATAAACATGCGTATAATGTCCGGTTTATTGCATTCGAGCAACCTGTTGCTTGCTGATAGAAACTGACTGGGTAAATTTTTTATAGAATTCAGCCTTGGTCAGTGCTTTATGTGAGTGGCAATCTATTTAACTAATGATGCTTAAGACTTAGGTTGTTATGATTATATAGCCTCTGTCAGTATCGACTTAAGCTGAATTTCAAGCTTATCCCTTTTAAGTATAGGAGCTATATCATGGCTGTTCAAAAAAGTCGTAAAAGCCGTTCTCGTCGTGACATGCGCCGTTCACATCACCGTATGGAAATTGCTGAACTAAGCGTAGATGCTACTACTGGTGAAAAACATCGTCGTCATCACATGACTAAAGATGGTTTCTACCGTGGTCGTCAACTGTTCAAAGTCAGCCAAGACGCCTAAGACATTGGCTCTGTGATAGCTTAGGCGAAGATGATAATAGTACTGGTGACTATTATTGTTTTTGCCTAGTTATTATTAGTCAATAAGCTTTGAGCTAAAAAAAGCCAAGTTATTTCGCTATCATATATTATGTGGCTGGATAACTTGGCTTTTTGTTATTTATAACTAGACTTATTGCTTAATTCGCTTGTTATTTTTAGTAGATTTAAAAATGTGCTGATATAATCTGCTCCTTTAATTTGGGCAGCGTTACTCTTGCTGTTTGGTTTGCATCCGCTATGATAATAGTGTCTGTCAGTGTATAGTTTACTGACAATCCGTTTTCTTGCATAAATACTTGAAGTAGCGGCTTTGTATAGCATCTAATAATATAATACACCCCATTGTTTTTAGGGATATTTCTAATCAGATAAGGAATATTGGTTATGGCTTCTGTACCCGATATGGTAAAAAAGCAACCCGCTCGTATCGCGGTTATTTTTCCTGGACAAGGATCTCAAGCAGTCGCGATGACGAGCGAGCTTGCCGAAATCTATCCAGAGATACGCGATACATTTACCGAAGCGAGTGATGCGCTTGGCGAGGATTTGTGGGCAATCTGTCAGGACGAAGAAAAACTCAATCAAACCCAATATACTCAGCCTGCGCTTTTGACAGCTAGTATTGCTATTTGGCGTGTCTTACAACAAAAAATAGAAGAGACGCCTTGTTATTTAGCTGGTCACTCTCTGGGCGAGTACAGTGCCCTGTGTGCTGCCAATGTGATATCGCTTGGTGATGCAGTCACTTTAGTACATAAGCGCGGTCAGTTGATGCAAGAGGCCGTTGTAGGTGTCGATACTGCTATGGCTGCAGTATTAGGACTAGAAGATAACCGAGTCGAAAACCTGTGTGAGCAAGCAACCGAACACGTAGAAGATGCCGTAGTCGGTGCAGCCAATTTCAATAGTCCAGGACAAGTGGTTATCTCGGGTAACGCTGCTGGTGTTAATGCTGTTATTGATAAAGTCAAAAATACTGGCAAAAAATCTGTTCCTCTAAAAGTGAGTGTGCCGTCTCATTGCGCACTTATGGAACCTGCCAGCAATGCATTGGCTGAGATACTAGCGGGTATCAAGTTTGATCAGGCAACCATTCCTGTGATACAAAATCGCTATGCACGCGTTGAAACCAGTGCGGTCGGTATCAAGCAAGCATTGACTGAACAGCTGAGCGAGCCAGTACTGTGGTCAAAAACCATGCAAGAGCTAGCTGATAAGCAAATTAATATATTAATCGAATGCGGCAGTGGTAATGTACTGAGCAATTTGGCGAAGCGTCAGGCGCAGCCAATCGCAAGCTACCCTACTGACAAGCCTGCCCGTCTAGAAAAATTATTGGAGGTGTTATTATGAGCCGTACGATTACATTAGTGACTGGCGCTAGCCGAGGTATTGGCAAAGCAGTGGCCAAACGTTTTGCTAAAGAAGGACATTTTGTCATTGGAACCGCGACCACCGAAAAGGGCGCAGAGCTTATCGATGACTACCTTCATGATACTGGTGGTATTGGTCGTGTTTTAGACGTACGTGATACTGCTCAAATTGACAAATTGTTTGAAGAGATCGAAAGCGTTTATGGCGCGGTACAAGTATTGGTTAACAATGCCGGCATCACTCAAGATGGTCTACTGATGCGCATGAAAGATGAAGATTGGGAAAATGTCATCGACACCAATTTGACATCGGTATATCGCATGAGTAAACGTGCCGTACGCGGTATGATGAAAGCACGCCGTGGCCGTATTATTAATATCACCTCTGTCGTCGCTCAAATGGGCAATGCAGGCCAATCTAACTATGCGGCGACCAAGGCTGGCGTAGAAGGGTTTAGCCGTACGCTTGCACGTGAGATCGGTTCACGCCAAGTGACCATCAACTGTGTGGCACCAGGCTTGATCGAAACGGATATGACAGATGAGCTTGATGAGCGCCTATTGAACTCTATGTTAGATGCTGTACCTATCAGCCGTCTTGGTCAGCCAGAAGACATCGCTGCAGCGGTACATTTCTTGGCTAGCGACGAGGCCAGTTATATCACAGGTGCTGTTATTCCTGTCAATGGCGGCATGTATATGTAGTCAATATATGAGCGTTACATAGTTATAATAAAAAACTGTGTGAACGAGTGTAAACTATAATAAAGGGTGCTATAATGACGGATACTTTTGAGTCAAAGCCCTGTATGATAACAGGGCTTTATTAGACATCAGACAGACTGTATAACATGTCATAGAGTACTCAGACAGCATTGCTGGTCTGGCAAACGCATTTTATATACCATGCTATAGCGTTTAAACAAGGCGATATAGCAGTTTATTAAAAATAATAGATGATAACGGAGTGATCTACATGAGTAATGATATCGAGCTAAGAGTAAAAGCAGCAGTAGCTGAGCAACTAGGTATGAATGTTGAAGACATCAACAACGATGCTTCATTCATGGAAGACTTAGGTGCAGATTCTTTAGACCTAGTTGAATTGGTTATGTCATTTGAAAGTGATTTTGGTATCACTATTCCTGATGAAGATTCTGCAGAATTGACTACTGTTCAAAAAGCAATTGATTACGTACAAGCCCAACTATAATTTGCTACTTATTTAGCAGATTTATAATGCCGCTTATCTGATTAGATAGGCGGTTTTTTTATGGGTGCGTGATTGTTATCTTTAAACGCAGTAATCGAATTTAACATTGACTACGTTAATTCAACATTATTCAACATACTATTACTATCTACATCGACTCACTTTATCTATACTCATAACAGTAAATCGTAAAAAAGGATGCCAGTTAGACATTTAAAATATTGTTTGATTGCGCATTTCATTAAAAGAATGACAAATAATAATATTTCAAGGAGTAGATATATGGGTATGTTTAGCTTTGCAAAAGATATCGGTGATAAGATTTTTAACCGTGACGACGAAAAGCATGATGCTAAGACAGAAACGAAAGCAGATGCTAATACACCAGTACAAAGCAGTGAACCGAGTGCACAATCAGTTGCCAATATTTTGTTGCGCCGTATTCAGCAGCAGAACCTCAATATCAGTAACCTAAAAATTAAATATAATGGTTCTACAGATACTGCAGAAATCAGTGGTAATGCTAAAACTCAAGCTGATCGTGAAAAAGCCATTATCGCTATCGGTAACGTGCAAAACGTTGCAAAAGTTATTGATAACATCGATATCGAAGAAGATGCACCTGAATCTACAATGTATACGGTAAAGTCTGGTGACAGTTTATCTAAGATTGCTAAAGAAGTTTATGGTTCATCTGGCGATTACATGAAGATATTTGAAGCAAACAAGCCAATGTTATCTGATCCAGATAAAATCTATCCAGGTCAAGTATTACGCATTCCTAAGCCGTAATGCTAGAAGAAGCGTATAGAAAAATAATACTTTAAATATGATATTCTAATCAAAAAAGCCTCTTATCATTAAGAGGCTTTTTTTATATCGTACACTTTAAATAACCATTTTATCTCAGGGAGATTTGATAGTCATAGAGTGATTGGTTAATTAGTCGAGTCTAGCTTATTGTGCTGCTCAGCTACAGCCCATTCGATATGCTCATCTAGCATATCATTATGTAAGGTCAATTTAGATTTTAACTGTTCGACCACTTCTAAGCTGGCATTAGCATTGCCAAGTCCGATAGCAATATTACGTAAAAAATTCACATAGCCGGTGCGTCTTAGCGGGCTACCTTGAGTGTTCTTCATAAAGTCGGCTTCTTGCCACTGCCATAGTTCAAGTAAGCTACTATTATCCAGTCCATGTCTTGGTGCGAAGTCATCGACGGTAGTCAGATTGGCATAACGATTCCATGGACAGATTAACTGGCAATCATCACAGCCAAAAACCCGATTGCCAATTGCGCGTCGATATTTGGTATCGATGACTCCATCATGCTCGATAGTCAAATAAGAGATACAAGCAGAGGCGTTGAGCTCATGGGGCGCTACAATTGCTTGAGTAGGGCATATGTCAATACAAGCGCTACAACTACCACAATGCTCCTTGACCGGTTTATCATCGGGCAGCTCAAGACTCAAAAATAGCTCACCGAGCACAAAAAATGAGCCAGCTTGCTTATTTATAAGTAGTGTATGTTTACCCGTCCAACCGAGACCTGCTGCATCTGCAATCGGCCGCTCAAAGATAGGCGCTGAATCGCTAAAAGGTCTAAACACAAATTCTTTCTCTGAACCGATATCCAAATGTTGCCATTCAGGAAGCATTGTTTCTATCTTTAAAGCCAATTGCTTTAAACGGCTACGCATTGTCTTATGGTAGTCGCGCCCTCTTGCATAACGCGCAATGATGCCTTTATTGGGATGGTCGTTATCAGTGACAGCACGCGGTGTGGGTGCTTGAGTTAGATAGTCCATACGTACGCTGATGATGGTCTTTGCGCCCTCAACTAACTGATCAGGATGAGCGCGCAGATCATGATTATTATGCATAAACTGCAGCTGGCCCTCATAGCCTTTATCTAGCCACTTCTGTAGTTGTTCAATCTGCTGAGTAAACAAAGGATGATGCACAGATAAAAAACCACAATCAGCAAATCCTAATGCCTGTGCTTGTGTTGTAATCCACTGCTTAACATCAGCTGTGGTTGCGAATACAGTTGGATTGGTAATGGTAATTTTGTTTTTATCAGTAGGCATAGAGAGTAGGTGCTTATTAGATGGTTTTCTCGTTTGTTTTAATCAGATTATTCATATCTGACAATCAGAGATAATGTAAATACGGCTATGATAAGCCAGTGAGCAATGAGTGCAAGTATAAAAGAAAATAAACTCACATTCATATTGATACATAAGTCGAGGTAAGCTTTTGCTAAGCTGATATGAGAAATGAGCAACCAAATTTAAATAAAATAAAAAATGAGTAGAAACACCAAGGATAAGTTATGAGAAATAATACCAATTTATTACCTATAAAAAATACAAAACCTATCGCGCTATATAGTAGTGAGCAGGTTTATGCGATGGAACAGGCTTGGTTTGCAGAGGGATACGACAGTTTTGGTTTGATGAAACAAGCTGCTTGGCAAATGACACAGCAAATAGAACAGGTTTATGAGCGAAAAACCGTCAGTGCCAGCCATTCTACCAATACTAACGTTTATCAGCGTAGTGCTTATCCACGTCGAGCAAGTATCTGGGTAGGGAAAGGTAACAATGGTGGTGATGGCTGGCTTATCGCTTATTATTTACAGCAAGCTGGCTGGCAAGTAGAAGTAATAACAGTTGGCTTTAGTGAAAATGATTTTGATCTCCATGATCAATCAGTAACTTCTAAAACTCCTAACAATGGAGACAGCGATAGTAGCAATATTACTGACTCGATAAAGGCATTACAGATAGCTTTAGCTAGCAGCTGTCACTATCAACGATTTGAAGACATTGTTAGTCACGATGATGCGGATAAAAGAGTTTTGCCAGCTGATATCTATATCGATGCATTATTTGGTATTGGCTTAGATCGTGCACCAGAAGGCGTTTATAAATCAGCTATTAAAGCTTTTAACAACGTTACTCAGAAAAATAACACACTAGCAATAGCAGTTGATATTCCAAGTGGTTTAGTGGCTTCTACTGGTGAAGTGTTCGAGCGCATAGCAATACAAGCTGACGTGACTCTATGTTTGATTGCGCGTAAGTTTGGTCTGCATACTAAAGATGGTACAGATTATAGCGGAGACGTAATCGATATACCGTTGATACCTTATCAAAAAGCATGCCAGCAAACAGCTAGCCATCATACGATAGCTGAGAAAAATGCCAGTCAAGCATTTGAGCCAGTTGCCACGTTGATGACGGCTGCACATAGTATGAATCTGCGTCGCCAAAACAGCTATAAAGGCAGCTATGGTCATGTGCTAGTCATTGGCGGAAATCGCGTCGATGGCTCTCAGGGTATGGGTGGTGCTGCCATACTGTCTGCAGCCAGTACGATGGCGACAGGTGCTGGTAAAATAACAGTTGCCTGTCATGAGGCTTTTCATGGGTCGTTACTGACTTCATTGCCAGATGCGATGACTATTAATCTACATGACGCAAGCGGCGTAAGAGATTTAATCAAGCAGGCCAGTGTCGTTGCCATTGGGATGGGACTTGGCCGCGACGAAAAAGCCAAAACATTATTTATTGATTATGTACAGGCTGCTATAGAGAATGAAAAATCAATTGTGATTGATGCAGATGGACTTTATCACTTGACATCGCTGCATATGGATAATCATGAACTGGTAACAGAGCTACGAGAATACAGTACGAATCATCGAGTTTGCTTAACGCCGCATAGTGGGGAAGCAGCTAGATTACTTGATCAAAAGATAAGTAAGATTGAGTCCAATAGACTGCAAGCTATAAAACAGTGCGCTGTAACGTATGGCGGTAATTGGGTATTAAAAGGGGCTGGATCGTTAGTGCTAGAACAAGAAGAGGGAAAAGAGCAAATATATGTCTGTGATATAGGGAATGCTGGCATGGCAACCGCTGGCATGGGTGATGTGCTATCTGGGGTGACCGCTGGACTATTGGCACAGCAAGATTTATCAGCAGAGGCGCGTAGCTTACATCAAGCGGTTCTTATACATGGGTTTGCAGGAGATGTATTAGTAAATCAAGCGAATAGCGACACCAGTACATTGCTAGTAGGGCAACGAGGGCTACAAGCTCAAGATATGCCAGCAGCCATTCGTCACGTCATGCAGCTTATGGTAGTTTGATATTTGCTTTCAAGAGGTCTGACTAGGTAGAAGGGTTGGAGCAATACTGAGTAATCGCTTGCTGTACGCGCTCGCGCTTAAGCTCAATCTCACGACCATCTAGGTATTGACGTTTGCCGTTAGCATCCATCTCATAGATACGGCCGCCTACATTTAGGTTGGTCAGATTATTACGTAATGATTGGCAGCGTTGAGCATTAGCCTGAGCTTCTTGTTCTTTAATACGTGCTTCAAGTGCGGCTACTCGTTGTTCTTCTGCAGTTTGAGCATTGCTGCTCTGGTTGGGATCTGTTTTTCCTGCCATTTGTCCTGCGTTGTTCTGTCTACCGTCACTACGAAACTCAATCAGTTCAATATTTTTACCGACTTGGGGCGCATGTTGGCTATATTTTACTTCACCATGTGCACCAATAGATTTATAAACTTGAATGGCCTGACTGGCATTCATGGACAGCATTAGCATACACGCGGTACTCATCAACAGTTTGGCAGCGGTATATATCTTAGACGCATATGCCATAGTAGCAATCCTCTTATTTAATAAAAATCAAATGTATATGGGTGTAAATATAACACTTGAACGTTTTATTGGTAGTAATAATGTATCGACTATCGATTCTAGCAAATAATACTTATCAATGTATATTATTTAATAACTAATAGTTTGGGATAGGCTTTAGAAGTTTTTCTTGACAATAACTCGTAAACCATCGAATATAATAGCAGTTGATTGGTCAGTGAGCGGCTTTTACGATGTTGCCGTGGCACTTGAGAAAGAAAACGACGAGTTACTTATCGGTAGCTTCTGCAGTTTTATTTCCTTTGTGATAATGATATAGCAAGCGTAGTGGCAAAACGACCACTATTGATAGCGATACATTGTCTCCGGACTTATCTGTCTACAATGACTAAGATAAACTTATTATTTGAAATGTGCTAAATGTGTTTTTAGCAGTTGTATCAAAAGCGATATAGTACGCCGTTGAGAGATTTCCCCAAAGCCTATTGTAAGTTCTAAAGATCTTATAATTTAGCATTGGTTATGAAGTTTTTTTGCTTGTGTATATCGATGCATCTGTACAAATAAAGTCACACGAATAAAGTCACAATAGGTACTTGTTAGTATCGAATCTCAATAATAAGCGCCTTCTTTTATAGATGCACTCGCATCTTGTCACTGTATATCGATAAACATCCATCACAAAGCTGACCTAAAATACACTGCTATGTTTGATTAGTATTGTCCTATGAGACAGTGTTAATTAAACTTATTAGGCAGATATTCTTGATATGGACAAGAATTAGCGATCATTCAGTAAGTAAAAATAACGACGGTAAGTAATTATTTTTGCTCATAGAATCCCGCAAATTCTCGCCGCAAAAAAAGGTGATGACAGTGACGCAAACCACGCAAAGTCCGAACATGACGGGACATACCCAAACGGGTAATGCCGCCAAAAATTTTGAACAAAAGCAACAACGTCTTGCAGAAGGTAGTGCACAGCCTGTGATGCTATCGGGCGCTGAAATGCTGGTGCAAGCACTGACTGACGAAGGTGTCGAATACATCTTTGGCTATCCAGGTGGCGCGGTCTTACACATTTATGATGCGCTGTTTCAGCAAGAAAATATTGAGCACATCTTAGTACGTCATGAGCAAGCAGCGGGCCACATGGCCGATGCTTATTCGCGAGTGACTGGTAATACTGGTGTCGTGTTGGCCACATCAGGCCCTGGTGCGACCAATACCGTGACAGCTATTGCTACTGCCTTTATGGATTCTGTACCAATGGTTGTAATCGCAGGTCAGGTACCAAGCAGCCTAATCGGTGAAGATGCTTTCCAAGAAACAGATATGGTAGGTGTATCACGTCCTATCGTTAAGCATAGCTTCCAAGTACGTCATGCTAGCGAAATTCCAATGATTGTAAAAAAGGCATTTTATATTGCCCAGACTGGTCGCCCAGGCCCTGTCGTCATTGATGTGCCAAAAGACATGACTGCGCCTAGCGAAAAGTTTGCTTATGAATATCCAGAAGAAGTATTTATACGCTCGTATCAGCCTTCACTCAAAGGTCATAGTGGTCAAATCAAAAAAGCCATTGAAACGCTATTAGCAGCGCAGCGTCCAGTTGTATATGCAGGCGGCGGTGTGATTTGGAGCAATGCGCACGAAGAATTAACAGATCTTGCACATCGTCTGAATTTACCAGTGACCAACACCTTGATGGGTCTTGGTACGTTCCCTGGCTCTGATCGTCAGTTCTTAGGTATGCTTGGCATGCACGGTACTTACGAAGCCAATATGAGTATGCACCATGCTGATGTGATTTTGGCCGTCGGCGCGCGTTTCGATGATCGTGTGACCAACAACGTTAAAAAATTCTGCCCTAACGCAACCATCATTCATATCGATATCGATCCTGCTTCGATCTCAAAAACGATTCTTGCGCACATTCCTATCGTAGGCGATGTGAAGTCAGTCTTAACGGACATGCTAGAGATTGTTGGTCAAGACAAGCAGTTAGAGCAGCACGCATTGCTCGATTGGTGGTCACAAATTAATGAGTGGCGTAAGCGTCATGGCTTACGTTATGACACCAGCACAGATAATGGTATTAAGCCACAAAGTGTCGTACAAGCTCTAGATAAAGTGACTAACAGCAACGCTATTATCACAAGTGACGTTGGTCAGCATCAGATGTTTGCGGCACTTTACTATACTTACAATGAGCCACGTCAATGGCTGAATTCAGGTGGTCTTGGTACCATGGGGGTTGGCCTGCCGTATGCAATGGCTGCCAAACTTGCCAATCCTGAGCGTGATGTGGTTTGTATCACGGGTGAAGGCTCTATTCAGATGAATATCCAAGAGCTATCAACCTGCTTGCAATATAACTTACCAGTTAAAATTCTGAACATTAACAATGCGCAGCTAGGTATGGTGAAGCAGTGGCAAGATATGCTGTATGAAGGTCGTCATGCCCAGTCTTATATGAACTCCTTACCAGATTTTGTCAAATTGGCTGAAAGCTATGGTCATGTCGGTATCAAAATTACTGACCCTGCGACCATGGAAGCACAATTGGCTGAAGCAATGGCTATGAAAGATAAACTGGTATTTATCGATGTTTACGTCGATCGTAATGAGCATGTATATCCAATGCAAATCGCTGGACAGGCCATGCGTGATATGTGGTTAACAAAAGGGGAGCGTACCTAATGCAACAACAACATCTGATTTCGGTATTGATGGAAAACGAAGCGGGTTCGTTGTCGCGGTTAGTCGGCTTGTTCTCACAACGTGGCTACAATATCGAAACTTTGAACGTCGCACCTACTGATGACCCAAGTATCTCACGTCTAACGGTTACGACCATTACGTCACCTGAAAGAATTGAGCAGATCACCAAACAATTGCATAAATTGATTGAAGTGGTTAAAGTGCTTAACCTAACGGAGAATGTACACGTTGAGCGTGAATTAATGCTCATTAAAGTCCGTGCAACAGGCGGTGTGCGTGAAGAGATCAAACGTAGCGCAGATATTTTCCGTGCACAAATCGTCGATGTAAATTCGAACTTATATACAATTCAAATCGTGGGCGACAAAGCCAAACTTGATGGTTTTATTGATGTGATTGGCCGTGAGCGCATTATGGAAGTGGTTCGCTCAGGTGTGATTGGTATTGCCCGCGGTGAAAAGACTCTAAGCATTTAATTATTTATCAAAACCAGTTTAAACCAATATCTATTTATCTAATCAACAAAGCGCTTATCTTAGTTATTATATTGACTACAGCATAAGCGCTTACTATCCATGGCAAGCCATGCTTGAGAACAAGGACTCTATTTATGAACGTTTATTATGACAAAGATTGTGACCTATCTATTATCCAAGGTAAAAAAGTTGCCATTATCGGTTACGGTTCACAAGGCCATGCACACGCGCTTAACCTACAAGACTCAGACGTCGATGTAACTGTTGGTCTACGTGCAAACTCAAGCTCATGGAAAAAAGCTGAAAATGCTGGCCTAAAAGTTGCTGAAGTAGAAGAAGCGGTAAAAGCTGCTGACGTTATCATGATTTTGACGCCTGATGAGTTCCAAAAAGAGCTTTATAATGACGTAATCGAGCCAAACATTAAAGAAGGCGCGACATTAGCTTTTGCTCACGGTTTCGCGATTCATTATAACCAAGTTGTACCACGTGGCGATCTTGATGTCATCATGGTTGCACCAAAAGCACCAGGTCATACTGTACGTTCAGAGTTCGCTAAAGGCGGTGGTATCCCTGATCTTATCGCTATCTATCAAGACGCTTCTGGTCAAGCCAAACAGTTAGCATTATCGTATGCTGCTGGCGTTGGTGGTGGTCGTTCAGGCATCATCGAAACAACGTTCAAAGATGAGACTGAAACGGATCTATTCGGTGAGCAAGCCGTACTTTGTGGTGGTGCAGTAGAGCTAGTTAAAATGGGCTTTGAGACGCTAACAGAAGCGGGCTATGCACCAGAAATGGCTTATTTCGAATGTCTACATGAGCTAAAGCTTATCGTTGACTTGATGTATGAAGGCGGTATCGCTGACATGAACTACTCAATCAGTAACAACGCTGAATACGGCGAATATGTTACTGGCCCTGAGGTTATCAATGAGCAGTCACGCGAAGCTATGCGTAATGCACTAAAGCGCATCCAGTCTGGTGAATACGCGAAGATGTTCATCTCTGAAGGCGCAACCAACTATCCATCAATGACTGCGCGTCGTCGTAACAATGCTGATCATCAAATCGAAATCACTGGTGCTAAGCTACGTGGCATGATGCCATGGATCGGTGGTAACAAAATCATCGATAAAGACAAAAACTAAGTTTTATACCGATAAAAGTCTTATACAGATAAAAATCTGATTTAGATGAAGTAGCCCGTGTTATCACTTGATAGCATGGGCTTTTTTATGCAAAGTATTTGATAGGCGCTTTGCGCTTTGATTTGAATCGGGGTTATCGGTTGAAAACCAGTAATCGCTACCCAATATAAGCAGGCACCTTAACATTGGCCAAAGCGCCTTTGAGATCAACATTCATTGTTGTTCTCATTCGATTCTAAGTATTCGAAGCGGATGGATGCTTCATTCTCACGTTCTATAGATAATAGGTTGTATGCTGTGCAAATATCTTATTCAGACTGGCTAACGCCGCAATTCGTATATATTACTCTTAGCGCTGTGGTAGCAGTTTTAATTTGGATAGAAGGGGAGATGCTCAAACAGACCGATGGTAAACTGCCTCAATCTAAATTCTTCAAAGTCAGTTCATTGTTAGATACTCTATGGTTCTTCATATCAGTGGTGATTTTATACGTTATTGATTTGACCCCATTAGCTATCGCAGTGCCTGCTGCATATGGCATATACACGACCTTTGGCTGGATATATGGTACCAAGCTACTGAAGCGTAAAGGTATCCCTGACTCTCCTAAAGACTTGGTCATTCCAGCCAAGTATATTGCCTATAGTCAGTCATTTTCATTGGTGTTTTTTGCGTTATGTTTGCTTGTATTGAGTTCAGCATGGCTACCAACATCACCATTGCAGTGATTGATATTCCAACCTACTATCATCTATGTCGACTTATTTAATTAGTGGTTTACTAATGAAGTTGTAGTACATCTATAAATAAAAACTATTTTATATCAATAAGATATAGAACTGATTACTATCGATGTTAGCTTGCAACAATGGTTAGTATTTATTTACAAAAATCAGCAATTTAGACTGTTCCTACCATAGAAAACTGTTATAATCAGACTGTACTCAAAATATTTGAGGCAAAAAATTCAAATTTTCTTTAAGAACATTTAGCATTTTTGGCCGCCGCATTTAGCAGAAAATATTAGGGTATATATCAATTAATCGGTGATGACACAAGTCTCGCCAACAGTTAAAGAGTCAGGAAAATTTATGTCAGATAAAGTTGAAGGCACTGTAAAGTGGTTTAATGAAGCTAAAGGTTTTGGTTTTATCGCTCAAGACAACGGCGGACAAGACGTATTCGCTCACTACAGCGCTATCCAAGGTAACGGTTTCAAAACTCTAGCCGAAGGCCAAAAAGTGTCTTTCATCTTAGGTGATGGCAAAAAAGGCCCACAAGCTGAGCAAATCGAAGCTATCTAATCTCATTTATTATTAGGTTAACTGCTTGTCAGTAAACTTAATGACAATAAGATTATCAATATGCATTGATTACTTTGTTTGTTAAAACAATAAAAATACTGTATCGACTTTAAAAAGAAGCAACCTCTTATCAGGTTGCTTTTTTTATGGGACTTTTTTGATATGACAAAGTGTTCTTTAGATAAATTGCTATTGATTTTGACAGTTAACATCATCAGGTAATAACGAACAATGATTTAATAAAGATGTAATAAATAAGGTTGTATTATGAAGTGGGAAAACTGGCTTTCAATTGACTGGCAACAAGTGCTCGGGATTTCTTTATCTGCTATAGGCTTTTACGTAGGATTGATGCTGTTTACTCGATTGATGGGTTTACGCAGTTTTTCCAAGTTATCAAGCCATGATTTTGCCATGACCGTTGGTATTGGTAGTATATTAGCGTCGACAGTGTTGTCAGATAAGCCCTCTCTACTTCAAGGATTGTTTGCTGTTGCGGTGCTATTCTTGATACAGGGTGTTATTTCAATTATCAGACGCAAAATAAAACCACTAAAAGCTCTGATAGATAATCAAGCTATTATCCTAATGGCTCATGGTGAGTATTTAGATGATAATCTAAAAGAGGCCAATCTTAGTACCAGCGATGTGCAGGAAGTGCTACGTAAAAATGGTATCAAAGCGAAAACAGAAGTGTTTGCAGTGATTATGGAGACGACAGGTGATATGAGTGTCATCAAGAACAATGATGTCGAACCTGATTGGTCTTTATTTGACGATATACGTGATAGCGAATTATTGCTTGGTGCTAGTAAGAATGGTAAGTCGCAGGTCTGACTCGATTAACTATTCTTATCCGTTAACTTTGAAGAGATAAATAATAACAAAATATTAAGTAAAGCTAAGGCTTAGAATGCTATAAAGGTACAAGTATTTTAAGTTACTGAACAATAAAAATCGTGAAATGATGTGCTTATAGACTATTTATTATAGAGTGTTGACAAATTTATGACGCATTATTCACGGCGTTGTCTTGACCTTATCTGCCTGCTGACGCAAGATACATAGGTCTGATAATAACGGTTGGCTTAGCTTTAGCAGATTTCATTAGTAAGAGATACAATGCTAATATGCTCTTAGATATTGGCTCATCTTTCTTAGTTAACTATATTCTGTTGATGTAGTAATAACCTTGAGCAGTATTTTGAACGACAATTTGAACCACAACGAACCTTTGGTTCTTAACTGACAATTTTTAACTCATAACATTAATAAACGAGGAACGTATGAAAGCATTAGTAGCGGTCAAGCGTGTCATTGATTATAACGTAAAAGTTCGTGTAAAAGCCGACAACTCTGGCGTTGACTTATCAAACACTAAAATGTCAATTAACCCTTTTGATGAAATCGCAGTAGAAGAAGCGGTTCGTCTAAAAGAAGCTGGCGTCATTGATGAGATCATTGTTGCTTCAATCGGTCCAAAAGAGTCACAAGAGCAGATTCGAGCAGCCCTAGCACTAGGTGCTGACCGTGGTGTGTTAGTCGTAAGTGACGAAAAGCCATATCCTTTACAAGTTGCTAAGATTCTAAAAAGCATCGCTGAAGCTGAAAGCACTGATATCATCTTATTAGGTAAGCAAGCGATTGATGATGACAACAACCAAACGGGCCAGATGCTAGCGGCATTGATGGGTATCGGTCAGGGTACGTTTGCATCAGAAGTGAAGGTTGAAGGCGACAAAGTAAACGTAACACGTGAAATCGATGGTGGCCTACAAACTGTTGCTCTTGATTTGCCAGCAGTCATCACGACTGATCTACGTTTGAATGAGCCACGTTATGCTAAATTGCCTAACATCATGAAAGCGAAGAAAAAGCCACTTGATGAGAAAACGCCAGCAGATTTCGGTGTTGATATGACATCTAAGCAAGAGATTATTAAAGTCGTGCCACCTGCTGACCGTAAAGCTGGTATTACAGTAGGGTCAGTTGATGAGTTGGTCGATAAGCTAAGAAACGAAGCAAAAGTCATTTAATGTTTTAATGATTGGATACTTCGCTACGGCATATCCTGTACAAGGCTGTGAATTTGACTGCTTTATCTTAGATTAAATGATAGTTTCTCAAATAGCTTTGTACACAAACAACCGCATGAATAGATAATACGAATATATAAAGGACTAAAACCATGGCAATTTTGGTATATGCAGAACATGACAATGCCAGTCTAAAAAAGGCAACTTTAAACACGATCGCTGCTGCTAAACAAATGGGTGATGATATCCATGTATTGGTTGCTGGTAGTGGTAGCCAAGCTGTTGCTGATGAAGCGGCAAAAGCAGAAGGCGTGACTAAAGTACTATTGGCTGACAACGCTGCTTATGAGCATCAATTGGCAGGTAACGTGGCACTATTGGTTGCTGATATCGCTGGTGATTACAGCCATATCCTAGCGGCTGCGACCACGACTGGCAAAAACTTTATGCCACGCGTTGCTGCATTACTTGACGTCAGCATGTTGTCTGAAATCTCAGGTGTAGTAGATGCGCAAACGTTTGAGCGTCCTATCTACGCAGGTAATGCAACGGCAACAGTAAAAACAACAGAAGACAAAGTGGTACTAACAGTACGTACTACTGCGTTTGACCCAGTGGCAAGCGAAGGCGGTTCAGCTACTGTTGAAACTATCGACAATGTACAAGAAACTGGCAAAGCTAGCTTTGTGAACGAAGAAATGGCTAAGTCTGATCGTCCAGAATTGACGTCAGCTGGTATTGTTGTTTCTGGTGGTCGTGCATTGGCAAACGGTGAAAACTTCACCAAGTACATTGAGCCATTGGCCGATAAGCTAGGCGCTGCTGTTGGTGCATCACGTGCCGCTGTTGACGCCGGATATGTACCAAACGATATGCAGGTCGGTCAAACGGGTAAAATCGTTGCACCGCAGCTATATATCGCAGCTGGTATCTCAGGCGCAATTCAGCATTTGGCTGGTATGAAAGATTCTAAAGTCATCGTTGCTATCAACAATGACCCAGAAGCACCTATTGCTAGCGTTGCTGATTATTTCTTAGAAGCTGATCTATTCGAAGCACTACCTGAGCTTACTAGCAAGGTTTAATATATAGTCACAGAACTACTAAACGGCTACGGCGTTACCCTCCTTAGATGTACTACTTGTATAATCTGTAGTCGGCTGCCTTGTATCCGTTTTAGACTTCTTTGACTATATCAGTAGTAGACGTATAATAAAAAACCCACTATCAATTGGTAGTGGGTTTTTTTATGCTTGATAGATAGGGTTTTGATAGTAGTTATAAATGCAGGCTAAGAGTATTGTCTTTGGCGTAAGGTCTCATATAGACATAAAGACCCTGCAATCGCTACATTTAAGCTCTCTTGACCATTTGGCTGCGGTAATGCTATCGGCGTGGCACATTGCATTAGCTCGTCGCTAACGCCTTGGCCTTCGTGACCCATAATCCATGCCACAGGCGCAGATAAATCGTGCTCGTAGATGATAGTATCTGTATGTGAGCTAGTCGCTAAAAGCGGCACTTGTACTTGATCCAAAATATCTTGCGTACTCAAGCCTTCATAAATAATCAGTGCAAACTGTGCACCCATACCTGCTCGTAGCGTCTTGGGAGACCAAGCTTGAGCGGTCGCACTGGTGCATAGGATGTTGCGGATACCAACGGCTGCTGCTGTGCGTAGTAGCGTACCAACATTTCCGCTATCCTGCACGTCGTTCAAGATCAAGCAGTCCTCATCGATCATCGATAGGCTAGGCGTTGGTACTTTGATTATCGCCATGATATCAATGCCAGTACCCAAGCTACGAATACTCTCATAAAGTGAGTCTGACAAAGTAAGAATAGGCGTATAAGTGGGTAGACGAGTTAATACCTGCTGAACTTCAGGGTGGCTACGCGCTGACCCAGACAGTAGTATCTGGGCGAAAGGATAGTCACTACGCAGGGCGGCATCTATCAAATGGACGCCTTCTATGACTGTCTGACCGTTCTTCTTACGCTGGCGTGCTTGGGACAACAGTGCTTTTACAAGCTTCACGGTTGTGTTCTTATCTGAGGTAATCAGCTCGGTGGGATTTAATACCATAGTGGATCGCTTAGAGAAGAGTAAAGGAGTCGTTTAGATAACCAACACAATGCCTATTATTAATTTAGCATTCTGCTGGCTGTTCTTAACAGGTGCGCAAATTAGGGCGTGTCCTCATTTTAAAAATGGTGATAAAAATGAGATAAATTGCCGTCAAACGAGGAAAATAGTGCAGATAATATCGAGATATTGACCAACTATTTGACGATGTTTGGCAAAATTTAGCTGTTTTTAGCCCATTTAGAGGACACTCGTTTGAATTGAGGACACGCCCTAATTATTTATTCAGAATAATTGACGTGTAAATCTTTCACGTAATTGACTTCGTTTTTGCTACCGAGTACTACTGGTACACGCTGGTGGATATCAGTCGGTTCGATATCTAAGATACGATTGACCGCGTCTGTTGCACCGCCACCCGCGCGTTCAATCAATAAGCTCATTGGGTTGGCTTCATACATTAAGCGCAGCTTACCTGCTTTATGAGCATATTTGGTATCAAACGGATAAGTGAATAGACCACCGCGGCATAAGATGCGATGGACGTCACCGACCATGGCTGCTACCCAACGCGTATTGAAATCACGTCCACGTACACCTGTTTCACCAGCGATTAACTCATCAATGTACTGCTGCATCGGCGCACGCCAGTAGCGATAATTTGAGCTATTGATAGCATACTCGCTCGTATCGGCATCGATTTGAACATTGTCTTCTATCAGCACATAGTCAGAAGTCTCTGGATCTAGGCTAAACATCACAACTTTATCAGCGACGGTTAACGCTAGGACAGTAGAGGTACCATATAGCAGATAACCGGCTGCTAGCTGTTTGTTACCTGCCTGTAGATAGTCGCTGTTTTCACTGGTTTGACCTTGACGTTCATACGGTAAAACAGAAAAAATCGTGCCCACTGCCATATTGATGTCGATATTTGATGAACCATCTAATGGGTCAAATAGTACCAATAGGCTACCATCATCATTAGCAGGAGTCGCGTCATCGAGCTCTTCTGAAGCGACGCCTGCACAGTGCGTGTTTTTTGCCAATGCATCTAGTAGTAGGTCATTGGCCAATACGTCTAGTTTTTTCTGATCTTCGCCTTGGACGTTTTGATTACCCGCTTCGCCCAAGATGTCTGCTAAAGCGCCTTTTCTGAGCAGTTGTGAAATCGTCTTACCGACATCAGTGACAGTGGTAATCACGTCATTGAGTGCAGGGCTAGTGGCATATTGGTTTAGATAGTCTGCTAAGGTCGTCATAAAGCTTCCTAATAGAGGGTATGGAAAGTAAAAAATGGATGGTCTTAGAGTCAGGCCATAGGCGGCATTTGGCACACCTTAAATGGGTGAATTCTTAAATAGCTTATACGGTATCTTTGTCCTGACCACAAAATCGGCTACACTATATCTATTGTTATTCATTTATAGATTTGTCAGAATTATTCTCTATGAGAATATAGCATGTCTATTTACGCTTTCTGATTGTCTGCTGAGACGGTTTTTGGTCGAATTTGATTACGGTAAATTGTAGCAAATAAGCGTCAAAATGTCCTCGTCTCTGTGCCTATCAGTGCTAAATGATTGAACAAAGATGAATAAGCGATTACGACAGACTCATATAAACCCACAATAAAGACTCGCCATTATGTCAAATTCTCTCGATAGTAGCGCTACACAACCAGTCTCACCGACTGATTATGCAAAATTTGATCCCAATACAATTCATCAAAGACTCAATACTTCACTGAGTCGTCCGCAGCTCAACACCGATGGCAGTATCAGGCATTTCTTGGGTGTTGAAGGTCTTAATAAAGCACAGCTCAAAGCTATTATCGCAAAAGCAGAGACTTTCTTTGACGAAAATGGACAACTCATTAATCGTCCGGAATTAGATGGCTATACCGTCATGAATTTGTTCTTTGAGCCATCGACCCGTACACGGACGACATTTGAGGTTGCAGAAAAACGCTTGGGTGCCAATGTACTCAATATCGATATCGAACGTTCGAGCACCAAAAAAGGCGAGAGTCTGCGTGATACGCTGTGGAATCTACAGGCAATGACCGCAGATATCTTTGTAGTACGCCATTCAGCATCAGGTGCCGCGCATTTTATGGCGACAGAAGTGACGCCTGATATCGCTATTATCAATGGCGGTGATGGCTGGCATGCGCATCCTACTCAAGGAATGCTCGACATGTTGACCATTCACCGTGAAGCTCCGCGCCCGTTTGAAGAGCTGTCTATCGCAATCGTTGGTGATATTAAGCACTCACGCGTGGCACGCTCTGATATCAGTGCATTGCAAACGCTAGGTGCGACAGACATTCGTGTTTGTGCGCCGCGCACTCTACTGCCAAAAGGTATTGAGCGTTTCGGTGTACAAGTATATGAAAACATGGATGAGTGTGTCACTGATTGTGATGTCATCATGGGATTAAGAATACAAAATGAGCGTATTGGTTCGCCGCTATTGGCATCCTCAAGTGAATACTATAAGCATTATGGAATCACACCAGAACGAGTAGCGCTTGCCAAGCCTGATGCATTGGTGATGCATCCAGGGCCGATGAACCGCGGTGTTGAGATTGCCTCTAGTGTGGCTGATGGCGCACAATCCGTTATCTTAAAGCAGGTAAATAACGGCATTGCCATTCGCATGGCGGTCTTATCACTTGCGATGGAAGGTCAGCGTGCTCATCAAGCGGCTGGCAAGTAACAGGCTGCCGTGCGACTTATTCTCATTTATTTCATTTTATTGATACGGTAATAACGTTATGTCTACCATGCTTAATACGGATGCACCCATTCTTGACCATTTACCAAAAGCATTTAAAGATGCGCTTCCGCAAACTGCAACAGAAAAACTATCTACACTCGATTCTGGCCGTGAGATGTGGTTGCTACCACCACTAGTAGACCTATGCGCGCGCTTGCGTGAGCCAGGCCAACAGCAACACGGTACGCTAAAATCAGAAGGCAGTGCTGCTCGTGGTAATGGATTTTTGCATGTAGTGACGCCGCCTGATACCAATCCTATTTTAGAAAATGGCTCACTCTTGAAAGGTTTACGTGAGCGCGCTTTAAGTGATGGCGGGATTTACTTGCATATTTTGGGTGCATTGACCACAGGGTTAGAGGGCGAACGACCGTCTAATATTGCAGGGCTTAAGAAGGGCGGCTGTATCGCAGTATCTAATGCGCGTAGACCTTTTCGCAATGACTTAGTATTGCTGCGTACACTAGAATACGCGGCGACTTTTGGTATGAAAGTATTCTTTTATCCTGATGAGCCAAGTCTGTCTGGAGATGGTGTGGCACATGAGGGCTATATTGCTTCTTATCATGGCTTGCAAGGGATTCCTTGGATTGCAGAAACGGTTGCACTGTCTACGCAGCTACTAATGGTGGAAGAGACTGGAATCGCTGCTCATTTTAGCCAGTTATCCTGTAAGTCTTCCATTGAGCTCATGCGCTGGGCAAAAGATAAAGGTCTACCTGTTACGTGCGATGTTGCGATGCATCAGCTGTATTTAACTGATGACAACCTTGAAGGCTTTAATGCTCAGGCATATGTATTGCCACCGCTACGTAGTAATACGGATCAGCAGGCAATTCGCCGTGGCTTAAAAGATGGCACTATCGATGCTATCTGTAGTCATCACGAGCCACTGAATAGTACGGCCAAAAAAGCACCATTTGCTGAAAGTACACCAGGTATCTCAAACTTCGATACGTTTATGGCGTTGGCTTGTCAGCTGGTAAATGATGAGGTATTAACACTCTCGCAACTGGTAGATAAAATCTGCCTGAATCCTGCAAAAATAGCAGGTATTAGTGAGCAGTATGAAGCGATTGGCGGTGCAGTATTAGTCGATCCTAACCTTGAGTGGCAAGTAACCGCGCAATCGATGCTATCGAGTGGTAAGAACACACCGTTTTTCAATCAGCAGTTGCAAGGACGTGTTGTGGAGACATTCTTTGGCTAATTTGCCCCAACAGGATGACCGTCTGCCGCCATCCTCGAAGGATAAAGGGGTTACCATGAATGGTCAGCAAGAAAAATCGCGCAGTACGGCGAGTGAGTCTATCAAAGCAGTGGCCATTTATGAGGTAGTCAAAGGTGTTGGTGCGTTACTAGGAGCAGGGGCATTATGGTGGTGGCATACCAGTCTTGAGCATTGGCTGACGACGGCAACCGTTACTTGGCAGCGCAGCTTCGGCCATATGCTTGCCCCGCAAATCGATAGTGCCGTACGTATTGCTCAGCAGGCAAGTAAAAACTGGCCGATGTTTTTATTATTGATATTTGCTTACGCCAGTTTGCGCTTCCTAGAAGCCTATGGCTTATGGTATGACAAAACATGGGCATATTGGTTCGGGGTGTTAGGCTATGGGGTATTTATTCCTATAGAAATCTACTATCTGATCGTTAGCCCATTTGACTGGTTTAAGCTTGGAATACTGGTTTCTAATCTGCTCATTATTATTGTGGTTTATCGCAATATGAAACGAAAGGGCTTGATATAACGTTTAAATTTAAGTCAAAAAATCCAGCATAAGACAAGTATCTGATGCTGGATTTTTTGTGCCTGCTATATTTTTAGCTTATACGTCTACTGGTTTTTCATCCGTACGAATGCTCTTGGCGACTTTACCGACGCTTAGACCTTGTACCAAGATGGAGAAAATCACCACCGCATAAGTGAGTGCCAATAGAATCTCTCGTTCAGCCCCGATCGGTAACTGTAATACTAGCGCGACTGAGATACCACCACGTAAACCGCCCCAAGTCAAAACTTTCCATGCGCCCGTAGGCAGATCAAGCTGACGATGAAAGGTCTTGGTCGTCATGCCTACCACGATAAATCTGGCAACGAGCGCAATCAAAATCGTCAAACCGCTCGCAATAAATAAATTGCCTGAATAAGCAATCATGACCACTTCTAGACCGATGAGCACAAACAAAATGGCGTTTAAAATCTCGTCAATCAATTCCCAGAACAAATCAATATAGTGCCGTGTCTTGTCACTCATGGCTAGCTCGCGACCACGATTACCAACCATCAGGCCCATCATGACCATGGCGAGTGGCCCTGATAAATGCCAATGACTGGCCAGCGCGTAGCCACCGATGACGCCTGCTAATGTTAATAGCACCTCTTCTTGATAGCTATCAATGCTCTTGAGCAAGTAATACAAAATCGCCCCAAGTACCAGTCCGAATACAACGCCGCCACCAGCTTCAACCGCTAATGTATGTGCGACGTAGTTGGCAGTAGGGATATCACCGCTAGATAAAATCCCCAGTAATAAGACAAAAATAACCACGCCGATACCATCGTTGAATAATGACTCGCCAGCGATGACAGTCTCGATACTCTTTGGAGCACCTGCTGACGACAGGATACCCATTACGGCAATAGGATCGGTAGGGGAAATAAGCGCCCCAAATAACAGGCACCAGAGAAACGGTAGGCCGAAACCAAACAACGGCAGCATAAAATAAATCGCGGTCGCAATAAGCATCGCCGATATGATCGTACCAAGTCCGGCAAGGATGCCGATAGGTAACTTGTAACGTCTTAAATCACCAATATTGACGTGTAATGCACCTGCGAATAGCAACATCGATAGCATGCCGTCTAAGAGTACTTCGGTAAAATCAAGCTGCTCCAATAAACTGACTTCGTAATCAATCAGCTGATCAAACCCTAAGAAGCCCAAAAATATCGCACCGATTGACAGTAAGATAGAGATGACCATGACACCGATAGTGGTCGGCAAACCAATAAAACGGTGATTGATATAAGTTAATGAAGCGGTAATCGACAAAAATATGGCGCTGATTTCTAGTATGGTGAGGCTGGTTGCAGATGCCATAAAAAGTAGGTCTCATATGAATATAAAAAGTATCTAAAGCGCAGGGCTTATAGGGACATTGTAAGTGTTGTTAGCTCTAGGTGTTATGCTTATAAGTAAGGTGTTTATAAGTAAAGTGCTTATAAAGGCTGATATTGCCATCTATTTAAACAATTAATTGGTCATATCATTAACTAGACTGTGTCTGTAATGCTTGACGAATATCGGCTTCAAACTCACTCACGTAATTAAAATGCTTGTGCTGAGCATCCTTATCAAGGATAAATTGCTTGGCTTGTTCGCACATAGCGACCAAGTCATCGACCAGCTCTTGATAATTTAAATTCTCTTTACCAGCTCGCTGAATCAGATGCAATTCATGTAATAGCGTTTGCTGCTGTGCGCTGTTTACCCGTGCATAGTTCAGATTGACCATTGCCTGACATAATGCTTTTAAGACCATTAGGTCAGCAGCTGCATAACGACGTATCTCACCGAGTGATACATTGATAAAGTCGGAAATTTTGGGGGTATGAGTGACTAGTGCCAATATGGCCAGTCGCTTCTGTTTGATAGTAGTTTCAGAGCTATCGTTAGTGTCTGACTGCGGTATGTGAAAATGATAAGGGCTTGGTGGCTGACGACGCATCATAATGCTTAGACAGCTGGTTAGAGATTGGACGCAATTGACCGCAGTCTTTGGATCATTGATACCAGGGGATAACGCGCGTACAGCAATCTCCGTCATCTGACCTAAGCTATAGGCAATGTCGTTAGAGTGCGCCAATCGTTGCTCAAGTCGTAGGCAACCTGCAAGACGTTGCCAAAATAGTCCATCAGGCGCTCGCGGTATTACTGCTAGATGCGGGGTCGCTGTCTTCTGTTGGTTATTTGGATGAGATGCAGGTCGCTGATAAAAGTAACCAATGACGTTTTTATCGGTGACGTAATTACCGAGGTTGACATGCATCTGTACCACGCCACCATAATCTTGTGACAGCGCAATCAATGACTCAAGATAAATCTGCTGTAGATAACCTGAATTTGGTGAATAAATCGGCATAGCAGGCCAGTTTTGGAACTGCTCGATATCATGGTGCTCAGCATCGCGTTGATGTTGAATATCACATCGATCGTTATACCAATAGTAAATGTTTGCAATTGCATCGTTGCTAGCATTTTGAATGACATGTGACGCTTGAATAGCATGTACCATATGCTGTACAAAATAAACTAAAAGCAGCGCACAGATAATCGCCATGATAATAGCAAAAGTTACTGCCAATTGCGGCACACCAAAAGCTACGTCAGACTTATGGATAGACTTCAATACCAGTAAGCTATAGCTAAATGTACCGATAAAAGCGCCAAGGACAAACTGATTTGGAGTGTCGGTCAAAAAGTTACGTAGCAGTCTTGGACCAAACTGTGAAGATGCCATCGACAGGACGGCGATTGTAATCGAAAACGTCGTACCTGCCACGCCCAGTACCGCACCAGCGATAGCAGTCATAATCGCGCGCGCCGCCTCGTCATCACCAGTAAAGGCGAAGGAGATCTCTTTTACCGTTTCACGATCAAAATGCTGATCAATCGCGACTAGCAAAGGAGCAAGCAAAATACCCACGATGACACAAGCGGTTGGAATAAACCAATAAGAGCCAATCAGCCACTGCCACAAATTATTTAAGCGATCAGGCAAGTCGGTCAGCGTTTGTATCGACCATAACTTAGTGAACTGTTTAAGCCTGTTTTGACCTGCATTGATCGTACGTGTCCAGACACTGTCTCCATCATTTTTATTCACTGTGATGAGCCTTAGGGTTATCTGCTTCTGTAATAATAGCGTTCTTGTGCACACGTCTGGTCATATCTGTCTCAGTATGACTCTCACTAGTCCCTAAAGGTATGATGGCTTCATTGTCGTGATCGTCATATTCAATATCACTGTCTTTGTCATAAGCCATAGGCTCTAGGTGCGGTGATGCTTCTAGATGTGGATCATTACCGTTGTAAGCACTCTCACCATGTCTATTTAGATTTTCATGTCGTTGTACGTTTTTAGTTGCGGCAGAGGTTTTTCTAAATAGTTTACGGTCATCGCCATGCTTGCTAGTAGACTGTTTACGCGGTTCGCTATTAGCAAAAATAGCATTTAGCGGCAGATGCAGTTGCCGTTTGGCATATGCTTCGGTGTTTTCAAAGCGTTTTACCAATAAACTTAGCCAAGGTTTTTGACCTTCCAATTTCATCTCATCCAACTCGTCCTTGATAGGAAGTGGATAGGGCAAGGTACGATAAAAGTCCCATAACGTCATCCTACTCAGGTCTCTTTTGAGCACATAGTCATCATCATCTGTCATGGTAATCAGATTGCTGTCTTGTAGGTAGTTGATATAGGTATACCATTTTGGCAGCTCTTTGCGACCTAAGACATTGCGCAGCGCTTGTTCGCTAACGGCTTCACCTTTTAAGTGGTGGGTATAGACCAAGTTCAACATATCTAGCAAGCTGAGTAACGGGTGACGAGGGTAGACTTCTTCTGTCTCAAAAATGGTCAAGGTATAACTGATTTCAACGCCTAATAAAATCAAATTCCACGACAGATAAATCCATAGTAGAAAGATAGGTAAGGCAGCAAAGGCACCGTAAATCGCTTCGTAGCTGGTAAAGTTAGCCATCACTGTACCAAACAGATGCTTCATTAATTCAAAGACAATAGCCACAAACACGCCAGCGATGGCTGCGTTCTTTGTTGGTACGCGCGCCTTTGGAATAAACCAGTACATACCGATAAAGCCCGCCATCGTAATACCAATCGATGCCATTTGTACCCAAAAGCTCCAGTCGATACCGTAGCCTGCAATTTGACGATTAAGAAAGCTCAGACTCTGTACAGTACTTGAAGCGATAAAAGCGGTACCCAACACCAGCGGTCCTAGGGTAACAATGGTCCAATAACGCAGCATGCTTTTGATGCCACCAGAGCGGTCTTCTACTCGCCAAATCTGATTAAACGCGCGCTCGATAGTGGTCAAGGTCATGATAGTCGTAAAGAATAAAATCATTGCACCGATAATGGTTAAGTTGGATGACTTTTCGGCAAAGCTATTAATGTACTCACTAACTTGCATGCTCGATTGCGGCAACAGATTGCTATAAATGACGTCATAAATCTGCGCTCTAACTGATGCGAGTGCTGGTACAGATGATAAAATCATCAGTAATACCGTTAATACAGGTACGATCGACAGCATAGTGGTGTATGTCAGTGAAGCCGCCTTCTGTTGGCAATTATCTTCAAAAAAATGCCGAGTCAAAAACCGTAAGAACTGAAACCAGCGCTGCTGTAAAAATGGGAGTTTTTGAGATAATTTTTCCATGTCGACCATTAAGCAAAAGTAAGAGTGACAATAGTGTAACAAAGATGAACGGTTATCATCTGCGGTTTAATTGTGTCAAAATGCACTACCTAGCACATCAGATACAATATAAGTCAGGTTATCAATCATGGTTATTTGCATGACAGTGAATGACTCGGGCATAATGTGCACATATTCTACAATGCCAGTTAGTCGTATATTTCGCCGCATTTTTGCTGGCCAGTATGGCTGACGATTTTATAAGGAAGCTTTGCTAATGAGTCAGACCGACCCTTATGTTTTGGTGCTTTATTATTCTAATTATGGTACGACTAAGACATTAGCATATGCTATCGCTCAAGGTATTGAAGATGCTGGCATGACTGCGCGTATCCGTACGGTACCGACAGTGGCACCTGAAACGACGTCAAGCAAGCCTGCGATACCTGATGAGGGTGACTTATACTGTACGATGGACGATCTCAAGGACTGTAGCGGTCTTGCGCTTGGTAGCCCAACGCACTTTGGTAATATGGCCGCACCTATGAAGTATTTTTGGGATAATACCGTGACCCTATGGCTGGCAGGGAACCTACAAAACAAACCAGCTTCAGTATTTACGGCGACAGGCTCTATGCATGGCGGCCAAGAAACGACATTGTTGACGATGATGTTGCCACTGATGCATCACGGTATGGTCATCGTAGGTGTGCCCTATGCAGAGCCAGCATTGAACCGCACTCATCGCGGCGGCACGCCTTATGGTGCCAGCCATGTCAGCGGTGCATCACATGATCAGCCAATATCTGCTGACGAGCGAGATTTGGGTATTGCGCAGGGTCGCCGTTTAGCGATTACTGCGGCTGCATTAGCACAGGCTAATTGGAGCTTATAAGTAACTTTTATAAACCTGCTGTCTAGAAGCGTCTGAGTCTCAGAGTCTATGACTGAATGTTTATAACCACCTGATTATAAGCAAGTGGTTATAACAAAGAGCTACTTATTCATGTTCAGCAGTATATTATTCATTTAGGAAATCAAAATATCTAATGGCCACAACCCGCTCTAATACAAAGCCTCTTAAAACGGTTAAGCCTATCGCACCTATTGCACAGCGCTTAAAGGTTACGTGGTTAATTTGGCTCGTTTATAGACTGCTCGGATTGCCTATTTTTATTAGTATCTTTAATCCTAGTAGCCCTGATATTGTTGGCGGTATTGCTTGGCAGGCATTATGGCTAGTGCCTGCGTTGATTTTGACGCCATGGATATTGCGCGGTCGTTCACCTTATGCATTGTTGATAAGCAGTATGTTTACTTTGGTATATTTGGGTGCGAGTGGTGTGGTGCTGTTTACTCGTATATATGGCAGTAGTTGGGCAGAAATCGCCGTGTATTTAGCGGATTTCCTACTATTGCTTGCTATCAATATTTGGCTATTTATTTTGCTTAAACGTTTGCCTTCGATGAACAACGTTGTTAAGAAACCTCGCCAATAATTGAAGTTATCTGAAGCCTAATAAATTATATCCATTAATCTAAAGCCATAAAAAAGCGGCGCCCCGTCTGGAGCACCGCTTTTTTGTTTATAACTTTCAAGATAAGTAGATTAGTTAATCTTAGTTAACTCTAAATCCATTTTCTTGCCATCGTTAATTTGGCTAACTTTAACTGGCATATAGTCCAAGCTTGGGGCTAACCAAAAGCTGGTAGAGCGGCTATCGTCATCGTGGATGCGGTCAACACGTACTGTATCAAAGGTACCCGCTGGTACGGTAATCTTAGTGCTGCCTGATTTTTTAAATGGCGTCTTCTCGATTTTGTCTTTTTTCGCCATGTAGTAGTTACCAGAGAATTTACCGTTCAATAAATCCTGACGAATCTGTACCTCAAGGCTCAAGTCATCAAAGGCTTGTTGCGACATGTTCATAGTCGTCGACTTGCCCTTATAGTTACTGGTGACTTTTTTGCTGCTTGGGTTGAAGTCTAGTTTATGCGTGCGGCCCATGCCAAGTAGTTTGTAAGTGGTGCTCGCCTGCGTGGGACTGACATTGTTGCCATTAATCATAAAAGTGCTGTTTTGCGAAGCACTCGCCACACCAGCGACACGAGCCTTAACGTTATATTTCCACGTATTACCAGATTTGCTTAGCGTACGAGTTGCTGTGCCTTTGTATTTATCCTCAACG
Organism: Psychrobacter sp. Ps2; assembly: GCF_022129405.1. Classification (NCBI taxonomy): domain Bacteria; kingdom Pseudomonadati; phylum Pseudomonadota; class Gammaproteobacteria; order Moraxellales; family Moraxellaceae; genus Psychrobacter; species Psychrobacter sp. Ps2. The sequence continues at coordinate 24,322 of NZ_JADQAM010000052.1, read as the reverse complement.
GTAAAACTATAATCGGCAGTTGATGGTTGGACGGTTTTTGCGCTGGCAAGGGTAGGTGCGGTCATATTCAAAGCTCCAACGGTAGAGATACTGATGCCTGTCACTAAGGCAGATAAAAATTTAGATGGACTGCGTTTTGCGTTATTAGCATTATCAACATTATCAACATTGTCGCTTGATGACTTTTTGTACATTGATGAAAAACTCATAGATACCCCTTCATTAATTTATTGCCGATATAGCAACTTTTTTCGTTCGTTCTTATTATGTTTACCAGACCTATAATGGTCATACGCTGTTACATTTTCAAGCGTGATGTCATACCGCTTCGTGTAGTGCTTGTAGCAAATGTTTCTATAGCTAATTTGGCATTGGTCAAAATATAAATTCAGCTCGCTAATATTTCTAAATATTCCTACTTCTTGTTCCTTATTTGAATAGCATATCGGCTTTACTAAGCCTCATTCATTTATATGAAACGTTAATTGATCAATTTTTGCAAAATAATCTTGTAAATTTTTGGGCTTTACACTTGAACCGAACTCACCTTGCCCCCACTTTTTGTTACAAGCTCAAGGCTTATCTATAAAGCATTGTTTTTGGCAGTGTTCCCTATAGATACTGGTATTGAGACCATTAATTCAAATAAACCCTTAATTTTATTAACCAACTTTTGGAGTCATATCGATGAACATTCGTCCTTTACATGACCGTATTGTCGTCCGCCGCATAGAAGAAGAAACAAAGACAGCTGGTGGTATCTTGCTTCCTGGTTCAGCACAAGAGAAACCTTCACAAGGTGAAGTGCTTGCAGTTGGTAATGGTCAAGTTCGTGACAACGGTGAAACTCGTGCGTTAGATGTAAAAGCTGGCGACAAAGTTTTGTTCGGTCAATATGCTGGTCAAACCGTAAAGGTTGACGGTGAAGAACTATTGATTATGAAAGAGTCTGATGTATTGGGTGTGCTAGAAGGCTAGTCCTTTTGAGTATTATTTTATACTCGGCACATTTTGATAGCAGTTTCTAATAATCGCTTTTGATAAACAACTATCAAATCAATCAATTGTATTCTCATACTTATAATAGTGGAGTAATTTAACATGGCAAAAGACGTAAAATTCGGCATTGATGCCCGTAAACAAATGATGGACGGCGTAAACGTTCTAGCAAATGCAGTACGTGTAACATTAGGCCCTAAAGGTCGTAACGTTGTTATCGACAAATCATTTGGCGCACCTACCATCACTAAAGATGGTGTTTCAGTTGCCAAAGAAATCGAGCTAGAAAACAAATTTGAAAACATGGGTGCACAGCTGGTACGTGAAGTAGCTAGTCGCACTAATGATGTCGCTGGTGATGGTACAACCACTGCGACTGTATTGGCTCAGTCAATCCTACAAGAAGGCATGAAGTCAGTTGCTGCTGGCATGAACCCAATGGATCTTAAGCGCGGTATCGACAAAGCGGTACGTGAAGCGGTTAAAGAAATCCATAAACTATCAACGCCAGCTGACGATCACAAAGCAATCGCTCAAGTTGGTTCTATCTCTGCAAACTCAGACACCAAAATCGGTGAGCTGATCTCGCAAGCGATGGAAAAAGTAGGCAAGCAAGGCGTTATCACTGTTGAAGAAGGTTCAAGCTTCGAAGATACCCTAGAAGTTGTAGAAGGTATGCAGTTTGACCGTGGTTATATCAGCCCGTACTTTGCGAACAAGCAAGACAGCCTAACTGCTGAATTTGAAAACCCATATATCTTGCTCGTTGACAAAAAAATCAGCAACATCCGTGAGATCGTGCCACTACTTGAGCAAGTGATGCAGCAGAGCAAGCCGTTGCTAATCATCGCTGAAGATGTAGAAAACGAAGCACTAGCAACACTAGTTGTGAACAACATGCGTGGCGGCTTGAAAACTTGTGCTGTTAAAGCACCAGGTTTCGGCGATCGTCGTAAAGCAATGTTAGAAGACATCGCAACACTAACTGGCGGTACTGTAATCTCTGAAGAGATTGGCCTAAGCTTAGAGACTGCTACTCTAGAGCAACTTGGTACTGCTAAGAAAGTGACTGTCGGTAAAGAGAACACCGTTATCGTTGATGGCGCTGGCAACAAAGCTGACATCGAAAACCGTGTTGAGTCTATCAACCGTCAAATCGAAGAGTCTACTTCTGACTATGACAAAGAAAAGCTACAAGAGCGTGTTGCTAAACTAGCAGGCGGCGTAGCAGTGATCAAAGTCGGCGCAGCAACTGAAACTGAAATGAAAGAGAAAAAAGACCGTGTTGACGATGCGCTACATGCAACTCGTGCAGCGGTTGAAGAAGGCGTTGTACCTGGCGGCGGTGTTGCGTTAGTTCGTGCGATGAATGCATTGTCTGAACTACGCGGTGACAACGATGACCAGAACGCGGGTATGAACATCCTACGTCGCGCGATGGAAGCACCACTACGTCAAATCGTAACCAACGCTGGCGAAGAAGCTTCAGTTGTGGTTAACGAAGTGAAGAGTGGCAGTGGTAACTACGGTTACAACGCAGCGACTGGCGAATATGGCGATATGCTAGAGATGGGTATCCTTGATCCAGCTAAAGTTGCTCGTTCAGCGCTAGAAAATGCTGCATCTGTTGCAGGCTTAATGCTAACGACTGAAGTTATGATTACTGACTTACCGCAAGGTGACGATGGTATGGCTGCTATGGGCGGCGGTGCTGGAATGGGTGGAATGGGCGGCATGATGTAATTGATGCCTCTTAACCTATACTTGCTTTAAGTAATAGAAAGCCCTAACTCATTGAGTTAGGGCTTTTTTAGTTAAATTCCTTATTAATGATTGTCAGTTTATAATTGTATTAATTGAACTTTATTTTGGAATTACTATGACAATAACTAGAAACAATCATTATGTACCACAGTGGTACCAAAAAGGTTTTACCAATGATAGAGATAATGAACTGTGTCATTTATCGCAGAAGAAAATCATTCTGCCGAACGGTGAAGTAAAAAAAATAAATGCTAAAAAATGGTACACGCCCGCTCAATGCTTTTATAAAAAAGATTTGTATACTACTTATTTAGGTTCTGAGAGCAACGATGATATTGAGAAAAAATTGTTTGGAGATATTGACGGTACTGGTGCAACTGCAGTAAAAGCATATTTAACTGATGATGAGTCTGAGTGGCACGATAATTTTGAAAACTTGTTTTTTTATCTTGATGCTCAAAAACTTAGAACCCCCAAAGGCTTAGATTGGATTAAAAATCATTATCCTGATCTAATTCAAAATCAGCTTATGATCGAAATGCAGTCTATCACTAGGCTACATTGTACTTTATGGATTGAGGGGATACGTGAACTAGTATCAGCTGACGATTCTGAGGTTAAGTTTATTATTTCAGATCATCCAGTAACAGTTTATAACTATGCTTGCCCACCAGATTCTAAAGAATGTCAGTACCCAAATGATCCTGACATTTCCTTGAAGGGAACGCAAACGATTTTTCCACTTGATAAAAATAGATGCCTAATACTGACAAACCAAGAATATGCAAAAAATCTAGATACTATTGACCCATTAGAGCAACGGACAAACCCTACTAAAACACGTAGTAGTTTGGTTAGTACTATCGATTTTATTAATCATCGAAAACTCAACTCTGATGAAGTATCACAGATTAACTATATAATAAAGAAAAGATCTGAAGAGAATGTTGCGGCAGGCTCTGCAGATTGGTTATACCCTGAGAAAAGTGTAGATATAACTTGGGCTGATTTAAGGCATGTATTATTTCCACCAAACCAAGGATTTACTACCGAGATTCTTGCCAAGTTTAATGATGGCAGTGTCTATTACCAAGATGCTTTTGGACGTAAAAAATTTGACGATACTTTCCTTAAGAAGAATATTAATGAAAGTAAATTACTAAGAAATGATAAGTGTGGCTGTGGCAGCGGTAAGAAGTACAAAAAATGCTGTGTAAACACTCCTAAGGATAAACGGACTTCTTGGTCGGTACTTAGCATTAGAGAGCGTAATCTAGCTTTGTGTAATGCTATTAGAGATATTCTTGGAATTGATAATGGAAAGACTTGGGATGATATTAGACAAGAAATATCAGATTCACAAATTTCTGAAATCTACAGTTTCTATGTATTGCTTTGGCCAGTAGACACGGAAATCTACTCACTACTTCCAAGACCTGATGAAAAATTTCGTGCGCTTTATTCAGGCATAATAGACATAAAAAGTATAGTTAGAGATGTGCTGAACATAACAACTCATTTTGACGAATTTTTGATACAACATCCATTTATTTATTCCAAACATGCAAAGCCCGAAATTAGTCCAGTAGAGAATCCTAGTAGCTATAGGTATCAAGCAATAAAAGACTTTTATTTTATGCTTGTACTTGAGCCTTTTATAGCTTATGGAATAGTAAATATTTTTCCCGATCTTTCTATTTTTGATAGAAGCTTATGCAATGAATATCTAAAAATGGCAGAGTTAAGAAAAGACCAAGTTAAAAGTCAAAAAGAAAAAGAGCTATTTACTAGAATGAGGGATGAGGATTTTTTTAACATTTCATACAAGATGCCTCCTACTACCCGTAGTGCATTTTTATTAGGTATGTTCCCGTATCTGAATGAAGAAAGGCTATTAGATTTATACGTATATTTAGATAAAAAATCTAAAATTGATCCATTAGTACCATTGCATGATGTAACGTTTGGAAGTGAAGGCCAGTACATAGGTTTTGCAATGCTGCCCAACTATGAAATGAGCTTGTTTACTGCACAAGTTACAGGATCAGTAATTGTTACTGATAGTGAATCAAGGTGGATGGAGTTTCAGTTGGCTCAGCATCGTAGTAATGGAATAGTGTATTATCCTTGGCAGCCTATTTATGATTCAATTAACAAAATACCACTAGATCAGCAAGTTATTGGTTCGTTTACCAAGTCATCAGATAGCAGCTATATTAAGTTCAGAAGTGGTTTAAAAGCTATACATGCTTTAGTTTCTAGTAATAATCAGAATAGTGAAACTATATCAAAATGGAAAGCTGAAACTCTTAACTGTGAGGATAATGTTATTAGAGAAGTTTCCGATAAAGCTAATATAAAAATTCTTGCACCAGAAGGTGGTTTCTATGATACGAATGTTCAGCGTCTACTTCTAAAGTCTAACTGTTATCATTATATTAATAAGGTAAACTCGGTATATTACTTAACTTCTTAATAATGATATATAAAAAAGGCCAAACTTATTGAGTTTGGTCTTTTTCGTATTGTCTAATAATTTTGTAGAAATTACTACTGATCAGCTGCATCGTGCATAAAGACCCAAGTCTTATCATCATACACTTCTTTATCATAGCCATATTTTATCAAATTCAAATGAACTCATTATAGGTCTTTCTACTCAATAATTATCGAGCGAGATATTGTGCTCCTAGTCGGTACAAAAGAATCTCACACAAAAATAGGTAGAGTCGTCTTATTGATTACCTTTCTTACCGATAAATGAGTGTGTATATCTTTTACGCTAGCAAGCTTGTGCAGCTTACGTGTGAACCGCTCATAACCATCGAGATTGGGGCTTACCACTTCTAATAAATAATCATAAGAACCCGATACCACATGTCCATTAATCACCTCGTCCATATTGGACAGAGCGCGTTCGAAGGCTGCGATAGATTTTTCTTGGTGGCTGTTGAGACTGACCTCCACAAAGAAACTCATCGCAATACCTGCTTTGGCTTTGTTTACGTTCGCTTGATAGTTTTCTATATAACCTTCGTCCTCCAAACGCTTTAGGCGTCGCGCGCAAGGAGACGGCGACAGCCCTATACGTTCGGACAGTTCCGCCGTAGATAAGCGCGCTTCTTTCTGGAGCACTTCCAAGATATGGCGATCAATTTTGTCCATAATTTACCTTTTGACTTTTTAAGCCAATAATTTTTATTTAATTAGCATTATCCACCAAATATTTGCAAAATTGCAATGAATAAATAAAGATAAAAGCGCGTATTTTAATCGATAATTGGTCTTTGTATACCAGCATAAGACACGACTATGAATACGATATTCCACCCCTCATCGCGCAAAAACCCTTTGTTTGTAATGTCGCCACTAACCAAAGGCTATGTGGCAATGAGCGTCGTATTGTTGATTTGGTCAGGATTTGCGTTGACTGTACGAGCGGTTGGAGCATCGTCGCTAAGTATTGCGGATGTCATGCTCATTCGCTTCAGTGTACCGCTGGTCTTATTGACTCCTTGGGTACTCTCTAGTTGGCATGAAGTAAAAAACATAAGACTGCCAGATATCATGTTTGTTTTACTTGGTGGCGTGCCTTTTCTTTTATTAGCCGCTTTTGGTGCAAGTACGGTACCAGCAGCTTACGTTGGTACTATTTTGACAGGTACGCCAGTCTTCTTTGCCGCAATATTGTCTTTTATTTTTTATCGTCAACGAATATCATTGAGGAAATTTGCCGCATTAACCCTTATTCTCTTTGGTATCGCTACGATGATTGGCGGGCGTGCACAGTCAGTGCCTAATAGTCTTCTGTACGGTGTGGGGTTATTGTTGATGGCAAGCCTGATTTGGGCGGGTTATACCTTGGGGTTAAAAAGCACCAAGTTAAGTCCAATAGCTATCGCTATCGTGCTCTCTTATACCTCGTTTTTTCTGACATTGATGATGGTTCTGTCTGGTATTGTGGAAACGAATATAGGTTCTGTGTCTTTTGATGAAGCGCTTCCGTTTATCCTAGTACAAGGACTTGGTGTAGGGGTGGTATCAACCATTGCGTTTTCTTATGCAGTCAAAAAGCTGGGCTCCATTCGTACCTTATTACTTGGCTCTTTGTCACCAGGATTAACCGCTATACTGGCTACGCTGATACTTAATGAGTCTCTATCAGTCATTATGATATGCGGCATCGTACTCAGTACCATTGGCGTCATCTTGTCCAATCGAGCGCAATAAATTAATTAAGGAAATATCATGATGTTAGATAATATGCCTGTTATCAACGGTGATCCATTGTGGGCATTGTTAGGTAGGTTTCGTACTGACCAGCGCAAACATAAAATAGATCTATTGGTTGGTGTCTATCGGGATGAGTATGGCAATACGCCTGTGATGAAAACCGTGCAAGACGCAGAGATACATCTTGCTCATGAAGCTCATTCAAAAGCTTATGGCATGCTATCGGGTAACGCTAATTTTAACCAGCAAATGGCAAAATTTGTACTGGGTGACAGTCCAAGTCTAAAAAGCCAATGCACGATTCAGACGGTTGGAGCATCAGGGGCGCTACGACTCATTGCTGATTTAATCGCCACGCTCTCTCCAGATTCAACCGTTTGGATCAGTGACCCTGGTTATATCAATCATCGTCCGCTGATGGAAGGTGCTGGGTTAACGGTTGATACGTATCCATGGCAAAATAAAAATGGTCGGTTAGATATTGATGCGTGTTTTGCCGCGCTAGAAAAAGCCAAAGAAGGAGACGTGTTGTTATTACATGCGTGCTGCCACAATCCTACCGGTATAGATCCTTCTTTAGAGCAGTGGCAACTGTTTTCTGATAAATGTAAACAGAAAAATATTGTCCCGTTTATTGATATGGCATATCAAGGTTTTGGAGATGACCCTGATAGCGATGCTGCAGGGCTTCGTTTAATCATTGAAGACTCTGACTTTGCATTTATCGCCGCTAGCTGTTCAAAAAATATGGGACTATACAATGAGCGTACGGGTATTGCCACGGTAATGACGACGAACCATGACCGCCATGCAGATATACAGACACTTTTAGAAACCATCACACGCGCCAATTACTCCATGCCGCCCAATCACGGTGCCGCAGTGGCTTCTTATTTGCTAGACAGCCCAGACGCTTGGCTAGACGAGCTGGCAAGCTACCGCGATAGGGTAGATACTATTCGCCAAGCATTAAGCGTAGCATTAAAAGATAGGGGTGCACCTGCAGAGTTTTTGGACATTTCGCAACAAAAAGGCATGTTTTCTCTATTACCGCTAACAGAAAATCAAATGCTGATACTGCAAGATGAGTTCGCTATCTACGGTATGCCAAATGGTAGAATCAATATTGCCGGTTTGAAAATGACGGAAATTCATCAACTGGCTGACGCTATCATGTCGATTATTTCACGTTAGAGAATAATTTCTATCGCTCAGTACAATGGTTTTATCCATCAATCGCTACAGCAAGAAGGACACGACTATTTATACTTTATATTGGGATAAGGGTGGTGCCAATATGGCCACCCATGCTGTCTTTGAGGAGCTAGGCGTTTCTTATGAAATGATAGAAATAGACCTGTCTAAAAACATGCAAAAATCAGCTGAGTATCTAGCCATTAATCCAAATGGCAAAGTACCTACGTTGGTGCATCAGGGACAGGTTATTTATGAGTCTGCGGCAATTTTAATGTATGTGTTAGATCAACACCCAGAGTCTGGGCTAGCACCAGACACAGGCTGCCCTAGGCGCGGTGTTTATTACCAGTATTTGTTTTGGATGTCTTCTACACTACAAGAAGCCGCTAATCGCTGGGCACATCCCGAGCAGTACATCAGCGCCGAGCACAATTTGCAGCAAGTGAAAGATAAAGCGAATGATGTGCTAACCCACTGCTGGGGTATTGTTGAAAAGGGATTAGCAAATAATGGTCCATGGTTGTTGGGCGATAAATTAAGTGGGGCTGATTTTCATTTATTTATGATTGCTCACTGGAGTCAGCGATATGCGAGTCGAGCACAAGACTGGACACACCTAAGTGCACACTATCAAGCCATGCTAAACCGCGCCTCGATACAAGAAATGATGGCACAAGAAGGATTGTTGTGATCTGTTCATATGTTCAACTAAAGGATATCTGATGATTGGGCTAGAAGCACTGAATGCAATGCTTCTAGTGACCTCTAGGGATTGTAGTAAATATAGTTTTTATATCAAGCTACTGATCCGCCGCATCTCTTCTAAACGTCTATGTCTTGTCATCAGAGGCTGCTTTATAATAATATCCCGCCAAATTAAACCGCTTTAGCTGTTCAGCCTTTCACTTTATATTGACCATTTTCTCACCTTTCTCGATGAATCGCGTTTCGCTAAAAGTATGATTTTTTCATAAAGTCTATTTGGCTATTAGAAGTGCTGTTATCGAAAGATAGCAGGGCTTTTTTGTGTCTAATTTATGGTGAGTTTCTTTTAACATATACTACTATATATGTTATTATTTGAATATATAATGGAATGACAATTCAATTAAAAGGAGTTTGGACACGTGTTGCGGGTCAGAATGCGCAAAATATCGTGTGCCATTAAATGTGATCACAATGAAGAAGATTAGGCTTGGAATCCTTGTAGAAGATAAGACCTTGGCGTGGTACAACTTTGAACCACTTAAGTCATTGGTGGATGAAGGAGTTGTCGAGGTTTGTATCGCTATTCAACGAAATATAAAACAGAAACGCAGTGTACTAAAGTCTATTCCCCTAATTAATCAAAAAATATTCTCTTCTCTTTCTAGAACTAAGAGTAATGCTAAGCATTATTCTATTCACGACTTATCAAAAAATGGCTCAATGCCTACTATCATGTCTATACCGAAGCAGGGTGAGTACACTGAAGAAATTGAAGATTCAGTGATTGAGAAAATCGAAGCTGCGGATTTAGATTACCTGCTTAATATTGGTTTCAGAGCGCTGACAGGAAAAATTTTAAGTATTACAAAAAACGGTGTGCTTTTTTTTCATTATGGCAATAATGCGATACAACATGATAAGCCTACGTTATATTGGCAGTTTGCTGAACAATGGGAAAGTAGTGTCGTTACTTTGCAATTATTAAATGAACATCTTAATATAGATAAAGTAGTAGGGGAAGGTTATGGCACGCTATTTTACTGGGATTATAACTTAACTAAGCGTAAGTCAAATGGGATAGCAGCATCGATATTATATTGGTACTTCCACAGGAATAGAGTTGGAGTTAATACCGGAAAGTCTATTAAGACAACTGACGAACACACGGTTCATCACAAACCTGACTTATCAATGACCATCAAACACTTACCTAGATTCTTAAAATATTATACTGTCAAAACTTTTTATAAGAGTTTTTATCTCAATCAGTGGAGCCTCTTTATTGGATCTGTTGATCAACCAATACATACATATACAGAAATACCGCCTGCGAAAGGCTGCTTTTGGGCTGATCCTTTTTATATTGAACACGACTCAAGACGTTACATATTTTTTGAGAGTCTGAACTATAAAGAGAATATTGGTCGAATAGAGTGGATAGAACTGAATGAAAGCCATCAAGTTATTAGTTCAGGACAAGCTGATTTGGGTATTAGCACGCACTTAAGCTTTCCCAATGTATTCGAGTATGAAAACGCTATCTATATGATTCCAGAGGCTGCAGAAACCAATTGTATTAACTTATTAAAAGCGACAGACTTTCCGCGTAAGTGGGAAAAAGTTCATGAGTTAGTTTCAGGCGTTCAGGCAGTAGATAGCGCTGTGATTGAGCATAATGGATCATGGTATCTTTTTACAACTCACGGTTCAATTTCAGCATTTACTATGGATTTAGAGTTGTATATTTATACGTCTGACAAGCTGCAAGCAGATAATTGGACCATTCATCCCTCGGCGCCTCTAAAAATTGACGTGCGTGGATCGCGATTAGCAGGCGCATTATTCCGAAAAAACGGTCAGCTCTTTCGTACTGCCCAGGATGGTACTCTTAGATATGGGCGTAGGGTGGCTTTATACCTAGTAGAAGAGTTGACACCGATCTCTTATAAAGAAACCTTTGTACGTTATATCGAACCGAATTGGGAGGCTGACATTGATCGTCTCCATACCTATAATGTTTATAATGAAACAGTGGTACTTGATGTTTCAAGGGATAAGTTGCGCTTTAGAGTATAGGCACTAAAACATTTAGTGGTTGGAGAATAAAAAACCCATCATAAGTTTCGGCTTATGATGGGTGTTTTATAATTTTGACTCGTATTATATCAAGCTACTGGAGCCTTTCCTAAAAACTGTGTAACTGCTTATAATCCACTAACAGGAGAATAAGCAATGACTAACCAAACTGACATCAAGAAACTGGCTGAGCAAATGGCTGGTAGCATGAACAGCTTCGATGACATCAAAGATTTTCAAAAGCAGCTCATGCAATCCTTTATCGATACTGCCTTAGAGGCTGAGATGGAAGACCATCTCGGCTACCCCAAGCATGAGAAAGCAGATAAACCAAACAAGCGCAACGGACACACTAAAAAGAGAGTCCGCAGTGATACAGGCGAGCTTGAAATCTCCACCCCAAGAGACCGTCATGGTGACTTTGAACCTGAGCGAGGAAATAGCGAAGCACTGCTTCGCCCGAGCGCAAGACAAGAGCTGTGCTCGCGTGGGTGTGCAAGCATCAAACCCGTATTAGTGGCCTTGATGACAAGATCATATTCCTTTACGCCAAGGGTCAAACCACCACTGAGATCGTAGAGAGCATTAAAGAGCTCTATGATGTCGACATCTCAAGCTCTCTTGTCTCAAGAGTCACCGATAACATATTAGAGGACATCACTGCTTGGCAGAACCGGCCGCTGAGCAGTGTTTATCCTATCGTCTATCTAGACTGCATCGTCGTGAAGATACGTCAAGACAAGCAGATCATCAACAAAGCCATTTACTTAGCCCTAGGCGTTAACCTTAACGGTAAAAAAGAGCTGCTTGGTATGTGGCTCTCAGAGAATGAAGGCGCTAAGTTCTGGCTAGGTGTTCTTACCGAGCTTCAAAACCGTGGCGTACAAGATATCCTCATTGCCTGTGTCGATGGTCTAAAGGGCTTCCCCGATGCTATCAACACCGTTTATCCCAACGCTCAGGTTCAGCTGTGTATCGTGCATATGGTGCGCTATTCCATGAAGTTCGTGCCATGGACGGATAAAAAGGCCGTAGCGGCTGATTTAAAAGCCATCTACGGCGCTGATACGCTTGAGATGGCAGAGGCCAAACTTGAGCACTTTGATGAGACTTGGGGCAAGGAGTATCCGCATGTCATCAAGTCTTGGCGCAATAACTGGGAGGGCTTAACGGTGTTCTTTGGTTATCCTAAAGACATCAGAAAAGCGATTTATACCACCAATGCGATAGAGTCGCTAAACAGCGTGATTCGAACGGCGGTGAATAAGCGTAAGGTGTTCCCCTCTGACCAGGCTGCATTCAAGGTAATCTATCTAGCAACCCAGCAGGCATCCAAGAAGTGGTCGATGCCTATTCGTAACTGGACGTCTGCTCTGAATCGTTTTATGATTATGTTTGATGACCGTATCAGTAAGCATTTAATCTAAATGGCAGTTACACAGAATCTGGGATGGTCTCAGCTACTGATCCGCCGCATCTCGTCTAAACGTCCAAGTCTTATCATCAGACGCGTCTTCACAATAGTAATATCCTGCCAAATCAAACTGCTTTAGCTGCTCAGCATTGGTCAGCTTATTATCAGCAGCATATTTCACCATCAGTCCACGGGCTTTTTTGGCATAAAAGCTAATCACTTTGTATTGACCATTTTTTTCGTCTTCAAATCGTGGCGTAATGATGTCTGCCTTCAGTGCTTTTTTCTTTACCGCCTTAAAGTATTCATTAGAAGCCAAATTAACCAATGTTTTGTCATCGCTGTCAGCCATACGTGCATTGATAAGGTTAGTGACTTCCTCACCCCAAAACTCATAAAGATTGTCACCACGCTCATTTTTTAGCTTGGTGCCCATCTCTAAACGATATGGCTGGATAAGATCGAGTGGCTTTAGTACTCCATACAGTCCAGACAAAATGCCTAAGTGCTCATTGACATAAGTAGCGGTATCTTTGTCCATATGATACATGTCAAGCCCAGTATAGACATCACCATCGAACAAATAGCCTGCAGGCTTGGCGGCATTATCAGAGGCATCGTTAGTAAATGGCTGCTCTTCGCTCCAATGCCATTGTTGATTGCGCGTGGCATTAAGCTGAGCCAAATCGTCAGATATGCTCATCAGCTCTTGTAGGTCAACAGGCTCTTTTGACTTCAGTACTTTCATCAATTCTTGTGAGCGCTTGATTAGCTCGGGCTGGCTATAGTAGTTGCCTAAATTCAATGGTATAGCGTCTGTTTCGTTCAGGGATTTGGCAGGGGAAAGCAAAAAATACATAGTTATTCCTTATTATAATGAATCGATGACGGGTTTTTTCGAGTGTCAAGTATTCTTATTATACGGTATGCATGGGTGGAACTTGACTTCACCTTGCTTATTTTATGTTTATTGACGTTATATTTTTAATAAAAAAACAGATTTAGGGTTAGAGAATAAATGGAGGTAGGCCTGTATCTATAAGGGCTAAGCGTTTTTCGGAAAAATAAAAGGCTTTAATATACCAACAAAAAGTATGCCAATGGTGTAAATACCTAAATTTTTATTTTACTTGTGGGTCATCATTAGACAATGAAACTTGACGAACGATATCTCTATAATAAAAAGGCATGATGGTAAAGTAGCTATCATTTATTAAATTGATAACCTTTGGTCGCTGTAATGGATTAATCATGTTCAAAGGGTTTTGTCCCCTGTGCTTTTTAGATGTGCGTTGAGGGTATTAAAGGTAGTCGTGAGACGTAAATATAGTCATTGGACGTAAGTAAGGAGACGGTATGAAAATCGGTGTAATCAGTGCAGATATCACGAGCGAGAGCCGTGTAGCCATAACCCCAGACGCAGTCAAAAAATTGCGTAAACTTGGGTTTGAAGTCGTCATTCAGTCAGGTGCAGGCCAAGCAGCATACTATGCTGATGAGTTGTATCAGGCTGCGGGTGCCGACATTGCCAGTAGTCGTACCGAGGTGATTACCCAGTCTAAGATTATTACCACCGTCAATGACCTACCAGCGGAAGCCACTGAAAGCTTATCATCTGGTCAGATCGTCATTGGCATGCTTGACCCGTATCGCAACACTCAGCTTGACACTTATGCAGCCAAAGGCGCGACAGTCTTTGCGATGGAATTATTGCCTCGTACACTGTCACGCGCACAGAATATGGACGTATTGTCGTCACAAGCCAACCTTGCTGGTTATAAAGCCGTATTGCTCGCGGCCAATGAGTATTCACGTCCTTTCCCAATGTTTATGACTTCAGCAGGTACGGTTAAGCCAGCTAAGGTCGTTATCCTAGGTGTTGGTGTTGCAGGTCTACAAGCGATTGCGACAGCCAAGCGTTTGGGTGCAGTGGTAGAAGCCAGTGACTTACGTCCGACCGCTCGCGAGCAAGTGGAATCACTCGGTGGTAAATGGCTTGATGTGCCGATGAGTGCAGAGGAGGCTGAAACAGCTAAGTCTACCGGTGGTTATGCATGGACGCCATCAGAGCAATATGTCAAAGATCAAGCAGCTGTCGTAGATAAAGCGCTCAGTAATGCTGACATCGTTATTACCACGGCGCAGATTCCTGGTCGTAACGCACCGCGTTTGGTACATGGCGCAACGCTTGCCAAAATGAAGGCAGGTTCTGTACTGATCGATATGGCGGCTGGTACCGGTGGTAATGTCGAAGGCAGCGTGCCTAACGAAACCATCACCACAGACAACGGCGTACGTATCGTTGGTGCCGCCAATATCCCATCTATGCTCGCCGCACAGTCGTCAGATTTGTATGCCAATAACCTTGTTAACTTTATTACGACATTGATTGCACCTATTGGCGATGATGCATCGGCTAGCTTGGCACTTAACTTAGACATGGAAGACGAGATTCAGGGCGCACTGGCAGTGACACATGACAGTCAGGTACGACTGGCCAAACGCTAGTTTGAACAGTCTATTACCACATATTTCGTCACTACACATTTGCCAGTAATGAATAAATTTTTAGGAGGATTAGATGATTGCCACTATTTTAGCTGCAGCGCCAGCCGGTGCGGCCATGAGTAGCACACCATTTGTAGCGATTTTCACTGTATTTGTGCTCGCTATTTTTGTCGGATACTACGTGGTTTGGGGCGTAACGCCTGCATTACATACGCCATTGATGGCGGTAACCAACGCTCTATCAAGTATCGTCATCGTGGGTGCGATGCTACAGACTGTCACGATTGATGGTTCAATGTTTACACCGACCAGCTTGCTTGGTGCCTTTGCGGTATTTTTAGCCAGTATCAATATCTTTGGTGGCTTTGCGGTGACTGAGCGTATGCTTGCGATGTTTAAACCGAAAGTAAAAAAAGCACCAGTAGCAACCACTGATGCCGGAGGTGACGCATGAACGATTTCTCAGCAATGATTGCGGCAAATGCAGATTGGTTCTATTTAGTCGGTGCTATCCTCTTTGTTTTAACGTTACGTGGTTTATCTAGCCCAAAGACAGCGATTCGCGGTAACCGTTTTGGTATGGCAGCGATGGCAATTGCCGTTGTGACAACCTTCTTTTTAGCAGAAGGCCCTGTGCTTTGGTTGATCATCGGTGCGATGGTGTTGGGTGCTCTCGTTGGTATGTGGAAAGCGAAAACAGTCGCAATGACCCAGATGCCAGAAACGGTTGCTTTAATGCATTCATTCGTCGGTTTGGCAGCGGTTGCGATTGCACTTGCGACGGTATTACACACTGAACAGCAGCATGGCGCCGTTGCTCGCATCGAGCTATTTATCGGTTGCTTCATCGGTGCAATTACGTTCTCAGCCTCGGTCTTTGCCTTTGGTAAATTAGCAGCGAAAAGCTGGGCGAAAACATTGGTTGGCGGCTGGGTAAAACCGGTTCAAGCGCTATTATTCATTGCGATGATTGGGTTCGGTGGGGTGTATTTCGTCACTGACTCACTACCAGCATTTTATGCGATGGCAGTGATTGCCGTTATCTTTGGCTGGATGTGGATTGCGCCAATCGGTGGCGGTGACATGCCAGTAGTCGTATCACTACTGAACTCATTCTCAGGTTGGGCAGCAGCAGGTATTGGTTTTACGCTTGGCAACTCGATGCTGATTATCGCAGGTTCTCTAGTCGGTTCATCAGGTGCGATCTTGTCTTACATCATGTGTAAAGCCATGAACCGCTCACTACTTAATGTCTTGTTTGGTGGCATGGGCACATCAGCGGTGGCAGCAGGCGGCGATGATGGAGCACCGAAGAACTACAAAGCGGGCTCAGCAGAAGACGCAGGGTTCCTCATGTCTAATGCTAGCAGTGTGGTCATTGTACCAGGTTATGGTATGGCACAAGGCCGTGCGCAGAATGCAGTAAAAGAGCTATATGAGTTGTTAAAAGAAGAAGGTGTTAACGTTCGCTTTGCTATCCATCCCGTTGCTGGTCGTATGCCAGGTCATATGAACGTCCTATTGGCTGAAGCTGATGTACCTTATGATGATATTTTAGAAATGGACGAGATTAACTCAGACTTCGCAAGTACAGATGTGGTGTTGGTTATCGGCGCAAATGACGTTGTAAACCCATCTGCGAAAGACGATCCTACTTCTCCAATCTTTGGTATGCCGATTTTAGAAGTCAGCAAAGCGCAGACGGTTATGGTCATCAAGCGTTCAATGAGTACTGGTTATGCAGGTTTGGATAACAGCTTGTTCTACATGGACAAAACCATGATGATCTTTGGTGATGCCAAGAAAATGGTAGAAGAGATGGTACGTACTATCAATGGCGGCGGTCATTAATCTCTAAGCTATGTTTTTAACCATTATTATTTGCAGATAAGTTTTTAGATAAAGAAAGTCACTGAGGTGGCTTTTTTTGCGTTAAAGTGGGCGGCATTTATAAGCCGACTATACACTGAGGTTTTTCCAGTTACGGTCAGTTGTTTAATAATCACAAAATTAACTGTGCTTTGTGTACTCACTATACGATTTGCGCTTGATTAACCTTTCAGCCCATCTGAATTGCTTTAACGATAGACAATCACCAATTATAAATACGATGAAATAAGAGAAAGATTTATGAACATGTTACTGCGCTTTTTTATTATGGTTAGCTTACTTAAACAACAGCTCAAGCATCAATCGACGAGCGAAATTATCAGTCTAGAGACATTGACTGCACCGACCGTCCGTCATTATCGAATTTTGCCCCACGATATGGGATTTCGCGATCATTTACCCAATTATCGTTATTTATCATTTATTGAGCTAAACGTGACACGCTGGGTAAAGGCGTGCTGTCACGAAAAAGGCATTAAGTCGCTGAATTGGGTGATTGCCATGCAAGAGATGATTTATCTCAAGCAAATTAAATTTTTGGATAAAATGACGCTGAGCAGTGCAGTCGCAGGATGGGATCATAAATATGTGTATTTTGAGCATCGGTTCTTTGTCAAAAATCAGCTAATGGGCGTTGGTATGACCAAGTTTGTTTTTACAGATAGTAAAGGTATGCGCACACCAGAAGTATTAGACATGATGGGTGAGCATTTGACGGATACCATTAATACATGGAATGAGCATCAAGTCGCGGTAAAATCGACTAAATCAGCCTAAGCCACATCGCAAAACAGTATTGAAACCCAGTATTGAAAAACAACATCGTAAAATAACTTGGCTATAATCATTTGCTGAATTTTGGTAGGATAGAGCCCATCAAGTCGTCAGTATTAGGACGATGGCATTACTTTTAAGACGATGATTCTCAAAACGACTAAAAATAAGGTACCGTTATGACCCCACAAAAATTAAAATGGACAGACAGCTTAGATATCGCGATTGAGCTTTATGAAAAATTTCCAGAAACAGATCCGCAGTACATTCGCTTTACTGATTTGCATCGCTGGGTAACTGAGCTTGAAGGCTTTGATGATGATCCACAAAAATCAAATGAAGGCATCTTAGAAGCCATTCAAATGAATTGGATTGATGAAGCAGATTAATCGATTCGGTCTGCCAGCATTGCTATAAACAGAAAACTAAATAAACAGATAGAAAAGGCCGCATCATGACATCACAAATTAAAGAGCTACCAGAAGCGATAGCTTGTCGTGGTATCAGTGTTCGTACCACTAATAACGCTGAGATAAGCCATGACACTGCCAAGCTTGGTAGATTATGGCAGAAGTTTTATCAAAATCACGCGGGTGAACTCCCTGAAGGTGAAGACATTTATGGTGTCTATCACAACTATGAAAGCGATGATCTGGCAGGGGCGTTTGACGTTGTGGCCAGTTGGAAAGTAGCCAGTGAGCAAGATGCTCAGTCAGAAAGCGACAATGTGGCCAATGCTAGTAATGTAGTGACGGTTGATATTCCTGCAGGAAAGTACTTGGTATTTTCTGAAGAAGGTTACATGCCTAATACTGTGATGAATGCATGGGAAAGTGCTTGGGAATATTTCAATGCGCCCGATTGCGAGCATACCCGAACGTTTAATGTAGACTTTGAGCATTATATCGGTGGTAACTTAGAATACGGTCAAGTTGATGTTTATATTGGGATTGAGTAGAATTTTTATACCAGTGAAATATTGAAACCTTAGTAATATTAAATCTTAGCTATTAATTTGGAGTAATAATGAGCCAATTAGATCCAAACTCTAAGGATAGATTAGTTAGTGTTGCTAAAGCAGTAGCAGGTACAATTCCGTATGTAGGAACTCTAATTTCAGAAATTCTTGATAACGTCGTGCCAAACCTGAGGTTTGAACGTATAGTAGTGTTTCTTCAAGAACTTGACTCTAAAGTATCTCAAGTTGATGAAAAGCTTGAGTGTTTTAAAGTAAACTTAGCTAGTGAAGAAGGGGTAGACTTACTAGAAGAAGGCATGCTACAAGCATCTCGTTCAATAAGTCGTGAACGTAAAGAAAGACTTGCGTCTATACTTGAAAAATCTTTAAGTAGAGAAAATCTAAAGTACGAAGAATCAAGAAAAATACTTAATATTTTTAGAGAACTAACTGATCCTGAAATAATATGGTTGATATATTACTCTCTTGAACCAAGATTGGGTAAAGGTCCACACTCTGATTGGGTTGAAAAGCATCCAGATGTTCTGAAGCCAATATCTAAAACTATTACTGGATTGAACGAAGAGTTAGAGAATGAGCAACTAGAAAAAGCTGCTTTACAAGATAGTTATAAAGAGACATTATTACGCTTTGGACTAGTTGAAACTAGCAAACGCACTACTCATATGACAACTCTAGGTAAAATGGTTGTAGAGTATATTAAAGGTTAGAGCTATCTTTTATTATATTTATTAATAATAAAAAAGCGCCATTCATATAGAGTGGCGCTTTTTTAATGTGTAGAGATTGAGCTTATTTCAGTAGTAAGTTTTTCAAAATTCCTTCATAAATCTGTGCCAGTTTGCCTAAGTCGTCGACTTCTACTTTTTCATCCACTTGGTGAATCGTTGCATTACGCACACCCAGTTCGACCACTTGGGCACCAGTTGGGGCGATAAAGCGTCCATCGGAGGTACCACCAGAAGTCGATAGGGTGGTATCGACATCGGTCACTTTTTTGATGGCATTTTGACAGGCCGAAACCAGTTTTCCTTCAGGGGTCAAAAACGGCTGACCAGATAACTTCCAATGAATATCGTAGCTCGCTTTACTGTTGGCAAAGTGCTTATCAAAGATAGCATGCGTTTTTGCCTTTAGTTCATCTTCAGTCGTTTCAGTTGAGAAACGGAAGTTAAAGACCATGTTTAGCGTTTCAGGAATGACATTGGTTGCGCCAGTGCCGCCGTTGATATTTGATATTTGTAATGATGTGGCTGGGAAGTAGTCATTGCCATTGTCCCATGCGGTAGACGTCAGTTCAGCAAGGGCAGACATCGCCGCATGAATCGGATTAGATGCCAGATGTGGATAGGCGACATGGCCTTGTTTACCTGTAACGGTAAGCTCTGCACCTAGCGAGCCACGACGACCGTTTTTGATGATATCGCCTAACGTATCGGTACTTGATGGCTCACCAACGAGACAGTAAGTGATTTTTTCTTGACGTGCATCTAAAGTCTCGATCACTTTGACCGTACCATTAATTGACGGGCCTTCTTCATCTGAAGTGATTAAAAAAGCAATTGAGCCATTGTGCTCAGGGTGATTGGCGACGAAACGTTCGGCTGCAACAGTAAAAGCTGCAATACCAGTTTTCATATCGGCGGCACCGCGTGCCCATAAATACCCATCAGCGATAGTTGGAGTAAACGGAGGGTAGGTCCAGTTTTTTTCGTCACCTGTTGGTACGACATCAGTATGACCAGCAAAGCAAATCACTGGATCGCTAGTACCGCGGCGTGCCCACAAGTTTTTAACTTCAGCATGTTCGCCGCTTTGTTTTCTATCACCAAAATACATAAACTCGCAATCAAAGCCTGCTTGTTCTAACCGTGCTGACAACATATCTTGGCAACCATCATCATCGGGCGTCACTGAAGGGCGCTCTAACAGTGCAATACTTAAATCTAAGGTTTCTTGCTGATGGGTTTTACTATTGTTTTCTGAACTCATAACAGTCCTAGGTAAGTTGAGTTAATGTTTTTTGCTATAAAAGATAGCTTGTTTCTTATCAGGTCTATTTGGTACTAATTATTTATACGTTGCAAATATATAAAGGTTAATCGATTTCTATAGTTAAAAAAATATTAGTCTCTGTCTAAGTAAATTTTTTCATAATCACCATAAAATTTTGCTAAATACTCTGTAATACATTTTTCGGCTAGAGTATTGCTATAAGTTTTAGCTTTGTCTCTGTCATAATTACTGATATTGCCACCAGCAAAAACAACTTCGCCCATTTGATAACTTATTCCTAATAATTCTAAAGTTTTATTACTAATATCGAAAGTAGCATGTCCTTCTGGAAATACTGGCGTCATCCATCTTGTTCCATCAAATGCAAGCAGACACTCGTTCTCATACTTGAACTCAGTAGTGATCGCAGTTGGTGTAACTATCACAGGTTTTTCAGAGGTGGATTTTGGTAGGTGATAGGTAAAAAAAGGCTCACTGATTTGTTGAGTGAAGGCTTGATGATTAATAGTCGTGCAGCTTGCAAGCAAAGGTAACATAATAACTAAAATAGAATGTCTGAATAGATTCTTACGCATTATTATTGTCCTTAATTAACAAAGCTTACTTAGAGCCGCAGCAAATGATAGATATACTCAGGGCGCAGCAAACAAAACCACAGCATCATCACGTCTTAGCCAAGTAGCGATAGAGTAGCGTTGGCGATGTGCAGTTTGTACTTGATGACGTAAATCACTATCGAAAATAATCAGTCTATTAGCAACTGGCATAACCTTATGGTGCGTGCCATGTTTATCAACGACCTCTAGTGCACCGCCATCGGTTGACTCCCAATCATCATTGAGATAAAAAACCGCCGAGATAACACGTTCATCACGTCCAGCAGGGTTATCACTGTGCCATTGATAGCCAAAACCAGTCGGATAGCACGCATAATGCGCTTCACTATGGCGAATACCAGCGAATAAACTACGATTGAATAGCGAGGCCAAAGCATTGATGCTTTGTAGATAGTAATAGCCTGCAAAAAAGTCTTCAGTAATCCAGCGTATTCTATCACCGCGAATATCACTGATACGAACACCAGCGGTCAGCTCTGCATCACGATAGTCAATAAAACCGCTTTCTGCTTGTAGTGCTAACAAGGCAGTACTATTAAACACATCATCAATAATTAGCCAACCGTCAGTGACAAAGGTATCAAGCTGTTTATCCGTCAGCTTATCTTCCCAGTCCACCGCAAAGTCAGACATTTGCAATACGTGCTGAGTAGGAATTTCTTGGCTATCATTATGAGTATCTGGCAGCAGTAATGGTGGATTATCCTGACCTATCGGATGATCAACGACCAACGCTGTCTTGTTAAGGTTGCTAATAATCTGCGTCATTTCATCTCATTATTATCAATCAGCTGTCAATATACCGTCATTCAATACGTTTTTATTGAAAGCACTTACTAAAACCACATTATCTTTTACTCTGCCTATGCTACCATAGATGCAATTTTTCTTATTTAAACTTTTGAGATTATGAACTATAAACACGCCTACCACGCTGGTAACTTTGCTGATGTGGTTAAACACATTTTATTGGTACAACTGCTTAATCAACTGGGGCAGAAAAACAAACCGTTTTATGTGCTTGACGCTTACGGCGGTCGTGGACTGTATTCACTAAGCAGTGAAGAAGCGCGCAAAACAGGTGAGGCCAAAGGCGGTATTCAAGCTTTTCTAAAAGCAGATACCGAAAAGGCCCCAGCTGCTGTCAAAGATTATATGGAAGGCATTAAGCAAGCCAAATTTACTTACGACAATAAAGTCTATCCTGGTTCGCCATGGTGGGTGGCCCATCACGTCGAAAAAACCGCAGCTAAAAAGCCTGATGCTGGCGTGCGTGCTGAGGCTTTTGAAGCCAAAGCGACTGAATACGATGCGTTAAACTATCAGCTACATAAGTTGCCAATTGGTATCCAGCATCGTGATGCTTTTGAAGGTATCACCGCTGTTATTCCACCAAAAGAAAAGCGCGGTTTGATTTTCCTTGATCCCCCTTATGAGCAAGAGCACAAAGATTTTACGCGCCTGATCGATTTATTAGTCGCAGCTTATAACAAATGGCCACAAGGAACTTATGCGCTTTGGTTCCCAATCAAAAACATCGAAGCCGTAGAGCTCTTCTACAAAAAGCTCAAACGTACTGAAATGAGACGTCAGTTGGTTTGTGAGCTAAACATTTATCCTAATGATGTTGCAGTTGGCCTGAACGGTACAGGTCTACTGGTTATCAATCCGCCATGGCAGTTTGATAACCATGCACGTGAGATATTACGTTTCTTACAGCCAGTACTAAAAGTAGAAGACGCGCCAAACTTGACGCCTGATAGTGCGACCAATGTGCGCTGGCTCGTCGGCGAATAGCAATAACGGCCAATAAGGATATTAAGATGACGACTCAGCCACCTATCGGCCAGCCGAATAATGCACCTGTGAACAATTCGTCCTTAAATGACGGCTCGTTGCAAGATAATGCAGCGACTCAGCCACCGTTTATTGATGAGCACGAATTTAATATTCGCCTAGCGGATAACGACAGCTATGATGGTTTGACATTTGAGGTGATTGAAGCTGAAGTAGCCGAAGGTAAGCGAGTAGTTAGTCGCGGTGTTTATTTGGCACCCAATCTGATCACAACCTTGTCGCTACTGTCAGGCTTTTACTCTATTTTGGCGAGTACCCAAGGCGAGTTCTATAAAGCGGCTTTGGCTATCTTTTTATCCGCTATTCTTGATGGTGCAGATGGACGTGTCGCACGTATGCTCAATGCGCAAAGTCCATTTGGTGAGCAATACGACTCTTTAGCAGATATGCTAGCGTTTGGTGTTGCCCCTGCTATTTTGATTTATAGCTTCGCTTTAGAGCCATTGGGTCGTATCGGCATTGGCTGTGCGTTTGTCTTTACCGCTTGTGCTGCTTTTCGCCTTGCACGCTTTAATGTTCAAGTCGGCATCGTCGATAAAAAGTACTTTGTTGGCTTGGCCAGTCCGCTGGCTGCTATATTGGTAACGTCCGCTGTGATGGTCGCAGTCGATCATAACGAGTGGATTGGTCAATACGATACAGCTGTCATGCTATTGTTTGCAGCTTGGGTAGTGATTTGTGGTCTACTGATGGTCAGCAATGTCAAATACTATAGCTTTAAAGAGTTTGATAAAAAGAAAGTACCTTTTGTAGTGCTTATCATTGGGGTGCTAGTCATGAGCATCGTGCTCTATGATATTCCTGTTGGTATCTTAGCGATCGGCATTATCTACGCGTTATCAGGTATCGTGACTACGATTAAAACGAAAGTGAAAAGTTAAACGCTGTATTTGGATTCTACAAAAAGGAACTTACCGTCAGGTGAGTTCCTTTTTTTGTATGCTCTATATATTGCTGAAGTACGTCAGCCACTGTGAACAAGATCAATTTACAGATATAAGAAACAGTATTTAAAGTTTGATAGCGATAACAATAGGTTAGGTAAATAGAGTATCGCTGATATAAAATAACCGAGATTATTTCTAGAGTTTCCTTGTTTTCTATCTAAAACTCCGTATAATGCCACCCAGTCGAAAGGGAAGTGGATTACAGATTTGAGCAATGTAGATTGTTTGAATTAAATAGAAAATACTTCTTGACTAAATAAATATAGCGTCTATAATACGCACCTCATCAAGACGAGCTGGAAGTAGCTAGTGTGTAGATTACACATTAATAACCCAGTTAACT
>NZ_JADQAM010000024.1:0-99213 GCF_022129405.1 Psychrobacter sp. Ps2 | reverse complement strand
CCAGTTTCTTAATGTCAGATTGAGTAGTCATTGCTTATTCTCCTATTAGTGGATTATAAGCAGTTACACAGTTTTTAAGAAACTCCCATGCTTGGGTGAGTTTTAGTATTGGGCTAAGTGTTTTATATGTCTTGATAAGATATAATATCTCTTATCAAGACACTCTACTCGGTAAATCGAATAATGTTGATGTTGCTGGTAAGGACAACTGACCGTTTACACAGACCGTATTGTGCAGAATTAAAAATGCACAGTCGGAATGTAGCGCTCTACATTAGAAAATAAAACGACTTGTGCATAAATTAGGGGTTGTAAATTTCATAGGCGTGCCTTTTAACATTGCGAGCTATGCGCTATTGACTCATATGATCGCGCAGGTGTGTGGTCTAGAAGTTGGAGAGTTTGTTTGGACAGGTGGTGATTGTCACATCTATCAAAACCACCGTGAACAGGCTGAGCTACAGTTGACTCGCTCGCTATATAAACTGCCGACATTGTCTTTGAACCCTAAAGTGAAAGACATATTTGCGTTTGAATACGAAGACATTAACGTCAATGACTATGAGTCGCACCCTGCTATCAAAGCCAAAGTTGCCGTATAAAGTTAGTCTGGTTAACTATACTGAATCAGAGCAAAATTTAAGAATATAATAAAAAGGATATATTATGAGCTATGCCCATACCGAAGTTGCCCAAATCGCTGCTATTAGTAGCAATCGCTGTATCGGCAAAAACAATGAGCTACCGTGGCATATCTCAGCAGATTTGCAACATTTCAAAAGCATGACGACCAAAGAAAACGATAGCAAGATTCAAGGTATCGTGATCATGGGTCGTAAGACATTTGAGTCAATGGGTAGTAAACCATTACCTAAGCGTGTGAGCTTCATTGTCACGACACAGATGGATTATGCTGAGACAAAAGGTCTCGCAGATAGCAACAATGCTTATGTGGTACACAATCTAGACGATGCTCTGACACAAGCAGCTAGCCTAGCACATGGCGCGCATCTCGATACGATTTGGGTGATTGGCGGCGAGCGAGTATTTAGTGACGCTCTGATGTATACGGACCGTATTGAGCTGACTCATGTAGATACTGACATTGCTGACGGCGATGCATTTTACCCTGAGTTGCCAGAACGCTTTAAAGTAGCAGACGAATCTGAGCAGATGCATGATGAAAAGAGCGATTTAAGCTTTAAATTTACCACTTATAAAGTAGAAACTGATAAGTAGTAAAAGCCTATTAAAAAAGGGGCAGTCTTGGATAATTTGACTTATCCAAGACTACCCCCTTTTTTTTAATCTCCACACAGTCGTATTTATAGACAACCAATAAAAACTGATGCTTGATAACATCTAATCCATTACTCGTGCAATACTTTATAAACCGTCTTTGCGAGTACTGGTCCGATACCTTGTACGCCTGCCAACTCCTGCTGTGAAGCGCCTAACAGCTGCTGCATACCACCAAAGTGATTGAGCAAGTCACGACGACGTTTCTCACCCAGTCCCGGTATTACCTCTAGCACTGATGATGAGCGACGCTTATCGCGTTTTTTACGGTGAGCGGTAATCGCAAAACGATGCGCCTCATCGCGAATATGCATCAGCAAGTGCAATGCTTTGCTATCCATCGGTAGATCTAACGGCTCATGATTGATAAAGTGCAATACCTCAAGCCCAGCCTTGCGCCCTTCTCCTTTTGCCACACTAATGAGC
Source organism: Psychrobacter sp. Ps2 (assembly GCF_022129405.1). Taxonomy (NCBI): domain Bacteria; kingdom Pseudomonadati; phylum Pseudomonadota; class Gammaproteobacteria; order Moraxellales; family Moraxellaceae; genus Psychrobacter; species Psychrobacter sp. Ps2. The sequence goes on along the minus strand of NZ_JADQAM010000024.1, from coordinate 97,488 downwards.
AAGGTGTCACCAAGAATACCCAATTCAGTTAATACTTCTTTGGCAATACCAAGCTGACCTTTACCACCATCAACCAATAGCAAATCTGGTAACGGCTGTTTCTTGTAACGTCGAGTCAGTACTTGTTTCATCGCAGCGTAGTCATCGCCACCTTGGATATCATGGATAGCATACTGACGGTAATCGCGACGGCGCGAGCCACCTTGATCAAATACCACGCAGCTACCAATGGTCGCCTCACCCATCGTATGTGAGATATCGAAGCACTCAATGCGATCAATCGTCCGATCGGTGACAGTCGCCAGTACGTCTTTTAGCGCGCCAAATCGTGCGTGCAGCTCTAAATAATCGCCAAGCTTGGTTTTTAATGCATTACTAGTATTTAGTGTAGCTAAGTCCAGCCACTCTGAACGATGTTCGCGAACATTGGTCTTGATGACTACTTTATTACCGAAATGCGTTGCCAATGCTTCACTCACTGCCACTTGATCTGGTATCTGATGACTCAATATGATTTCGGCGGGTAAATCATCGGTCACTTGAAAGTAAAACGAAGTAATAAAAGCTGATAAATTGTCTGCTAACGACTCACTACTATCCACATCTGGGAAATAATTTTTCCCGCCCAATACACGGCCGCCACGTACCGTCAGCACGTTCACGCAGGTCATGCCAGCCTGACTGGCAATGGCAATCACATCTGCCTCACCTTGTACGGTATAGACCGCTTGCCTTGCTTGTACTTCGCGTAACATGGACAACTGATCGCGATAAAATACCGCCTTTTCGAAATCTAACGCTTCAGCTGACGCTTCCATCTTTTCAATCAGCGTACTATGGATGTCGCTAGAGTCGCCCTTTAAAAAACGGATGGTATTATTCACATCTTCTGCATACTCTTCTGGCGATACCAAACCGACACAGGGCGCACGGCAACGTTTAATCTGATACTCAAGGCAAGGACGCTGACGCTGCTTAAAAAAGGTGTTGGTACATTGACGCATTTGAAACATTTTTTGCATCAATACCAACGTTTCTTTTGCCGCATGTGCAGAGGGGAACGGGCCAAAGAATCGACCTTTTTGATGATTACCTTTACCGCGACCGTAGGCCAAACGTGGATAAGGCTTATCGGCTGAGATAAACACATAAAGATAGGATTTATCATCACGCAGCAGCACATTATAAGGCGGTCGATGTTCTTTGATTAGATTCTGCTCAAGCAACAGCGCTTCGGTCTCACTACGCGTAATGATAGTCTCAATATTATGAATCCGCGCCACTAGCGCCCGTGTCTTTGGATGATCTATCGTCTTAGCAAAGTAGCTATTTACTCGACTTTTTAGCGACTTAGCTTTACCAACGTATAATATATCGCCGTTCTTGCCCAGCATCTTATACACCCCTGGCAAGTTAGGCAGGCGTTTAATCAGATGCTTAAGACGGGCTTTTTTATCATCGACAGGACTCGATTCTGAGACATTAACCATAGAATTTATTGCTCTTAAAAATCTTAGTAATACTTCTAGTTATGGGGCGGGAGTCATTGTTTTACAAGCCAATTATTATCGCAGCGCTACCCATAAAAAAGCCAGCTTTCGCCGGCTTAGTTTGTTCTATTATCGTTTATCCAATCACATACTACTAATGACGGAAGTTTGCCATCAGTGCTGGGATACCCGGCAGCATACCGACGATAGCCATCACGCCTGTCAGTACCACAAACATAATACCCGGTATGATCCAGCGGCTCATTTTAGTCAAATTTGCACTACGTTCTTTAGAGCCAATCAGTCCCAAGTTATCAAGCAACAACGTGAGCGACCAACCAAAGGCTGGGTTAACCAATGCAGAGGCAAACACCACAATCGCAGCAGATTGCGTGGTTTTACCTTCACGCGTCATCTCCATACCAGCTTCTAGTAATGGAATAAACACCCCAACGATCAAGGCTACACACATCACTGGCTGCCAAATGGCCAAATCCATCGGATAGCCCCAAACTCCTGCGATGATACAGAATAGAGCCGTCAATAAAGCGCCGGCAGGAATCGGACGTTTGGCAATCGCTGCAGGAACAATATACGTTCCCCACGATGACGCAAAGTTGGCACCGCCCAATACAGAGCCGACTACCTGACGAAACGAAGCACTGGTCATCGTGTCATCGATATCCATAAGCACTTTTTCAGTACGTTTAGGATAGCTGATTTTTTGGAATACTTGATGGCCCAAGAAATCTGGCGACCACATTGCCACGGCCAAAATAGCAAACGGCAGTACTACAATGAAGCTTTCAATCGTCGGCAGACCTAACATCCAACCTGTGTTTTCGCCCCACCAATACATTGGATTCATGTTTGGTAGACCTGGTGCTGTTTTGAACGCAAAAGGTGCGCCCAATGCAAATGCAAGACCACCACCTAACACACAGCTTAGCGGAACCGCGAGCCAGCGTTTTTGCCAATGTTCAAGCAATGCATACAGCAGGATAGTCGCCAGAATAATAAAGAAAGCGATATGTGACATGCCAATCCCTTCTGCCCAAGCAAAGAGATTTTTGACCTGTGAGGTAGTTCCGATAAAGCCCAAGTAAATCAAGAGGCCACCGCACACACCCTTACTGGTCAAATTAGCCAGCAAACTCCCACCTTTACTAATCGCGAGGAGCAGACCAAAAGCTCCGATAAGCAAACCAAAAGCCATCGGGTGTCCACCAGCTGCTACCACAATAGGAATCAGAGGAATAAGTGGACCGTGAGTACCTGCAAGGTTGGCCGTCGGCAGTAGAAAGCCCGAAAATAGAATGATAAAAAAGGAGACGATCAATAGCTCATAGCGCACGTTTTCTAAAACAAACGCATCACCTAAGCCGAGTGGACCTGCAAAGGTTGCTGCAATGGCGCCCACCATAACAACTTTACCAATGGTCGCGGCCATTGCTGGAATAGTATCTTCGTATTCAAAACGGTAATCACGGAATGGTAAATTAGGACGCCAACGTTTCGGCTGCATGATTTGTAATTCATGGTTTAAATAAGCATCACGACTGTCGAAACTAGAACTGGACTTATGCAAATCTACATAACTGCCTTGTACTTGACTGTCGTGGTTTACGTTCGAGGTCGGCGGATTAGACCCTGAAGAGGGGGTCTGAGGGTTACTCATCACATTTCCTTGTGTCGATTACATCTTTGATTGACTACACACGCTCTGCTCTAATGTCATAGACCAAAGCGCCTATTACAAACTGCGAACTATTGTATGCCAAGACTTGATGAAATGCGAACCTAAAACCATTTAAAGATACTATGTATCTCATTATAATATATAAACTAAAGTTTCTATTTGAGACAAAATTAACCTTAATAGAAAACTATGAGGAAAAAATCTCTCTGTTATAGATGTTGAATTAGAATAAACGACCATTTTATTGATAATGATTTGCATCTAGATGATTTTTTATCACATAGATGAATAGCAAAGATAGTTATAGTAAATAACGATCGTTACTTGTAAGTGGGCATAAATATGTCATTTCGGTTACGCTTTAGAGCTAGCGGGCTGAGTACTTTTTAATTATGATAAATACTTTTTATCGATTTATTTACCAGTGATACTGTGTAAAACCGCATTATTGATACAATCAAAAAATTGAGAAAAGGCAACAGGACAAGTTTATGAGCGTATTACCTACCAACCTTGAGACTTTGAAACGTCGGGCCAAGCAAAGCATCATGCCATTGCTGACACCGCATTTATTAAAGCTACGCCTTAATACTTATGCACCATACATTGGCGCAGGTATCAAAATCGATCATATTAGTCTCGATCAGGGTTTGTGCGTAGTCAGCATGGGACTAAACACTCTGAACAAAAATATCGTCGGTACTCAGTTCGGTGGTAGCTTATATTCAATGGTTGACCCTTTTTATATGCTTATGCTGATGCATCAACTGGGTAGTAATTACGTAGTGTGGGACAAAAGCTCACACATTGATTTTGTTGCGCCTGGCAGTAGCAAAGTCACTGCACGCATGAAAATACCTAGTTCTGAAATTATTACTATTCAAGAGTTGGCAAAAGAAGGCGAAGCGGTATTCCGTGAGTATAAAGTCGACATCGTGGATGAGCAGCAAAAGCTAATCGCGACCGTCACCAAGACTTTATACATTAGACTGCGCAAATACAGTAAGTCCAAGGAGCAAGTCAACCGCATCGATACCTTTGATGCTCAATAAACTTTAGCTTATAACTGGCGCTATTAGAGCTGATAACTGATAAAACTTAAATTATTAATGCTATACATACAAAAACCCCAATCTAGCTTTCGCATAGATTGGGGTTTCGTCTTTTTTGGTATGGCCCGCTTATTTATAAATAAACCTATGAATAAGGGCTTGTATCTACTATTACCTTGTCTTGAGCTAATCCTAACATTATGGGACTAACTCAAAACGGCAAACTTGTGCTTAGATACCAGGTGCAGTATCAACTGCATCAGGTACGCCAGCGTCAGTTTTTTTCTTAGCAACTGGACGAGCACCAAGTTTTTCGCGGATACGTGCTGATTTACCAGAGCGCTCACGTAAGTAGTATAGTTTCGCACGGCGAACAGCACCGCGACGTTTCACTTCGATGCTCTCGATGATTGGTGAATGCAATTGGAATGCACGCTCAACACCAACGCCGCTTGAGATTTTACGTACGGTAAACGCTGAGTTTAGACCGCGGTTACGCTTAGCAATTACAACGCCTTCAAAAGCCTGTAAACGCTCACGCTCACCTTCACGTACTTTTACTTGTACCACAACGGTATCGCCGGGTGCAAAGTTTGGGCGCTCAAGCAATTGAGCGTTTTCGATGACCTGAACCAATGGATGCTTGTTGCTCATGAGAGTTATCTCCTCACATTAGATAATAGAGGCTTAACGCATATCACCTGTTTGTAATAATTAATCGCATCTCTTTATAGTGAGACACAACGTAAATGGGTTATAACCAACGGCCACTATGTGATGACTCGTTTTATTATTGCTCAAAATTCTGTTTCTTAACTGTTTATCAAACCTAGTAACAATAAAGTCAGATTTTAAAAATCTACTTTTTATCTGCTTTGGCCAATGCTTTCAACCACTTCGCTTGCTCTACGGTTGGAGTAAACGCTTGCCATAAGTCTGGACGACGCGTTTGCGTACGACTGACTTGCTGACTAAAACGCCACTTAGCGATATTGGCATGGTGACCTGAAAGTAACACTTTAGGAACCACCATACCCGCAAACTCATGCGGCTTAGTATAGTGTGGACAGTCCAGCAAGCCATCGACAAAAGAGTCTTGCTCCGCTGACTTATCATCACCCATGATATCGGGCAGACGACGTATCACACTATCCATCAGCACCATTGCTGGCAACTCGCCACCAGTTAACACATAATCACCTAACGATACTTCCATATCGACATATTGTGACAGTAAACGCTCGTCGATACCTTCATAACGACCGCATAATAAAATCATGCCATCGTAATCAGTCATATTGACTACGCTACTTTCACTAAGCGTCTGTCCTTGCGGTGACATATAAATCACCGGACAGTGCTCACTATCGACACGGCAACCATGCTGACTGGCACGCAATCGTGCATCCTCAATGGCTTTCGATAATGGCTCAGCCATCATCACCATCCCAGGACCACCCCCATAAGGGCGCTCATCAATACGGCGATAGTTATCGGTGGTATAATCACGTGGATTAATGCATTCAATCGTAACTTGCTCTTGAGTCACTGCTCGGCCCGTGATTCCAAATTCACGAATCGTGGCAAACATCTCAGGAAAAATACTAATTACGGCAAAATACATCTGATGTCTACTTGCGTTGAGGCTAAAACAATCGGTGTAAGTACTAATAACGTCTGACTAAAAAGCCAGAAACGCTATTAGTAATCACTCGGCCATGCCACAAGCACTGTTTTTTCAGTCATATTGACTTCTATCACAGTTTGCTTATGCCATGGAATCAGGCGTTCTTCATTGTCCAAACTGTCTGAATTTGCCGTTACACGCATGATGTCATGGGCACCGGTTTCAAACATTTCAGTGATATTACCTAGATACTCATCCTGCTCGTTCATCACGCGCAGACTGACCAAATCCGACCAATAATATTCGTCTTCAGCTGTTTCAGGCAGGACGTTTTGTTCGACCCAAACGGTAACACCGTTCATAGTCTCAGCAACATTACGATCAGGAATCTGCTCAAATTGAGCCACAATTCCTGTTCCTTGCTCACGCCAAGCCTTCACAGTTAAAGGTTTCATGCCAGTGGCAGTTTTCATCCACCACGGCTTCATGTCGAATATCGCTGTACGGTCATCCGTATCACTAAATACCCAAAGCCAGCCTTTAATGCCGTAAGGCTTCTTAAGCTGACCAATTTTCATAAGGGCACTAACGTTTGGAACAGATGACATAGCAGCTAACCTAACAATGATTAAAACAGCAATTGCAAAAACAATTGCGTCAAAAGCGATAAACAGTTAATGGCGCACCCTGGTCAGACCAGTTACGCTATGTATTCTAAAGTCTACTGAGTCAAATCATAGTTTTGCTACGAACGTCTCAGTAACAACCAAAACTTAAGCAGTTGCTTCAGTTTTAGCTGCAGACTTGTTGTAAGCTTTTGCTAATGAAGCAACGCGATCTGAAGGTTGTGCACCTTTTGCGATCCACGCATTGTACGCTTCCATGTTTAGGCGTACTGCTTCTTCAGACTCTTTAGCGAGTGGGTTAAAAAAGCCGATGTTTTCAATATAGCGACCGTCACGCGCGCGGCGTTGATCAGCAACAACTACTTGATAAAATGGGCGTTTCTTGGCACCGCCCCGTGCTAAACGAATAACAACCATGTGAATTCTCTCTTTCGCAGGTATACCAAAAAGGGCATAATTATATCACAGTCTTTATTTGTTGAAAACATAAACTGTGCATATTTAATTATTTATTAACAATAGCTTAAATGTCGACCTAAGTAAAATATAACTGATAATAATGGCTTATTTTTAAAGTTTTTCTTTAAGTTCTGTAGGCTACTATGGTTATTTCTAAAGGTTTTACAGTTATTAGATGGTCTAACCCTTAAGCTTAACTTTATATCTATTCCAATAACTATTTGGCTCGCTCGTCGATTGCATACTGTATCAGTACTATTTATTGATTATGCTATTCTATGATATACCGCCATAAATTAACGCACATACTCGCCTTAAGACGACTATGTTTAGAGAACTACAGGCTATATCACACTAACTTTTCTTTTACTCTGTTGGACACATATGATCTCTCCGAACCCAAAGCCGCGTCGTAAAGGTTGGCTGCCACGCTCTTATTCCAACACTTGGCTAACGACCTTAATGGTTGCCTTTATCGTGCTTATCAGTGTGAGCTTATCAATTTTGTTCTTTTGGCGCAGTCTATATCTACCAGAGTTAAAAAACCATGCGCGTTATTTGACGAGTGAGTTGCAGCTGATCAATAGCGTTAACAAAGATTGGCAAGGTCGTCCCGAAGTACGCCAATGGATTTACCAGCACTCTCATGTCGTCGTGATAAACAATCCCAGCGACTTTCCAGAAGTCGCTGACAAGCCATTCGTGAGCTTTTTTACGGACGTACTACAACGTGAAATCGGTGCACAGCTCGGTCGTCCTGTAGAAGTTTATTTTAAATTTAAGCCAACGCCGCAGCTATGGGTACAAGATAGCCGTGATGACAGTTTTTGGGTGCGTGAGCCTGTGGTTTACTATTCACAATATAGCCCGACATTACTGGTGCTATTTTTGATTGGACTGCCTATCCTATCGTTACTCACGATTATTCTGTTAGCCCGTCAATTAAATCGCCCGCTACGCTACCTACAGCGGGCAGCTACTAATTATATTCGTCTCGGTCATGCAACCACACTGCCAACTCAGAAAGGCCCCACAGAAATACGTCAAGTTAATATGGCGTTTAACCGACTGTTTACGACTTTAAACCAAGCGCAAAAAGAGCGAACAATCATGCTTGCCGGCATCTCACATGATTTGCGGACGCCGTTGACACGTATGCGCTTAACTGCAGAGATGCTACCAGATGATTTCTTTCGTGAAGGGCTGATTTACGATATTGAGGATATGGATGCTATTTTGGAGCAGTTCATCTCTTTTATGAAAGATGGTTCTGATGAGCCAGTCAGCTTGACCAACCTAGACACTATATTTAATGAAGTCATGGTGCAGTTTGCGCCAATGAAGTTTGTATATGAGTCAGAATGCGACAAGGTCGTTCCCGTACGTCCATTATCCATCAAGCGTCTGATTATCAACTTAGTCAACAATGCCAATCGTTATGGAAAACCACCAATTTATTTATCGGCAACGGTTGTACCGACATTTATAGAAACTGTCGAAGACGAAGATACCGATGTGGTCAGCGAAAATGTGGTGAACAAAGAAGCTCAAGAACAGTTAGTGATTTGTGTACGAGATTGCGGTGATGGCGTCGCTGACGATCAATTAGAGCGGATTATGCAACCATTTGAACGTGGAGAGACGGCGCGGACTACTCAAGGTAGCGGACTAGGTCTTGCGATTGTTGATCGTATTGCACGATTACATCATGGTACTGTTGAAGCCATCAACCACCCTGAAGGTGGACTACAAGTATGCGTACGCATTCCCCTACTCTCTAAAGTCGCTGGAGATACTACGTTAGCGGCTGACGTAGACGAAGTATCTGAGGTAGACAGTACAGCGCCAAATTTAAAATAGTGATAAGACTTCAATCTGAATAAGCAAAGAGGTAAACGCTAGTCTTTGCTACCAATAGCCGGCGGAATATACTCAGCACTGTTAGTGAAAGCTAATGGCTGGGTAATTTCAGCCTGAGCTGTTTGTAGTGTTTGGGTCGTTGACGGCTGTTTTAAAAATAAATAATAGCCTAGCGTAATCGCATTCAACACTACCAAGCCACCAAATAAATATGGCATCCTATGCCTCCTATGACATTGTCCAACTGTCTTAAAAATAGCGACAAGTGCGTCACCTAGCTATAAAGCGCTATCGTGTTATACCGTTAAGATGACGCTGATTGTCTTTAGGAACATGACTAATAATTATGGCCTAGCCTGATAATTTAGTCTGATGATTTAGTCTGATAGCTTGCTCTTATAGCTTAGCCGTATAACTTGGTCTAATCTGACAACTTAGTATCGAAGTCGCGCTCGCTTTTCTCCTGCGTCAATTCATCAGCAGCCAGAATTTGCGTCAATGGTTTGATAGGCCATGTCATCACAAACCTTGCACCGCCCAACTCACGGCTCTCATCTACTTTCATACTACCATTAAACCAAAAGGCAATGCGCGATACAATAGACAAGCCTAGACCATAGCCACCTGACGCGCGTGTACGGCTGTCATCTAAGCGTGAGAATGGAATGAATACTTTTTCGCGATCTGCTTCAGGAATACCATGTCCATCATCTTCGACACTAACGAAGGCATTGCCTTTTTTGACACCTGCACTAATGATAATGGTTGTTTCTGCATAGCGTAACGCATTACCTGCAAGGTTCTGAATCACACGGTGTAAGTAGCGTCTATCCGCAACTGCTGTGACTTTTGCATTTGGCAGACTGGTTACTATTTTGATAGATTTACCTAGCGCATTGGTTTCGCGCTCGATCTGCTCTAACAGCTCTCTTAAGTTTACTGGTTCTAAATCTAACTTTGGTGACCCTTCCTCAAGCTTAGCATAGGTCAAGATCTCATCAATCAAACCATTAAGCGATTCAATATCTTCATCAATATAGTCACGCTGCATAAAACGTGAGTCTTCGTCATCCGTATCAGCAAGCATATCTACGGCAAATCGAATACGAGCCACTGGAGTACGAAGCTCATGTGAAACCGCTCGGGTAAGCTCTCGCTGTGATTCAATCAAACGCTTAATATGCGAGGTCATGGAATTAAAAGTTGCTGACAAACGTGCTATTTCATCTTGACCAATAACCTGTACTTGAATATCAAGGTTACCTTGACTGACCTCATTCACACCTACCTGAATCAATTGCAGCTTACGTTCAAGCGGGAAGATGAGTGCATATACACCTAAGCTAATTAGGAACATACTGATAAGAATCATACTAATAATTAAGTTAAGCGGGAACCAGTTAAATAACGGTATAGGCCCAATTAAAATTGCCATATCATTGATTTCAGAGGGTACTATTACCCTAATAGCAGAGTTACTCGTACTACTGTTAGTATCTTGCAGTGATATGACGACTTCATCACGACGCAGACGAGCCATCTGATCTGAATCTAACTCAAGCGTATTAACTGCTTTAAACGCTAAAGGAAAAGAAAACTTTTTCTCCAATTCAGCCAAACGTGCGCGCTTGTCCGATAGTGTCATGTGATAAGACAAATCATCTAACAGAAATACCGCGATTGCCCGTACTTGCTGCTCAGTAACCTGTGAGATTCTCGCTGTTAAAACACTCTTGTTGTCCGGCAAACGATAATAAACATCTGCATATACAGGCTGGTTGAAATAACGTACAACGGTATTATCATTTTTAAAACGGCGTAACTCACTGGCGCTAAAATCTACTTCGTCAATAGGCAAGACTTTAAAAGTAGTACCAAACAAACTACTCGCATCTGATAACCAATATTCACGCTCTTCTTCGCTATTTTGGTGAGAGATTCCTTCACTCACCAAATGGAACGCCCCCATTGCCATATTTTCACGATAAGACTGCACACGCTCCTTATTAATGGTATCCATCAATAACTGCGCAAACAGTGCCACACATAAGCAGACTATAAGTAGCCCAGCATAGATACGAACAAAAATACTGTGTTTTAAAGAAGAGACTAATGACATACGTGCCGTGACCAACTTAATAAATGGAAATTGCTAATACCATCAAACATATAGGTAGTGCTATGTGTTTGATGATATCGAGCATTATCGAATAGGGATAGACTTTAACTTTGACTTTTAATTACCGCATTTTAATTCATATGCAGCAATCATCCAAAGACTTATATGTATGACATATATTTAGTCAGCGTCTATAATAATGGGTTAATTAAACCACATAACACTGCATTTAAGTTTAAAAATTAAGATTTAGCCACAAAAAAACCAGCATCGTTGCTGGCTTTTTCGAATAGTGATTAATAATTAATCAATGTACAGAAGCAACAATATTAGTTGCCTTCTTTTACGAATAGATAGCCTTTACTACGTACGGTCTTAATACGCTTTGGATTTTCTGGATCATCACCGATTTTTGGACGAATACGTGAGATACGTACGTCAATTGAACGATCTTGACCATCATACTCAATACCGCGTAGACGCTCAAAGATATCTTCACGAGATAGAATACGACCTGCATTAGAAGCAAGTAACCATAGTAGATCATATTCAGCACTGGTGAAATCAACCAACTCATCACCTAGGTTAACTGAACGACCACCGTTATCAATTACTAACTCGCCAAACTCTAGACGTTGTGGCACGTCTTCTGATGGTGCATTTTCTGAGCGGCGCAGTAGCGCACGAATACGTGCAAGCAATACACGTGGCTGAGCAGGCTTGGCAACATAGTCGTCAGCACCCATCTCAAGACCCAATACCTGATCCATGTCTTCAGTACGTGCAGTCAACATCAAAATTGGATTTTGATAGTGCGGGCGTACTTCACGGCATACGGTCAAACCATCGCTACCAGGTAGCATAACATCAAGTACAACCATATCTGGCTGCTCATTGACGATACGGCGAATAGCACGATTACCATCAGTTTCAATTGCCACTTCTAAACCATTCTTGACCAAGTAATCTTGAGTCAGCATGGCCAGACGCTCATCATCTTCAACAATCAAGATTCGGGGGGTGTTGTCTTCTTCATTCGTTGTCATTGTTATATCCTCTAATACATCTAATTTAAAAGCAGTAAAAGTAAGAGCGGTAAAATTAATAGCACCATATAGTGGCACAATTGATGTTCGTATAGCTGTTACAAACTTGGTAGCACAGTATACTATTAAATTATCAGCTTCCTATACTATAGCTGATAGTCGGTAACAAAACCTATAAACTACCCCTATCAAAACTTTAGTTTGCGTCCAGAAATTACGTCAATTACTTCGTTACTACATCGCAATTTGTATTATCTATCGTTTGCTGATTAGCCAAACCATCGAGCCAACATTATCGCGTACAGTTACTGCTCGTTACTTATAATACGTTATGTCTAATATAACCATATATTAACGTTGTCGCCAGTGTCTTTTTAAGAAAATTCCAATAGGCGATGATTCATTGATAATAAAAGATTTTTCCTGAGAATAGATTGAACTACCACAAATACTATCCAAGTAATAACCGTGTGTATTTACCGCAGAACCGTTAATTTCATAATGAATAGACATAAAAAAACAGCCCATATAATGGACTGTTTTTTATCATTACTTATAGCGATAACTCTAAATGACTAGCTATAGCTATCAGTAGTAAATTACGCGCGGTTTTTGTACTTACGAATAGTCTGTAATTGTCCTACTGACTCTGCAAGTGAGGCCAAAGCCGCATTGGTTTGTAGCGTATCAGACTGATTAACTAGCATTTGCTCAGCCTTTTTACGTGCTTCAACGATTTTGCTTTCGTCAAGATTGTGTGCACGCATGGCTGTATCAGCCAATACCGTAACCATCTTAGGCTGTACTTCTAGTACGCCACCTGAGACGTAAATTACTTCTTCTTCACCGTTTGGTGTTTGCACTCGCATTGCACCTGGCTTTAGCAAAGTAATAAGCGGTGTGTGACCTGGCAATACACCAATCTCGCCTTCGGTACCAGTAGCTATTAACATGCTAATTTCGCCTGAATACAACTCTTCACGAGCACTTACGACGCGACATTGTAATGTTGCCATACTTAATTCCTTACCATCAAAGCGCGATCAAAAAACAGTAAAACTGCGATGCGTTACTGAAGAGTAGATACAAGGTTTATATTATATCTACTCGTTAGCTTATGCTCATACAACTTACGCTGACTTAGACTTCATTTTTTCAGCTTTAGCGACTACTTCATCGATGCTACCAGCCATGTAGAACGCTTGCTCTGGTAGGTCATCGTATTCACCAGCGATGATTGCTTTAAAGCTAGCAATGGTATCGCGTAGTGGTACGTATTTACCAGGTGCACCAGTGAAGACTTCGGCTACGTGGAATGGCTGAGACAAGAAGCGCTGAATCTTACGAGCACGATAAACAACCAGTTTATCTTCTTCTGATAACTCATCCATACCCAAGATAGCGATGATGTCTTTAAGCTCTTTATAACGCTGTAGAACTTCCTGAACACCACGAGCAACATTATAATGATCTTCGCCGATTACTTGTGGATCTAGCTGACGTGATGTTGAATCCAATGGATCAACCGCAGGATAGATACCTTGTGATGCGATATCACGGCTTAGTACAACTGTTGCATCCAAGTGAGCAAACGTTGTAGCAGGTGATGGATCGGTCAAATCATCCGCAGGTACGTATACCGCCTGAACTGAAGTGATAGAGCCTGACTGGGTTGACGTAATACGTTCTTGTAGTAAACCCATCTCTTCAGCTAGTGTTGGCTGATAACCAACCGCTGATGGCATACGACCAAGTAGTGCTGATACTTCTGTACCCGCTAGTGTATAACGGTAGATGTTATCAACAAACAATAGGACGTCACGACCTTTGCCAGTAACAGGATCTTTGGTATCACGGAAGTACTCAGCCATGGTCAAACCAGACAGTGCAACACGTAAACGGTTACCCGGTGGCTCATTCATCTGGCCATACACCATTGCTACTTTAGACTTACTGAAGTCTTCAGTGTTTACAACGCCAGCTTCCTGCATTTCGTGATAGAAATCGTTACCTTCACGAGTACGCTCACCAACACCAGCAAATACTGACAAACCTTCATGTTTTAGAGCGATGTTGTTAATCAGCTCCATCATGTTAACGGTTTTACCAACACCAGCACCACCGAACAGACCAACTTTACCACCTTTAGCAAACGGGCAAAGTAGATCGATAACTTTAATACCAGTCTCTAGTAGCTCAGTACTGTTCGACTGATCCGCGTAGCTTGGCGCTTCACGGTGGATAGACCATTTTTCGTCAGCAACAACAGGACCTTCTTCATCGATAGGACGACCAAGAACATCCATGATGCGACCTAGCGTACCAGTACCTACAGGCACAGAGATAGGTGCGCCAGTATTAGTAACAGGTAGGTTACGCTTTAAACCTTCGGTTGAACCCATTGCAATAGTACGTACAATACCGTCACCCAGCTGTTGCTGTACTTCTAGGGTAGTTTCGGTACCGTCTACTTGCAAGGCATCAAAAATTTGAGGAACTTCATTACGGTTGAACTCAACGTCAAGAACCGCGCCAATAATCTGTACAATACGACCGCTACTCATTGCGTTCTCCTTGAACTTCTATATATAGGTGTAGTCAATTATGAAACAGCAGCAGCACCGCCAACGATTTCCGAGATTTCTCGGGTAATCGCCGCTTGACGCAGCTTGTTATAAACCAACTGTAAATCGTTAATAAGGTCACCAGCATTATCTGTTGCCGCTTTCATCGCAACCATACGTGAAGACTGCTCAGAGGCAATGTTTTCCATTACCGCTTGATAAACAATCGACTCAATATAGCGACCAAGCAATTCATCAATTAACGTCTTGATGTCAGGCTCGTAGATATAATCCCAGCTAAGTTCTGTCTGTAGACCACTGTCTTCATCATCAAATGACTGCTCTGGTAGAGGAACCAACTGATTAACCGTTGGCTTCTGAGTCATTGCATTGACGAATCGGTTATAGACTACATAAATACGGTCAATATTGCCGTTATTATAGTCTTCAAGCATCGCTTGAACCGGTGCATTCAATTGTTCAAACGTTGGTTTATCGCCATAATCGGTCACAGCCGACGTAACTTTACCACCAAAGTTTTTGAAGAAACTCACACCTTTGGCACCGATGACTGCAAACTCAGCCTGTACAGACTGATCTTGATAATCTTGGATACTTTTAGTTAGGGCTTTGAATAAGTTAATATTCAAACCACCCGCTAGGCCACGGTCAGAGGTAATGACAATATAGCCAACCTTATTGACTGGACGCGATACCATATACGGATGTTTATAGTCTGATGAGGCATGCACCAAATGTGAAATAACCCGGCGCATACTATCAGCATACGGGCGACCCACGTCCATGCGCTCTTGCGCACGGCGCATTTTACTTGCCGCTACCATTTGCATAGCACGAGTAATTTTCTGGGTGCTTTTAATACTGGTGACTTTGGCACGTATCTCTTTTAAGCTTGCCATAATGATTCCAATATAAGAGGGTTAAAAAGCATTGGCGCATGCGACAATCGTTTGATATACAACATCAGTCCTACAGAATAACATTTTATATCTTGTGGCATTACGCGATCTAATACCGATAATGGTTAAAACAGTGGCGCAAATATCTAGTCAGACAACGCGCCACTTTATCAGCTCTAAGCTACAGTTATAACCAATTCGGCTTAACCCGTTAAATTAATAACTGTGATTTTGTTTAAAGGTCTCTAGAGATGACTTTAAACGACCTGCGATATCATCATTGTAGTTCGCAGTGTCATCAATCTCACGCATCAATTCACTTTGCTCATCATGCATATAACGTAGGTACGCTTCTTCGAAAGAACCAATCTTTTCGACAGGTACGTCAGCTAAGAAGCCTTCGTTTGAAGCATAGATAACGGCTGCTTGCTCAGAGATTGACATCGGCTGATACTGCTTCTGCTTCATCAATTCAGTCACACGCTCACCATGATCAAGCTGCTCGCGAGTTGCATCATCAAGATCTGATGCGAACTGAGCGAATGCTGCTAGTTCACGATACTGAGCTAGAGCGGTACGAATACCACCAGATAGCTTTTTGATGATCTTAGTCTGAGCAGCACCACCAACACGAGATACCGAGATACCAGCGTTTACTGCTGGACGGATACCTGAGGCGAATAAGCTAGACTCTAGGAAGATCTGACCATCAGTGATCGAAATAACGTTGGTTGGTACGAATGCAGATACGTCACCAGCTTGTGTTTCAATGATTGGTAGTGCGGTTAGAGAACCAGTTTTACCTTTCACTTCACCGTTAGTGAACTTTTCTACATAATCAGCATTTACACGTGATGCACGCTCAAGTAGGCGTGAGTGTAAATAGAATACGTCACCAGGATAAGCTTCACGACCTGGCGGACGACGTAATAGTAGTGAAATCTGACGATAAGCAACTGCTTGCTTTGATAAGTCATCAAATACAATCAGTGCATCTTCGCCGCGGTCACGGAAGTATTCACCCATCGTACAACCTGAGTACGGTGCGATATACTGAAGTGCTGCAGGCTCTGATGCTGAAGCAACCACAACAGTGGTATATTCTAGTGCACCAGTTTGCTCAAGCTTACGTACTACGTTAGCGATAGTCGAACGTTTCTGTCCGATAGCCACGTATACACATTTAATGCCTGAAGCTTTCTGTGCGATGATCGCATCGATAGCCATCGCTGTTTTACCAGTCTGACGGTCACCAATGATAAGCTCACGCTGACCACGACCGATTGGGATCATGGTATCAACGGCTTTATAACCAGTCATTACTGGTTGATCTACTGATTGACGGTCGATAACGCCTGGAGCGATTTTTTCGACTTTATCAGTCATCTTGGCATCAATAGGACCTTTGCCATCAATAGGATTACCCAAAGCATCAACAACACGGCCTAACAGCTCAGGACCTACTGGTACTTCAAGAATACGACCAGTACAATAGGCTTTTTGACCTTCTTGCAGCTTTAGGTAATCACCAAGTACTACCGCGCCAACAGAATCACGCTCTAAGTTTAGAGCCATTCCGTAGATTTCGCCTTCAAACTCAATCATTTCGCCGTACATGGCATCTTCAAGACCATGAATCTGCACGATACCGTCAGATACTTTGACAATCGTGCCTTCATTCTTTGCAGTTGCACCCGCATCAAGGTCTTGAATACGCTGCTTAATCAGGTTACTGATTTCCGCTGGATTCAATTGTTGCATTGCCTTGTTTCCTTTAATTTATGATAACCCGCCCACTGACTTAATTGCTCTTATAATCATACAGCCAATATTTGACTGTATTGATGATTGGCATTAGGCAGTTAGCTGTGTTTTTAACTGTTGTAACTTGCCGCGCATCGAATCATCAATGACTTTGTCACCGACTTTGATTGTAGCGCCTGCCAATAGACTTGGATCAACTGATTCGTGAATCACTACACTAGCATTTAGCGAGGCAGCAAGACGCGTTTGTAGCGTTTGACGCTGTTCATCAGTCAATGGGTAGGCAGAGGTCACATATGCGTCAAGCTGCTTTAAGCTTATTGCCTTGTGACGGCGATAATGCTCATAAACTTCAGGAAGCAGCGCCAGACGCTCTTGTTCTGATAACTGTTTAACGAAGTTACTAAGTGCTACTGATACTTTTGGATAGCTTACGTTACTGTCAAGGCTAGTCCCTTGAGCTTCGCTTAATAACTGCTTGAAAGCAGAATCATTAGCGCTAGCTACTTGCGTATCATAAAGATCGACCAAAGCAGCTGACTTATGCTCAGCAGAAACAGCTGGATTGTCTAGCCAAGTACTGAACGACTTGTCATTGACAACAGTGCTAGCAACAAGTAAGAAGTTTTCCCACTCGTTGACTGCGCCGTTTTCGTTGGCATAGTCAAACGCGGCTTTAGCGTACGGTCGTGCTAAGGTTGATAAGTCAGCCATTATATCCTCACAATTACAGCTTCGCCGCCAGTTGGTCTAACATACTGGCATGTTTTTGCACATCGACTTTGTCTTGCAAAATCTTCTCTGCACCAAGTACAGCCAGTTCAGCAACTTGGGCACGCAATGATTCACGCGCTTGATTGATTTCTTGATCGATAGATGCTTGCGCTTGTTGACGAATGCGCTCGCCTTCCGCTTGGGCTTGCGATTTTGCATCTTCGACGAGCTGATTGGCACTCTTGTTCGCTTGCTCGATTAGAGCGGCAGCCTTGGTCTTTGCAAGATCAAGTTCCTGCTGGACATTTTGCTCCGCGGTCGCCAAATCTGCTTTTGCTTTTTCTGCGGCATTCAGACCTTCAGCAATTTTACGCTGACGCTCATTGATGGCACCGATAAGTGGTGGCCACACGAATTTCATGCAAAAAATCACAAATATTGCAAAAGCAATGGCTTGACCGACGAGGGTAAAATTGATATTCACGTGATCACCTCTTTGTTAATGAAAAATCAGTTTCATTGATCATGTTTGGTAGTCAAATCTTGACTATATTTGATAGAAAGTCTCCGAATACCAAACATTTACAACTGAGCTTTCGGATTAACCTGCTAGAGGGTTAGCGAACAACAATAGCATAGCAATACCAACACCGATCATCGGAATAGCATCAAGAAGACCTGCTACGATGAACATACGAGTTTGCAATTGCGAGCCAAGCTCTGGTTGACGCGCAACGCCTTCTAAGAATTTTCCACCTAGAATAGCAAAACCAATACCTGTGCCAAGTGCGCCAAGACCGATAAGTAGTGCTACTGCGATAACTGTGTAACCACCTAATACTGGATCCATTGATGTATCCTCATTTACCTATTGAATGTCTAATTAATGTTCAGTTGATGATGCAAGCGACATGTAAACTATCGTCAGCATCATGAATACGAACGCTTGAAGTGTAATAACTAAGATGTGGAAGATAGCCCACGGTACCGATAACGCCCATTGAATCCAAAACGGCATTAGAGCAATCAGTATGAAAATCAATTCCCCAGCATACATGTTGCCGAATAGACGCAAACCAAGTGATACAGGTTTGGCTATTAGAGTAACTGCTTCTAGGATGAAGTTGATGGGAATCAAAATCGCTTGTACGATTGGGTTTTTGGCGCCAAACGGATGTAGTGTTAACTCACCGATAAAGCCCCCCAAACCTTTTTCTTTAATGCTATAAAAGATAATCAGTGCAAAGACAGAGAACGACATGCCAAGCGTGATGTTAGGATCAGTCGTTGGAACAATCTTAAAGAAAACATGATGTGGATCATGGCCCATAGCGGCACCGATTTGCCCAGCAATACCTGGAATGAAATCAACAGGTATTAGATCCATCAAGTTCATCAAAAAGATCCAGACAAAAATGGTCAACGCTAATGGCGCAATCAGTTTTGATGTACCACTGTATGAATCACGAACGTTGTTATCAACAAACTCAACGATCATCTCAACTGCTGCCTGAGTTTTTCCTGGCACGCCTGAAGTGACTTTTTTGGCAACCATCCAAAAGACGGCGCAAAATAAGATACCTAGACCAATCGACCATAGCATAGAATCAAGATGGATAGCGTTAAAGCCCATTGCCCCTGCTTCTTCAGCAGTATGAGCAACTTTCCAACCTTCGCCCGGCAGATAGCCATACGTCCAATTCGTTAAGTGGTGAGAGATATATTCTGATGATGTTTGCTCGGATGCCATAATGTAAGCTTCTTATTAATCAACGATTTAATCAACTACCAAAAATATGGTTGTCATCTGATGAGGTATAGTATTTATATCTATCTTGCTATTAAGCAGACAAATAGACCTTACTAAAACACTCATGTAACCAACAACATCCAACCCATAGTTCTATTACTAATATGCAGTATTTGATAGCGTGAGATAAATTTTAGCTATCAAAAAAGGGCTTATGATAACTCAGTAATAGCCCTTGCATTTTTATACGCAAAATTATTATATATGTGCTCGCCCACTGACCGTTTTTTACGATCGGCGCTTAATGTAGCGCTTATAAGCAAAATATTTAGCCGCCTATATTAATGCAGCGTTGTATTCGTGTAAAGTCAATTGTGATTTTTTTATCCACTGTATGAATAAGTTAGCCACCAGTTTTACTTGCTAATATAGCCACTAACCATAATTAGATATAAGTAATCTAATTATCAGCAATACAGATAGTTGAATAACCCCTACCCTCTCACTGCATACTACGTCTAACATTGAGACTCATAGTGCGGTCTTTATAATCACTGGTGCTATCCTAAGACAGCGTTGTACTTCGACTTTTCGAACTAGTCATAGAGAAGCTGGACGGCAGGGTGACTTGCCAGTACTATTAATAAACCATCTGTTTAGCGATCATTTATTAGCGCTAGCGTATATGCCACAACATCCAACTGTGACTAATTTGCATTACCATAAAACCGATAAACAGCGCTGGCGCAGATAGGGGTTGTACGGTAATAAAAATTAGTGCAAAACCAAACACGGTCAATAACCATTTTGACATTTGACCCCGATATAGCTGGCTAACGATGTGTTGGCGCGCGCGATATCCGGTATACCAAAAAATAAAAAACGCAAATACTGCTTGAGTAATAAAACTTAATAGCGCACCAATTGCAGCGCTTTTTGCTATCGTAAGCTCACTATGTAGCCAAAGAGTATCTACTATCCAAGCAATGATAATAAGGATAAATAGTATCCATGCTTGTCGTTTAATATAGATGCCAATCTTGTCTTTTTGCGTGCGTTTGGCAGGCTTGGTCATCGGTATTCCTATAGCCCTTACAGCATTGGGACAATATATCACACTTATGATAATTTTATCCGTGAATGACTTACTCTACAGGCATTACCTTTCGGCCAAAATAAAACGCTACTTATTATAGGTAGAGCGTAACTATTAAGCAAGTAAAATATGACTTTTATCAGTCACCTAACGCATTTTGCTAAGATTATTATAATATTTAGTCTGTCATAAATGCTTGAAGCGAAGCTATACAACCAACTTAAACAATCCTAGCAAATTGCTGTTTTTGGCTACATTACGAAATACATTGATATATCTGTTTGGCCATATTCTGCCAACCGCTGATAAAGTCGTCGCTACTACTCATATCTTCTGGTTGTACCGTACTTTCCACTGGTTGCAATTTCGCAAGTAAGCCTTTTGCTGGCTCACTTGGACTGACTAAACACATTTGCTTGGCTAGGCGTTGCTCGTTCAACCAACGGAGTTGGCTTGCTTTAGGTGATAGATGATGATCTACGCTAAGGCTACCAACGAGCGTCAAATTTAGACTATCTTCGATATATTGATAAGCATCATGATAAGCCCAATAAGGTCGTGTTTTTGAGGTACTTTGAGTAGATTTTTGCTCCAATGCAGTAACCTCTTTGTCTAGTTGCTGAGCAAATTTTTTCGCGTTGGCTTGATACAAGTCTTTATATTGTGGATTGGCATGGCTATGAATCACAGCCAATGCACGGGTAATGGCTTTGGCATTTTCAGGGTCTAACCAAATATGTGGATCTAATGTACCCGCGATAGCGTCGCCTTTTACATCACGTAATGGATGACGATTGAATGCATCAAACTCAAATAAAGCAATGGCATTTGGGGCTGTTTTCAGGCTCGCTGCTAGATTGTTTTCTAACGGCTCACCGAACCATACCACGAACTTGCTGTCTTTGATTGCCTTGATATCACCAGGGCTGATACTACCATGATGTCCCACCTCCCCCGCTTGCAATAGTCGATTGGCTGATGGCGCACCTTCTGTTACTGCCTCACTTAACAAGAATAGCGGATAATTGCTAACACTGACCGTCGCAGCTTGTGCACTCAGTGTGAAAGACCCTAGGATTATCAATCCTGTCATTAGCAAGCGCTGTAATGTGATAAGCGAACGTACGGAGTAAGTAAAAACAGCGTTCATAGTAAGCTCTTTTATTGTTAGATAGCATTGTTGGATAACGAACGTATGAGTAATAGTGTCTTGCCCCACTCCTGTAAAAAGGGTAGATATACAAGACTACTATAAGACAATTTACTCAGTTATTATTTTAGTATGTTATACTATAACAATAAAAAACGCTATCATAAAAAACGTCATGCGATTACCATGCTATTTTTAGGAGCTTGTACCATGTCTATTACTTCATCGATCTGCGAACATTTGCATGATGTGCAAGATCTGACTCCGCATGATGTTCATGAACGCTTAGCAGCAGCTAAAGAGCATTGCCGTCTAAATGGCGCGCGATTTACTCCTTTGCGTCAGCAGATATACCAATTGGTCTTAGAGGCAGATCAGCCCGTTGGCGCTTATGACCTAATCACTCAGTTGCAGCAAATGCGGTTGTCTATACCTAATGATAGTAATATTCAAAAAGTAGCGAGTTCACCAACAGTGTCGGTAGAAACTAAGATAACCAAAAAACGCACGCCGAAAAATGTCGCGCCGCCAACGGTTTATCGCAGTTTAGAATTTTTGCTAAGTGAAGGGTTGATTCATCAATTAACCTCTATTAATGCTTATGTTCCTTGCTGTCATCCTCGCGCCCAGCATACAGCCGCATTTTTGATCTGCGATCAGTGTCAACGGGTGCAAGAATGCAGCAGCCTGCCCGTTCAGGAAATGATGAGCTTTGCCGAGCAAGATGTAGGGTTTGTGGTTGAGCGTAGTGTCATTGAGCTTAGCGGTCGTTGCCAAGCTTGTCAGTAAGGCTACTGTGGTTCGTGTAAACGTTTTAAGCATGATTCGTCGATTGTCTATTTACCTATGCGTTGTCATATTATGAATATCTCTACCCTACCTTCTAATCAGTTAAATACTACTGTTGCGAATAGCAGTACTGTGAGTAATGCTGACAAATTATTGAGCTTAAACAATATCAGTTACCATATTGGGCCTCAACGTCTGCTCTCTCACATCGATATTGACATTGCTGTTAATGAGACGGTCAGTCTTATCGGTCCCAATGGCGCTGGTAAATCAACACTAGTCAAACTCATCTTAGGTTTGATTGAGTCAACTGATGGCTCTATGACAGCACATAAGCCGCTACAGCTTGGTTATGTACCGCAGCGATTTGCTGTGCCACCGATATTACCACTGCGTGTCTGCGATTTGTTGGCGCAAGCAGATAAGAAACGTTTAACCTCTGAGCAGCGGCAGTTTATCTTTGATAATTTATCATTAACCCATCTACTGTCACGGCAAATGCTGCATTTATCAGGTGGTGAGACGCAGCGCGTACTATTGGCCAGAGCGCTACTAGACAAACCCAACTTGCTTATTTTAGACGAGCCGATGCAGGGTCTCGATCCCGATACTGAAGTTTGGCTATACCAGTTTATTGACGAGCTGCCTGATTTCTTACGTTGCGCCATGCTGGTGGTGTCTCACGATTTGCATTGGGTCATGAAAGGCAGCCGCCGCGTCATTTGTTTGAATAAGCATATTTGCTGTGAAGGACAACCAAGCGAGCTGGCCATTAGTACTGAATTTCAAAAGCTATTTGGTCATCATTATGAGCAGCCATACGTGCATCAGCCCCATGCCTGTGAACACCATGCACCAAGCGAGTTATAGCGTTAGTAATCAAGGCTCAAAATCGCCAAAATCCAGCTCATTAAAGCCAAAACTATTAAACATATAAATAATACGGCTTTACTCTTTTATAAAAAATTTTACGGACATTCATTATGACTGCTTGGTTAGCCATCATTGCGCCTGCTTGGATCGCTGGCAGTATATTAGCGTTATTATCAGCGCCGTTAGGTTGCTTGGTATTGTGGCGGCGCATGGCGTTTTTCGCCGATGCCTTAGCTCATGGCACGTTGCTAGGTGTGGCTTTGGCTGTGTGGTGGCAATTACCAATGGGTATCGGCATTGCATTGGTCAGTGTCATGGTCGTACTGGGACTGGTCTTGATTGATGATGAGCGTCTGCCAGTGGATGCTGTATTGGCAGTCGTGTCAGTGTCGCTCCTGTGCCTAGGCTTACTGGCTTTGACCCAATTGACTGACCAACAGGCCAATGTGCTCGGATTTTTATTCGGCAATTTGCTAGATCTCGATTGGGCAGATTTGCCTTTGCTTGCTGGTAGCGTATTAGCTGGCTTGGGACTGCTTATCTACATTTGGCCTGCGCAAATCAAGCTGGCAACGCATGAAGCATTGGCACGTATTCAAGGTATCAACCCAACGCGGCAACGGCTGTTTTTTATGGGTGTACTGGCAGGGTTTTGTGCGATTGCACTACAAGCGGTTGGCAGTCTATTAATCAGCGGATTATTAGTGCTACCTGCACTGACCGCACGTCTATGGTCGGCATCGCCAAAACAAATGGTGATTATAGCGTTGATAATCGCTCAACTGGGTGTGACACTTGGTGTGTGGGGCAGTATTTGGCTAGATATTCAAACAGGTCTTTCTATCGTCTTGATATTAGCTGCTTTATTTTTTACTGCACTCATTTTTTCAAAGTTAATAAAGATAAAACTTTAGTTAGCGATGCTGTAAATACGTTATAATAAATAAAACATGACTGTTTTTCGCTATCTTTTTGTTCGACTTTATTTTATTAATATAATAAATACTTTAGCTCGATAATACTATAAGGTGGCTCTAGACTTTAAATTTGCTATTGCTAGTTGATAGTTGATAGTTGATAGTATAAATATCGTTGATTAGAGTCAAAGTAAGCTCAAGGCAAACGCTGTGCTCTTTTATAGTAGATTAATAATAATTATAAATACCCAGTGAAAAATAGTAGCTCATTTATCCATACTCGCGCTAACAATACTTATTGTTGTGATTCGATAAGGGACTGAACCAATGCCAAACTATCCTGCCAATAAGTTAAGCACCTCCGACCAAACAATAAATATTTTACAGATTACTGATTTGCATTTATCGACGCCTGTCTTTGTTGATGAGAGTAATACCTATAGTGATGAC
The DNA here is from genome assembly GCF_022129405.1 of Psychrobacter sp. Ps2. Lineage (NCBI taxonomy): Bacteria > Pseudomonadati > Pseudomonadota > Gammaproteobacteria > Moraxellales > Moraxellaceae > Psychrobacter > Psychrobacter sp. Ps2. The sequence goes on along the minus strand of NZ_JADQAM010000024.1, from coordinate 72,523 downwards.
GTGACTTGTCAACGTAGCTTTGAAGCAGTGCTCCAACAGGCGCTTAGTGAAGATATTCGCTGTGATCTGATTATTGTGACCGGTGACTTGGTCAATCGAGTAAAGTCCTCAATTTATGATCATATCTTTACTGTATTACAAGCGACTCAGATTCCTTTTGCTTGTATTGCTGGTAATCATGATGTGACGGACGAAAATGGTAAAGACTTGCCGTTTTTTCAACGAGAGCTTGTCGCTCAGCCTGCTGACTCACGTTTGTTAAGTCGTCATGTCATTGAGACTGAATACTGGCAGCTGTTGTTATTAGACTCATCCATTTCTGGTAAGGTCGCAGGCGAGATTACGCCTACTGATATCAATTGGTTATGTGAGAGACTCAGTACCTGTAATAAGCCTGCATTAATCGCCCTACACCATCATATTGTTCCAGTTGACTCTGGCTGGATTGATACCCATATGGCAGAAAACACTGAGAGCTTTTGGGAGCATATGGCGCCATTTAAACAGCTACAAGTGGTGATCAGTGGCCATACTCACCAAGAGCAAGTTCGACTGCGCCAAGGCGTCACGGTGTATAGCACGCCATCTACCTGCTATCAGTTCAAACCTTATGAAGATGATTTCTCTTATGATGAGCACGCACTACCAGGATATCGCTGGTTGCAATTAGCCAACAATGGAACAGTTGCAAGCTGGGTTGAAAGACTGGATACTTGATGCCCATAATTATTGGGAATAGTATAACCCTTAGCCCTTTATACTTATAGCTTTCGTCAATAATTCCTAATGAAAAATGCAGTGATGAACAAATAAAATATGCATTCAATATAAAAAATCACTTCATTATTATTACAAACAATGATACAACTTATGAAATAAAGCAAGGGTGGCCCAATATCTAATATGAAGCCACTGCACGATAGCTAGGATGGCCCATTAACCACAAGCTCAGTTTTCACAATCAATGACCTACGGCATGCTTTAGACAGTATTATTCAAACCGAAGTTTGTATAACAACCTATCTAACAATCGGTATATAACTGTCAAGATATAAAGTCTACGATATTATTTGATCAGCTGTGTTACTTGTATTACCAAGTGGTGAAACGTTTGATAAAAGGACAAATTGTAGCGTTTGTAGCATTAATAACGTCTTGTCTTTTGATACGTCGTTTTATTGAATTAATTTGAAAAAGTAGGATACCCATATGAGCACCCTGACCACGAATCCGAGTGAAGTTAAATTTACTCCTTATGTGCCGGCCAAAGACGAAGAGTATATGTCTGATGCGCAGTTGGAGCACTTTAAGGCTATTTTATTGGATTGGAAAAACCAACTGATTGGCGAAGCGGATCGTACCAAAAACTACATCCAAGATGAGTCAAGCGCCATGCCAGACATCAATGACCGTGCCACTCAAGAAGAAGAGTTTGCATTGGCATTACGTACTCGTGACCGTGAGCGCAAACTTATCCGCAAAATCGACAAATCTATGTTAGAAATCGAAAATGACGACTATGGATTTTGTGAGACTTGTGGTGTAGAGATTGGATTACGTCGCCTTGAAGCACGCCCAACCGCTACTCAATGTATCGACTGCAAAACCTTATCTGAAATCAAAGAACGTCAAAACCAAGGCGCTTAGATCAGATATTACAGATATAAATGTAAGCAGAAGCGACCTTATAATAGGTCGCTTTTTGTATTTTAGACTGTCACTATTTTGCTGCATTACTAATTTTGCTCTGAAAAACACAATCGCTTGAATAATGACATGACTAACAAAACAATCTCATTTAATGAATATCTTTTGATACTTATATTTATTATTCTATCTTTATTACTTTTTATAGACAGCCATTTATTTTGAAAACAATGCCTACCACCATGCCAACTCAAACCACACCATCACAGCCCATTGGCCGCTTTGCGCCTTCACCAACGGGTGAATTACATCTTGGCTCTCTAACCACCGCGCTTGCCAGCTTTTGCCATATCAAATCAATCGGTGGTAAGTGGCTGTTGCGTATGGAAGATACCGATACTGAACGCTGTGATAGACAGTTCACTGAGCAAATTTTGATGGATCTTGAGGCACTTGGATTGCATTGGGATGGTGATGTAATTTATCAGTCTGAGCGCATTGATATCTACAACGATTATCTGTCATCATATCTGGAGCCGTTGACCTATGGCTGCCAATGCTCTCGTAAAGACTTAGAACAGTACTGGGCGCAAGAAGAGATAAATAAAAACCATAGTAGTGCCAGCTTAACCGCGCTGACCGATCAGACATTATTAGACGAACAAGTTTCATCAATTGGCCAAGTACAGCCAAATAGACAACGCTATCCGCGTCGCTGTGTGGCAGCTGACCTTGATAGAAAGCAACATAAGCTACGTATTCAGCTACCAGACTATCGGATTGGCTTCAATGACGGTATTCAGGGATTACAGTGGGATAATCCGCAACAGACGTTAGGCGATATGGTCGCTCGTCGTCAGGATGGCATGATTAACTATATACTGGCGGCCAGCCTCGATGATGGTCTACAGCAGGTTACTCATATCATGCGTGGCCTTGATATTCTACCTATGACGACCGCGCAAATCGGTATCATGCAAGCAGCCCGCCTACCCACTATTGACCAATGGTATCATCTGCCATTGATTAATAATGCCGATGGCCAAAAACTCTCTAAGCAAAATCTTGCTCAACCCATCGACACATCAGACCCGAGCCAACTTATTGCTGAAGCCCTATCGCTACTGCAGCAAGCAAAGGTCGATATTGATACCCCAGAAAACATGCTCAAACAAGCCATTGCGCAATGGGATAACTCCCCGTTACAAGGCAAGCAACAGTTAAACTTGTCCTACTGATAAGAGTTCAAAAGCTATAAATAGACAATAAAAAGCGCCACTATGAGTGACGCTTTTATTGCAATAGTACTGCACACTATTTACCGAAACTCTGAAGTTACATTATGCCAAGCCCATGATATGCAAAACCTATTAATAGTAACGGCATTGGCTTTTTTCTATTTCAGGGCTTTCTTTATATATTTTCAATAATAGCGCGACCATAACCAAGCTAATCAACATAGACGATCCACCATAACTAAAGAACGGCATAGTGAGACCTTTGGTTGGAATAGCACCCATATTCATCGCAGCGTTAATAATCGTCTGGGCAATAAATACCACGCCGATTCCGAAAGCGGTATAGCTCATACGCATTTGACGACGTTTTAGCGCATTGTAACTGATACGCATCGCACTACCGATGATCAACGCTTCAAGTATCAGTACCATACTGACACCGACAAACCCTAACTCTTCACCTGTAATGGCTAATAAAAAATCCGTATGTGCCTCAGGCAAATGCGACAGTTTCTGTACACTTTCGCCATAGCCAACACCCGTGAACTGCCCACGACCAAAGGCGATCAAACTACGTGCGAGCTGATAATCAGTATCTTGTACATCGTCAAATGGATCCATAAACGACATCACACGCACCAGTCGGTACTCTGCCGTAGTCACCATCAACACTGCACCGCCAACAGCAGCAGCACCCAAGGCTAAGAAGTGCTTATAAGGTGCTCCAGCAATATAAAAAATCGCGAACAGCGTACCAATAATGACGACAAAAGAACCAAAATCTGGCTGCGATAATAACAGTATCGTTATCAGCGCCACTACCAGCATAATTCGCAAGAAGCCATCTAAGCCATTACGAACTTCAAAAGATCGGCGCACCACAAAGTCAGATACAAACACAATCATGACCAGTTTGGCCAACTCAGCTACCTGAAAGTTAAAGCCGCCTACTGTGAGCCAGCGTTTGGAGCCATTAATTGGCGTACTAAACAGTGTGGCAACAAGTAATAGCCCCGTGATGCCCAGCAAAGCAAACTGGGTCTCAGTCTTATATAGGGTGCGTAAAGACACGCCATAATAAGGAATGACCGCAACGATTAAACCAATCGTCATATACAACAACTGGTTTTTGAAAAAATACAGCTCGGTCATACCACGGCTAAGCGCAAAAGGGATAGAAGCAGAAGCCACCATCAGCAGACTAAGCACCATCATACAGCCGACGCTTGATAATAAAATTGCGCGCGCTGACGGCATAGACAGAACACCGTCTGAGCCAGAGGTTTGCTTGGTTTGGGGCGAGGAACGAAAAAAAGAAGAGAGCGCCATAATTTTATATACACTAACAAACGAAAAAACACGGCGTCTATGAAACGCCACCGTTTAAAAAATCATAAAATAAATCGTACTAAATAGATGGTGATAGGAAACCTGTAACCCTCGGCAAACGCCTTAGCTAGCACCTATTTCAGCAATCAAGATTATATGCTTGACAGTAGCAGCAATCTATAAGCAAAACAATCATTTATCCAGAAAATACTGGCTGCTGCTAAAGACGCGATATGCGATATGCCAATCTATATAGCTGACTGACCTATTTGGCTACCTATCAAGCTTCTGATTGTGCGGTGTCTAATTGATTGACCAGTTGGCTAAAGTGTTCACCGCGATCCGCATAACCACTATATTGGTCAAAGCTAGCACAGGCAGGTGACAACAATACAGCCTGTACTTGCGATAAACTACTGGTAGTGACTTGTTGGATGGTCGCAAAGGCATTCTTTAATGTCTGACACTGATGTAGTGCAACATCATCACTCAATTTCGCAGCTCTTAGGTGTTGTTCAATCTGCTGACCATCCTCACCAATGAACAAGACTTGGCTCACATATTGATTGATAAAAGGCGTTAATTCACCAAACTGTTGCCCTTTGCCTTGCCCGCCTAAGATCAATAATAGCTTACCGTCTTTTGGCGCATAGACTGCGCCCAAGCCTTCGATAGCGGCCATGGTCGAACCAATATTGGTGCCTTTAGAATCATTGAAATAATCAATACCAGCAGCGTTAGCTACATATTGGCAGCGATGTTCAAGACCTGTGAACTGCTGCAAAGTGGTCAGCATACTCTCTAGCGGTAATCCTGCCAGTTCACCAAGTGCTAGAGCCGCTTGCGCATTCAGTAGATTATGACGACCTTTAATCAACAGTTTGTCTGCCGACAGTAATCGTTCTGTACCACGAGCAAGATAAGTTTGGCCTTCTGTGTCGGTAATCAGACCATACTGACCTTTATCAGGGGCATGAATACCCGTACTAATTCTCGGTAGGTTGTCTGCGACCAATGGACGAGTGAGTGCATCTTCACGGTTAATCATTACCGACTTTGCACCTTGGAATATACGGTGTTTGGCTTGATGGTAGCCAAGCATATCTCCATGACGATCTAAATGATCAGGCGACATATTGAGCACAGTCGCTACTTTTGCGCCCAAGTTAGTGACGGTTTCTAATTGGAAACTAGACAGCTCAAGTACCGCAAGTTCCATATTAGGATTATCTAGCAATGTTAAAGCTGGTACACCGATATTGCCACCAACACCCACGTTAACGCCAGCATCTGCCGCCATTTGACCAACTAACGTAGTGACCGTACTTTTGGCGTTAGAGCCTGTAATCGCTACGATGGGTGCGGTACACGCTTCACAGAACAGTTGAATATCACTGACTACAGGAATATTGGCTTGGCGAGCAGCAGCCACAGCGGCAGTTTCAAGAGAAATACCTGGGCTAATAATAATACGTGCGGCTTGCTGCAATAAATCGGCATCTATCCCACCAAACTGACGAATCTCTATCTCGGCTGGCAACTGATCGGCCAACTTAGGGGTAACTTGAGCATCAGTGACTGCGACTTGATAGCCTTGCTTGGCCAGATAATGCGCGACGGACAATCCAGACTGCCCCAAACCGACTACGACTTGTAGACCACTACCCTTATGAAGTAAGGTTTCTGTTGCTGTATTAGTGGTCATATCTATTCCTTCTATTAAACGAGAAAAATTGCATCAAATAAATCTGCTGTATAGCGACTCTAACCGACGCCGCTAAGATGTGCAGCATCTTAACGCCATCGTTCAGATTTCGGTACTGATTTTTTATGACTTTATGCTATTATTCGCCTGTTTTTATATTAAGTGGCTAATGCTATAATAGTCAGCTTGATTAATATTTATCAGTATTTTGCTGAGCACATTGCTCAAGCATTTTAGTTTAGCATGTTGTCACATTTATCGCGCTATTGTCATGCCTCTTCATCAACGATTCTTGTTGTGATAAAGGTGTATCAGACAATTTTGATAATTTGACGAGTGATATATCACCTTCTATTACAGCAAGTGATTGCTGACTCTATATATTATTGTAGGTACATCTATCTAGTTGCCTATTTTAAGCAATCTTTTAAAAAATATTTTTAGGTAATTTACTGCCCTTATCATCGTATTGATTATTGATGAGCGTATTTTTGATACCAAAAAAATCAGTAGATACCTTAATTATTAGTTAGATACCTCGATTATTAGTTAGATACCTCGATTATTAGTTAGATATCTCGATTATTAGTTAGATATCTTGATTATTAGTTTCTCACAATCCAACACAGCAACATGACTTAGTGCATGTTGAAGTAAAAGAAAAATGAATAGCTATTATTAGCGACGCGATCATTTTATAAATGAGTAATGATTACTTTTTTTGCCTCTAACCCTATGTAGTTTACTTATGACATCTTTTATTGATAACTTGCGTGACGAGTGGTTTTCCAATGTTCGCGGTGACGTTTTATCGGGTTTGGTTGTAGCCCTAGCCCTTATTCCAGAAGCCATTGCCTTTTCTATTATCGCTGGTGTTGATCCAAAGGTTGGCTTATATGCCTCATTTTGTATCGCGGTAGTGATCAGTTTTGTCGGTGGTCGTCCAGGCATGATTTCGGCGGCGACTGGCGCTATGGCACTGGTCATGGTCGACTTGGTTGCTGACCACGGCCTGCAATATTTGCTTGCCGCAACTTTGCTTTGTGGTGCCATTCAGGTCGTGATGGGCATTCTAAAGCTTGCTAATCTGATGCGCTTTGTTTCTCGCTCAGTGGTTATCGGTTTCGTCAATGCTTTAGCAATATTGATTTTTGCTGCGCAATTACCAGAACTGAACCCCATGACTGAGCGTGTTGGCACGACCGTTTATATCATGACGGCAGCTGGTTTGGCGATTATTTATCTGTTTCCCCTTATTCCTAAAATCGGTCGCATCGTTCCTTCACCGCTTATTTGTATTGTAGGTTTGACCGCTGTTGCAATGTATATGAATCTTGACATTCGCAACGTTGGCAGCATGGGTGATTTGCCAGATTCATTGCCAGTATTCTTGTTGCCTGACATTCCATTAAACCTAAATACCTTGCTGATTATTGCACCATACTCTATCGCGCTTGCCATCGTTGGTCTTTTAGAGTCTATGATGACAGCGACAATCGTCGATGAATTGACCGATACCCCAAGTGATAAAAACAAAGAGTGTCGTGGTCAAGGTATGGCTAATGTCGTGTCGGGTTTCTTTGGTGGTATGGCAGGCTGTGCGATGATTGGCCAGTCAATGATTAACGTCAAATCGGGTGGTCGTACGCGTCTGTCTACTTTGATGGCCGGTGTTGTTCTTCTTATTATGGTCGTGTTCTTGAGCGAATGGGTCAGTCAAATTCCAATGGCAGCCCTAGTTGCAGTCATGATTATGGTATCGATTGGTACGTTTAATTGGCAATCTATTCGCGAGTTTAAGACGCATCCAATGTCGTTCAATATTGTCATGCTGGCGACTGTATTGACTACCGTCTTTACTCACAACTTAGCTTACGGTGTCGGCGTAGGTGTCTTACTATCTGCCTTAGCATTTGCCAATAAAATTGGTCAGTTCCTAACCATCTTTAGTGAATATGATGACAGCAGCAATACCCGCTACTATTATGTTCAAGGGCAGGTATTCTTTGCCTCTACCACCCAGTTCTTGCATAGTTTCGATACCAAAGAAGCTTTAGATAGTATTCAGATTGATGTAAGCCAAGCACATTTCTGGGATGTCAGCGCTGTTGATACCTTGGACAAGCTAGTGATGCGCTTGCAACGTGAAGGCATTGATGTCAAAGTGGTAGGACTCAACAATGCGAGTCGAACACTGATTGATCGCTTCTCTGTTCATGACCGCCGAGACATTGGCTTGTTAGACTAAGCGAAACTGCTAAGCGAATCTACGCGGTTGCCATGTGGCTATATTATTAGTCCATGGCTGATGTATCGGATATTAATAGACAGTTATATTGGTAAAAGGGTTGGATGTATTTTGCATACGCCAACCATAAACTGAGATAGCAGATTTTTATTACTAAAATGATGTGGTCGTTTTATGAGTAATTTAAAACCAGATAGTGTGATTGCTTGCTTGGACTGTCCTGATCATGTTCAAGCGGTACTAGAGGCCAGTATGTGGGCTTCTATTCGCCTGCGCGCGCCTGTTGGCTTATTGCACTCGATGCCAAGCTTGCAGCAAAAAGCCGCTATTAATTATTCTGGTTGCCTCAATATTGATGACGAAAACGCTTTGCTCGAACAGTTCACATCCAAAGAGCATCTGAGCAACTGTGAACTAAAAGCGCAGGGCCGACTGCTATTATCTCAAGCGACCTCGTATTGTGAGCAGCAACGCCATAAGCTAAAGACATATACACTGCATCGTCATGAGAACCTAAATCAAAGCATTGATTACGTCGATGACCAAGCACAATTGATCGTTATAGGTCATCATGTCACCTGCAAATCAACACTAAGTCAACTCATTCGAGTCAGTCACTGCCCCATTTTGGTGACACATGCACCATTTTTGCCCCCTACTACCGCTTTATTTGCGTTTGATAACAGTCCAACGTGCCATAAACTACTAAATTGGCTGTGTAAAACGCCACTGGTGCGTGCACTAACGGTTCATATTGTGATGGTTGGCAAGGAAACTTCTGATAACTGTGATGCGTTGCGTGAAGCCTACGCCAAACTCAAACAGGCGGGTATCAAATCCAAAAAGACATTGCTTGACTGCCGTGATGTAGCTGCGGCTTTGAACTACTATCAAAATCAGCATGATATCGGTTTACTTATGACTGGGGCTTTTGGCCAATCTCGTCTACGCGAATTACTACAAGGTAGCGACACTAAAAAGCTATTGGTCAGTACAAAAACCCCTTATCTACTATTTCCTAAAGCCTAACGACGTATATATAAACACGCCCAAACCCTTTATCTATCTAAGCCCAGGGGTCTGACTACTATGTTAGGCTCTGCCGCTTACCTCTATTCTCTCTCTACCTTCCCGCCATTCATCTTTGATACGCTTGCATGAAAAGGCCAAGCGAACGACCAAACTCAAGTTAGCAAATCGTCACATGAAATAAAGGGATAGCCTCCCCAAGCACTCAAAAAGTTGGTTATAATAAAGTTTTCGTTAACCAAATGCTAAAGATTGATTCACCTTTATTATGCTTGTAGCAATGGCTCTAATCGTTGCATCGTAGCCCATATTCTATGTTACTACTGTCATTACTTTTTAATGAACAACGCCAATTCTACCTCCCCCCTTGAGTAGGTTGGCATAGTTCTTGAATAACTTACAGTAAGCAAGGCAGAGATATGATGATGCATCATAGTACTTCTATCAATCTGCGGCATCACACAAATAAGGAATTTTTTATGAAGCTAATCACTGCGATCTTAAAACCGTTTAAGCTCGACGACGTGCGTGAAGCGCTTTCCGACATCGGTGTTAAAGGTGTCACTGTCACTGAAGTCAAAGGTTTCGGTCGTCAAAAAGGTCATACAGAGCTCTATCGCGGCGCAGAATACGTGGTGGACTTTTTACCTAAAGTAAAAGTCGAAGTCGCTGTGATCGACGAGATGGTTGAGCCTGCTATCGAGGCAATCACTCGTATCGCTAGCACTGGTAAGATTGGTGATGGCAAGATTTTCGTCACTGCACTTGAGCAAGTTATTCGCATCCGTACGGGTGAAACGGGACCTGACGCTATCTAAATTTGAAGACCTACCTACGGGCATAAACTTATAGGTACAGACTCTTACAGCATTTTTATCTATCGGTAATGCCGATATCTATATTATAAATTCAAGGGGGAATTTAAATGGAAAGTCAAATCTTTGAGCTCCAATATGCGCTTGATACGTTTTACTTTTTGATATGTGGTGCGTTGGTCATGTGGATGGCAGCAGGCTTCACTATGTTAGAGGCCGGACTGGTCCGATCAAAAAACACAGTCGAAATCTTAACCAAAAACATTGCCCTATTTGCAACGGCTAGTATCATGTATATGGTATGTGGCTATGCGATTATGTATGGTGGCGATCTATTCTTAAGCGGAATTGCAGGCGGTGATACGTTAGTAGAAGACGCCCTAGCAGCCTCTGCTGAAAACGGCTTCGGTGGCGACTCTGTCTACTCTGCCGCATCAGATTTTTTCTTCCAAGTAGTCTTTGTAGCGACCTGTATGTCAATCGTATCAGGTGCGGTTGCTGAGCGCATGAAACTGTGGTCATTCTTATTATTCGCTGTGGTCATGACTGGTGTTATCTACCCACTAGAAGGTAGCTGGACATGGGGCGGCAACGATGTCTTTGGTCTATTCAACCTAGGCGACATGGGCTTCTCTGACTTTGCAGGCTCTGGTATTGTACATATGGCAGGTGCTGCAGCAGCTCTAGCAGGTGTATTACTCTTAGGTTCACGTAAAGGTAAATATGGCCCTAACGGCGAGATACGTGCTATCCCTGGTGCTAACCTACCATTGGCTGCACTCGGTACACTAATCTTGTGGATGGGTTGGTTCGGTTTCAACGGTGGTTCAGTGCTTAAATTAGGCGATATCGCTAGCGCTAACTCTGTTGCGATGGTGTTCCTAAATACTAATGCAGCGGCAGCTGGTGGCGCAGTGGGTGCTTTATTACTAGCACGCGTCATCTTTGGTAAAGCCGATCTAACTATGCTCCTAAACGGTGCACTAGCTGGTCTAGTAGCCATTACTGCTGAGCCTTCAACCCCTTCTGCACTACAAGCCACTATCTTTGGTCTTATCGCCGGTATCATTGTAGTGTTATCAATCTTAGCCTTAGACAAAATCAAAATTGATGATCCAGTTGGTGCAATCTCAGTTCATGGTGTGGTCGGTCTATTTGGTCTGCTAATTGTACCTATCACTAACCCAGCATCTACCTTTATCGGTCAGATTGTGGGTGCTGCAACCATCTTTGCTTGGGTATTCATTGCCAGCCTAGTGGTGTGGTCTATCATCAAGCTGGTTATCGGTCTACGTATCTCTGAAGAAGACGAGTACGAAGGTGCTGATATTGCAGAATGTGGTATGGAAGCTTATCCAGAATTTATAAGATAAGCTCCTTTCAAGTAAGCTAAAGACTGCTTTTAAATGCGCTGATACTACCTACTGTAGTATCAGCGTTTATAATTTTAGTGTTTAAAGATCTCCCCTATTGAATATATAAAATATAAGCTTGAATCTAAAACGTAAAAAATCCCGCGAGACCTTTCGGTAACGCGGGATTTTTATGTATTACGCTAAAACTAACTCTTTAGTTTATTTCTTTTTCCACTCTTGACTACGAGAGAATGGGCCAATATAGCCTTTTAGCTTCAACGTGTTGCCGCTTAAGCTTGCAGTCATACGATAGTCTTTGCCTTTTTCAGGGTCAGTAATCGTACCACCACTATATTTACCACCACCGTCAGCTTTTAGACCTTTAATAATGGTCGTACCAACGTGCTTTTTGCCTTTAGCTGAGTTAGTAGCAATAAGAGTACCGGTCAACACACCATTTGACTCAGTGATTTTTACCGTACCTTTTGGCTTGCCTTCATCATATGTCTGCCAAGTAGTGTTGGCTAATGGGTCAGCGGCGAATGCCATGCTAGCAATACCAATACCAGCAACTGCTAAAGTGGTCTTTGTAAATAATTTCATAGATTGACTCCCTTCATACAATGATTACGCGAAACGTTATGTTTCTGTTGTCCTATGCTTATCCTTTGCTAGAACCTTTCATTACGAGCTTTACGGTTTCGACCTTTTTCAATGATAGTTACCATGACAACTTATAAGCTTTTGGTTAAAGATTCGAGCGACACAAGCGATGTCTTAACTCATTATAAGCAATTTTTAGGTTTTGCCTAGTAATTTTTTTACAGTTTCTTATTTCTATAAAAATAAAACCATATCAAAGACTTATAGGAAAGGATTGTCGATATCTTTATCTAATTGGTCATCATTTTCCTTTGACTTAGCATCATTCTTGCTATATAGATTTTTATCTGCAAATGCTTGTACGATTTTCCCCGATAGTTCATGTAGCTGTTGGGCTTGCTCGTATCCCAACTCGTCAAAAGTGAGATCAATATCACCATATATAATAATCTTGTCTTTTTGATTTTCAATGACAAGATCACCAATCTGCATGCTTTGATGGTCGTTGGCGAATGGCTCAATCATTTGATTATCCTTATTATCAGTAACATTTTATTTTTTTCGAAATGAGGCTATTTTTGGGTCTTACTTTCAGCTTAAGCTTGCAACTGTGCAATTAACCATTCTAAAATAGCCCAGACAAATAGCATCCACTCAGGCTCCTCCACAGGTGCCTCAGGGGTATCTGAGCTCTCACCTGCCTTCAATGGTAAATCAAACGCTTGAGATTTGGACTGACTATCTAGCATAGGTAATACATCGATGCCAATCTCAGTGGTCAGCTCATCGATACTGATCACATCGATGCGTTCTGACTCATCATTTGGTGCGTAATACACGCCTGCTTGATTGGTTGCTGGGATATATACCGCTTTGAAGAAGTGGCTAGGCACAAGGACACGGTTAGCGAGCTGCTTGGTTTTTTTATCAGTAAATGCCACACCCGTGATGGTATACACCTCACCGTATTGCTGCGTTAAATACCGAGTGGCAGATTCAATATTACGCCAGATATAGCGATTGTTACGTGGTGACTGCGGGGCAATATTGGCTAGGCTAAAGCTATCATACTGCTGGCTGCGATTGGCCATATTGGCATTGGGTGCCAAATGTCCTCGATCATAACCAGATCCTGAATAATCAGATAATGAGGCTCGTGCTGACTTTGGTAGTTTACTCTCTTCGTGAAAGCTATCTTCACGATCGATCTGCTTAGCTTGTTGCAGACGTGTGCGATCGAGATGCTCTGCTGACCAAAGCGGGGTACGCGACACCCCTGAGTACATGACTGCAAAGCCATCCATGCATAGCGCTTGTGTGTCTTTTTTTAGCTTGGTATTGGTAAATTCAGGATAAACACCCCCATAAAAAGACTGGCTACACTGGGTTAGATCATCAGCGTGCGCTTGGGTAATACCCGTCGCGACAAGCAATACTGCCATCATCGCACTATTCTTACATCCGTACTTAAGCCTACTAAAACTTATCATTCAACTTTCAACCATTTATACTTGCCGTTACATACTTGCTATCCTAGCAGGCGCTTGCCAATAAAGAAAGATAGCGCGCAAGTCGTGACATTTTAAATGGTATCCGCTATACTTAGGCGTTCAAAAAACGGTGAAGTGGGTGAGTGGCTGAAACCGCACGCCTGGAAAGTGTGTATACGTTCATAGCGTATCGAGGGTTCGAATCCCTCCTTCACCGCCAATCTTATTCTGCTTAAGCAAAACCTCAGTTTTTCTATCTTGTTCTACCCTTCTTTAGATATTTTTTATACTTTTTAACAGTAAGACTTTCAGTCTATACTCATCTTCTACTGCTGTCTGAAATACTTCTGTTTAGCCTTAATTCCGTGTGTTGTATGAGTCTAATAACTATATATCTAATCGAACAACACATTGATTGACCAAACTAAAAAATTCGTACCATGGAATGAGAGTGACTCATAAAATGAGTAGATATTCTATTACGATTCGTTTTATTATCAGCTTGTTTTTATCATTAAACCTTTATACAGAAAGGCGTTGAATTTTTCTGTGATGCTCAATCTAGTTTTGTATCAATGCTAGTCAATATTGCTATATCGTACAAAAATGTAATCACAATAGGGTCTCTGATACTCGGCAGATGCCATTGTCCAAAAATTGGATTATAGTAAATATCGGTAGTATTTATTTAAATAAACTAAAGGATACAACGATGAAAACACTAGGAATGTGTATCGTAGCAGGACTCGGATTGAGTGCTTGCGCTACTGGCATGGGCGGCATGGCAACAGGTAATACCAATCAAAATAACAACTCTGCTAACGTAATCACTCAATACCCAGTTGAGACTGCCTTACTCAATATCTATACCAAACAACGTAGTGAAAAATTGGTCGCTACTGTCGGCGGACAAAGCGTAGCCGCAGATATTCAAATAACCCCTAAAGGCAGCATGCGTTTTAATAATAAAATGGTACAAGGCGCAGAAGTCAGCACAATCAACACAGTGAATCAGCAGATTACGGATCAGTCCGTCGCTATCAATTACTTTACGCTAAACCCATTGGTGTTCCATGGTTTTACGGATAGTACGGGTGAGTATTCAATCGCTAACCAAACGACAAGTATCCCTAAGATAGCTACGGTGGGCGACTCAAATCAGCTCATCACTGAAAACGTATATGCTGACAGCAGTATGGGTCAGAAAACCGCCACCTATAAGCAGGACTGGTCGCTCACACAAGATACAAATAACACGGCGTGGCTCTGTATAGAAACCTCAGGCAATCTGCTTTTGACTTCTGATGCTGCAGGTACGTCGTCAGAATGCTATAAAATCAATGCCAAAGGCGATGTTTTGAGTAGCAAAGTCACACTCATTCAGCCTAATAAAAGCGGTACATCTAAATCAATGACATTTATCAGTCAGTAGCATTTGCTCAACTAGTAACGCTCAATAGTGTCATATAAGAACAAAAAAATAGCGCCTAATTAAGGCGCTATTTTTGGATGGTAGGATCGTATTTTTATGAGCGACGGTCATGGTTGTTTTTATCATGGTTGTTTTTATCATGGTTGTTTTTATCATGGTTGTTTTTATCATGGTTGTTTTTATCATGATTGTTTTTGTCGTGGCTGTTTTTAGTATTGCTGTTTTTAGCATGAGCATTTTTGGCTATTGCTTTATGTTTAGCAGCCACTACATTCGCTTTGTAATGTGATTTTGCTGCCTTAACTTTGGCATGCTTATAGTTATTACTCTCTTTATTGCTGCTGTGTTTTTGATGCTGTACCTGAGCTGTATGATGCTTATCAAAATTAGGCGCGGCATTGGCCTGACCAACCATCGACAAACAAGCAGTAACGGCTAGAATCGAGCTAACTAGTATCTTTTTCATCATTTTATTCCTTTGAATTCATATTTAGAGTAGTTATAGATAATTCACTTAGTGTTAAATGAACTATCGTGATAAAGCTTTACTCTATCGACAAAGAGAATGATAAATGATTATAGTATTAAGTAGATTTATGAAACTTGAAGAAAGGTTGCGATTGTTACGAGGGCATGCGCGATTAAAGGCATGTTAGGTGTTGGCGTAATGTTTGGTTAAATGACAGCGTATTTACGCTTTATCAGTAAGCATCGTAAACAGGATATTTATAAAAACGCGAATGTCTGGCTGATTGTTGAAGAATGCAAATACGGAGGCGGTTAAGCTAAACTCTCTATATCGACCTTTCTGCTATTCGAAAAACCTAACTCATTAGAAGTTAATGGCTAATGTTTAAAGCGAACATAGCAATACTCCAGACTGCTATGCTCTAAATGTGCTAAACAGACGTTTTCTGCAAAATATAAACCACAAACTTTGCCTCTGTGCTAAATGCTGCTGTTTCTACGGCAGCCAATAGTGCTTGCCTTTTTTCGCTGCGGGCACGGTAAGCGTAAGGTGTCATCGTCATCAAATCAGCCAAATCCTCTGCGGATAACGTCAGCTCTGTACTGACACAGCAGGTCTCAACCAACGTAAAATACGGTGCCAATTCTTGCAAAAATTTATCAGAATCATGCTCACGCACATCATCAAACAGCGCATCACGCATCGTTGCCAAGTGCCCGACATCAGGTTTGGCAATAATCAGATAGCCGCCATCCATCAATACATTATCAAACGCCTCGGGCAAAATAGGGCTAAAAATACTACTAATACCCGTCATACTATGCGGGCGTAATGGTAGATGTGCAGCACTGGTCACTAATGGATAGACTGCTGTCGTCTTGGCAGTATCTTCTTTGCGCGGCTGATACCATAGACGACCTGCTATTTTACTGACTTTGGCCAGCTCAACCACTGCAGGCTTACTGATGTCAGCGGCTATCAGCGTGTCTATAACATCCGATCCCATTTGTGCCATTGCCTGCGTGTAGTAGCCTTCACCGCAGCCAATATCAAGCCAATTGACCGTCTTGCTATCTTGCTTATCTATTAACTCATCGTTAGACAGCAATTCTATCATTTTTTGGCTAATTAACTCTTGGAGCGGTGCATAGTGTCCATGATTCAAAAACCGCTTACGCGCATCGATAGATTCTTGGCTATCCCCAGGTGCTTTGGACTTTTTTTGTTGTACTGGTAGTAAGTTGACATAGCCTTGACGCGCCACATCAAAGGGATGTGAAGTTTGCTTAGGGTGCAAACTACCATCACAGCGCCAAGTATCTACGGCAGGCTGTAGTGGTGACTGACAAAGTGGACAAATAAATAACGACACGGGCATCTCAAAGTGATAGCAATATGCTTCGTATTTTAACAAAATTCATGGGTCATGAGCGACAAAAAGCCGTCTCAATCACGATTGAAACGGCTTTTTAGAGTTTTGCAAATTAATATCTATATAGATATTCGACTGCTATAGCTTAACGCAGCTTTAGCGTCATTAACCCGAGGATGACAAGGATAATGGCAATAATCCAAAATCTTGCCACCACTTGCGTTTCTTTCCAGCCAATTTCCTCAAAATGATGATGCAGCGGTGCCATACGGAAGACGCGTTTTTTGCGTAGTTTGTACGAGCCAACTTGCAACATCACTGATAGCGCTTCTGCGACAAACAAACCACCCATAATCGCAAAGGCAATCTCTTGACGGGTCATCACGGCGATAGTACCTAGCATTGCACCCAATGCTAGCGCGCCAACATCACCCATAAATACTTGTGCTGGATGCGCGTTGAACCATAAGAAACCAAGACCTGCTCCGACCATTGAGCCACAGACGATGATGACTTCGGAGTTGTAAGGAATATAAGGCACATGTAAGTAATCAGCAAAGCGTACATCGCCTGATACATAGGCCATCGCGCCCAAACCTGCAGCGACGAGAACGACTGGCAAAATCGCCAAACCATCCAAACCATCGGTTAGATTGACTGCGTTAGAAGCACCATTAATCACAAAGTAAGTAAAGATGATGAAGCCAATACCAAATGGCACTACTGAAAATGGAATCATCCAGTCTTTGAATACTGGCAATAGCAGATCCTGCATCTCACGCGTGGTGTTGATATCGGGTTGTAGCGTGGCGATATAATATAAAGACACACCGACAAACAGTGCCCCCATAGACAGCCAAAAATACTTTTTGCGCGCGATTAAGCCTTTTGGATCTTTGTACTTAATTTTTAGCCAATCATCAGCCCAACCGACGGCACCAAAGATAACCATAACCACGAGCAAAATCCAAACATAAGGATTGTTTAGTCGTGCCCATAGTAGCGTCGATATACCAATCGCACTTAGGATCAATACCCCGCCCATGGTTGGCGTACCAGTCTTGGCCAAATGCGATTGAGGCCCATCATTACGAATGGCCTGACCATATTTGAGCGAACGCAAGTGCCGAATGACACGGCCACCAAACATCATGCTAAATACAAGGGCGGTAACAACGGCAAGCAATGCTCGTAGCGTCAACGAAGAAACCGCAGAAAACGGCGTATAATACTGGCCAAGCCAGCCGAACAACCAAACTAACACCGCCTACTCCTCTACTAGCGCATGAATAAGTGTTTCCATTCCCATGGAACGAGAGCCTTTGAACAACACAGTACAAGGCTTAGCTTGTTGCGCTTGCAAATACGGCTGTAAATACTGTAATAAACCTTCTTTGTCAGCAAAGGCATGCGCACTGATATCAGAGACCTCTTGCGCACCCGCAACGGTATAAGGGGCATATTCGCCAACACAAAGCAGCACGTTGATACCTGTGGTCGCAATAGTACGTCCCAAGCTTTGATGCTCACTGATGGCCGCCTCGCCTAACTCACCGATATCGCCCAGTACCATAACTTGCGTACCGGTTTGCGCGGCCAATACTTTGGCGGCGGCACGTACCGAATGAGGATTGGCATTATAAGTATCATCAATGAGACGATGCATACCAAGTATCTGGCTATTTAGACGACCTTTAGCAGGACGTGCGTTTTCGAGTCCAATCACAATGTCACTTACTTCAATATTTAGCGCATGCGCACAGGCAGCAGCAGCCAAGGCATTATTGACATTGTGCTCACCTGCCAATGGCAAGTTGATATCATGGACTTGGTTACCGATATGTAGCTTAAATTCGCTACGCTCAGGCTCTACGTCTAGATGGCTTGCGCTGACATCTGTATTACCAAAGCCAATCACATGTGAGGTGTGCTTTTCAGCGATACGGCGTAGCTGATTGGTAAAATCATCCTTATCAGGAACAATCGCAAACTGCGCGTCCGTCAACGTATGGTAAATCTCTGCTTTGGTTTGGCAGATACCTTCACGGCTACCAAATTCACCCAAATGCGCTGTACCGATGTTTAAGATACAGGCCACGTCAGGCTGAACGATTTCAGTCGTATAAGCAATCTCGCCAATATGGTTTGCACCCAACTCTAAAATAGCATAGCGATGATGATCTGATAGCTCAAGCAGCATCATTGGTACACCCAAATCGTTATTGAGGTTACCACGAGTGATTAAGGTCGGTGCCAATCTACCAAAAATACTGCCTAGCATTTCTTTGCAAGTGGTCTTGCCGCTAGAACCCGTAATAGCAATCACGGTTAAATCTGTATGCTGCTGACGACGATACGCTGCCAATTGACCTAGCGCCAAACGGGTATCGCTGACCACCAATTGCGGAATAGCATTTGGGCCGGACAACGAAATAGGACGCGAGACGACAGCGGCAACAGCGCCTTTTGGTATCGCTGTCTCGATATAATCGTGACCATCGAAATTATCGCCGCTTAGCGCCAAAAATATATCGCCTGGCTTTATCGTACGAGTATCAGTGGCTATCCGCTTACTGGCTAAAGCAGTCTGCTCTGCTGCATGGCCTTGTGGTAGTTGCCAATGCCCATCGAGCGACGTGGTCGCTGCGAGCAGATTGTCCATTTGCCAGACATAGAGTCCTTGCGATTGGGCAGTATTATCGGTGTCGGCTGTCATAATGATTACCTTATATGATGACTACTTAATTTTTATATTTAATGATCAATTTTTACTAATGCATGTAACGCGAGCCAACCAATTACACACGTCCCGTCTGATTCAATGCCTGCTGCAAAACAACACTGTCATCGAAATCATAGCGGACGTTATTAATCTCTTGATAGGTTTCGTGACCTTTGCCTGCGATGACAACGATATCATCTACACCTGAGTGACTAACTGCATACTCAATAGCGGTTTGGCGGGCAGGTTCAATATGGGTTCGTTGATATTGCTCAGCTGTCATACCAGCCTGCATATCTTGCAAAATTACATTTGGGTCTTCGGTACGTGGATTATCCGCAGTCAAAACAACTTGATCAGCACATGCCAGACCTGCTTGCGCCATCAACGGTCGCTTGCCTGCATCGCGATCTCCGCCGCAACCAAATACTGCCCATAGCTGACCTTTACAGTGGGTTTTTAAACTTGCTAGCACTTGGCTTAGAGCGTCTGGAGTATGCGCATAATCAACGATAAAGCAGCCATCATTTGACGGTACACGCTGCATACGCCCAACCGCACCTTGCAACTGTGCAACAGCAGGCGCAATACGCTCAATATTCATGGCTAAGTCAACATCGAGTGCTACGACAGCTGCTATCGCTGCGAGCAAATTGGCTACATTGAAGCGACCTAATAATGGACTGACAATCTCCATGTTGTCAGTTCTCTCATTACCAAACTCAATACGCAGTTTTATTTTGACGCCTTGCAGACTTGGTATGATATCAGCGGCAACAAAAGTAGCCGCTTTTGATGAATCCAAACTGTATGTCCATACCGTCAAACCGCTGGCATTTGCCATATCTAACATAACCTGAGCGTGCTCATCATCGATGTTGATAATGGCATGGGTCAAATCTGGGAAATGAGCTTTATCAAACAGCTTGGCTTTGGCAGCGGCATATTCTGCCATATCGGCATGATAGTCTAAATGGTCACGACTCAAATTGGTATAAATCGCCACAGTGACTGGCATACCTTGTAGACGTTGCTGGTCCAACCCGTGAGAGCTGGCCTCTAATGCCAATATCTCAGCCTTTTCTGTTCCCATTTGATATAGGAATTGCTGGACAGCTAAAGCATCGCCCGTGGTATGACTTGCTTGTACTAGAGCGCCAAGTCGACCATTACCTGCCGTACCCATCACTGCGCTACTCTGACCCATCAACTGGGTAAGCTGTGCCACTAATTGACTGATGGTTGTTTTACCATTCGTACCAGTCACCGCAACCACGGTCGGTAGAGTCACTGGCTGCTGATATTGCAGGCGCGCTTGAATTAAGCTACCCAAAAAGTCGCGAATGTTAGGAACGTATAAGACAGGGCACGGCAATGCTGCTAGTTGCTGCATACTATCCGTCTGCGGTTCACTACTGGTATTTGAGAGATTTGTTGCTTCGCTAAGCAAAATACTAGGGTCAATCTCTGAGAGAATAAACGCGGCTTGTTCAGCGGCTTGCAGTAAATAGTCGCGACTTTTTTCAGAATTGGCTGTTTGACTTTTTAAAAGGACAAATACGTCATTCGCTTCCAACTGGCGATTGTCTAAGCGAAACTGTTGAAACTGAATATGGGCAATAGACTGGGATTGATCTGAACCTACCTGATTGGATTCTTCCTGAATCGATGCTGCTATCATCGCTGTAAGCTGCTCAGCCAGTTTTTGCGGCTGGCTTTTATTGGCATCTATAAGCTGTTGTAAAGTAACAGTAGCGCTATCTAGCGATGATATAGTCATAGATAAATCCTAAACAGTTAAAACGTGTCAGCTCAGTAGAACTGGACATTTAAAATAATTGAACGCTTACTGCGCTTCCGTTTTTAGTGGCTTATCCAAAGGCACATTATACAATCGCAATGCTTCTTTCATCACATTGTGGAAGACAGGGGCGACCGTTAGACCAGCATAAATCTGACCGCGCGGATCTTCGATAAGCATCACGCCTACCAGCTTTGGATTAGATGCAGGTGCCATGCCAGCAAAGACGTTACGATACTGATCGGTATAATAGCCACCATCTGGATTGATACGTCGTGACGTACCCGTCTTACCTGCCACGCGATATCCGTCAATGGCAGCGGCTTTCGCCGTACCACCAGGCTCAGTCACGCTCTCAAGCATCTGTACAATCGACATTGCCTGCTCATGCGCCATAATACGTTTGCTTGGCTGCGACTTGTCATCTTTAATTAAAGTTAATGGATGCATGACTCCACCTGCTGCTAGGGCTGAATACGCCTGTGCAACCTGTGCCAATGTCACTTGTAGACCATAACCATAACTAACCGTCGCACGACGCGAGGTTTCTTTTTCTTTTGGCGTGACGATTAAACCACTGCCCTCACCTGGGAATTGCAAAGGTGTTTTTGAGCCAAAGCCAAACTGTCGTTGCATATTACTAATAGCATCGGCTGGCAGTGATAGCGCAATCTTGGTCGAGGCAACGTTACTAGATTTCTGTAATAGCGTGGCCATGTTAATCATGCCCAAATTATTATGATCTCGAATGGTATAGCCACGTACGCGAATCGAACCAGGATTGGTATCAATCAAAGTCGTTGGCGTATATTTGCCCGAGTCTAGCGCTGCCGCCACGGTAAACGGTTTCATTACCGAACCTGGCTCAAACACATCTAACAATGCGCGGTTACGCTGGTTTTCACCCGTCATCTCATTAAGGTTGTTTGAGTTAAACGACGGCCATGTTGATAATGCCAACACTTCACCAGTCTGCACATCAACGATCATACCCGTTGACCAGCGTGCTTTTTGCAAACGCCCAGCCTTTTCTAGCTCTTTATACAGCAAATACTGTAAACGCGAATCAATCGTTAATGCCACATCTTTGCCAGGTACTTCTGGCTCGATTTGTTTGATTTCTTTTAGGCTGTTTTGTTTAGCATCTTTTAGAACCAAAACTTTCCCATCATCACCCGCCAGATCTTTTTCATACTGACGCTCAATACCAGCACGGCCTTCGTAACCGCCTTCAGGATCTTTGGCATTTTGACCCATAAAGCCCAGTAGCTGTGCATTGGACTGTGGCTGTGGATAATAACGCTGAAAGAAATTCTTTTCGTAGACGCCTGGGAAATCAAGTGAGCTGACGCTTTGGGCAATCTCAGGTGTGACCTTATTAAGCAGTGGCAAATAGTGTGAGCCCGCACCAGATGGTAAAGCAGCTTTTACCGCTTTCTCATCGGTCACATCAATACTGTCATCAATAGCAGTGACTTTTTTCAACTCATCGACCGAGATATTGGCAGCAGCGGCTAGCTTTGTCAGGTCCATATTATCTAGACGCTTTTGCATACGCGCTTGTAATTGTGGACTGCTAGGATTGGTGATGATAATGCGCTTTAGCTCGTAATATTCACGAGAATAATCATGTGGACTAAACGAAACTGTCGCGAGCGGCGCACTGACTGCAAGCGGTAGATTATTACGGTCGGTAATCATACCGCGATAAGATTTTTGGGTGCGTTCACTGGTAATAAGCTCATTGCCTTTGTCTTGATAGAACTGTGCGTTGGCAACCTGAATATAATAGGCGCGGCTAATCAGTAGTGCTAATATAACTAGCGCTAGACCCCAAACCATACGAAAACGGTTTTTGTCTTGTTCGAAACCACCAAGAGCAGAAGCACCTGACGCTTTGCTCGAAAAAACCATTTTACTTTTGCGATTTTTTACACTGGTATAAGCGCCTTGGGTGTCGCTTTTTTTGATGCGTCCAAACAATTTTGCCTTACGATTGCTTGCAGCTTTATCGGGCTTGCTGCTCGTCTGACCAGATTTAGCCGCACTGGCTCGGCGGAGAGGTTTGGTTACCTTGCCGCTGGCTGGTTTTTTGCTGGTGTTTTTTGCGGTGGATTTAGGCTTTTTCTCACTCATTGTCCTGCCTCCGTCGCTGGTTCTTCAGGAGAAATATCGGTAGAGACACGTGGCCCGATGACGTCAGATGCATCCTCATCTGAGTCTTCTGTAACCACTGGCACCAATGCAGTTGCGACGCCAGGTTGGATAATCAGCTTATCCTTTAATGTTGGCGAATACATACCCAATTCAGCAACCGCTCGACTGGCAATCTGCGGCGTGGCGCTAAAGGTTTGTTGCTCAATTAATAGACGCTGATGCTCTACTTGTAGCTTACGTTCTTGTTTTTTCATGTCTTGCAAAGTTTTGTAGTCCTGATGATATTGCTGAACTTCTTCGGCAGTTTTGATACCACTCCATACAATCGTGGCTGCCAATAGCAATAGCACGATTACATAAATGCTCACCACATTAAACCGGCGCACGAACAGCTCGCCGACATCGGTATTATAAGGTGTAGCAGTGCGGCGATTCGCAGGTTTGTCAGATATTGCCATGACGATCTCAAAAAGGTGAACGTAAACGATAGAGTAGATAACGGATTGCGAAAGATGAACGTGTCATTATTCGGTCATACCATCGATAAATATAAAACCAAAGACACTTATAAATGTACAAACTAAACTTAAAAAAACGAATGTAAAAAACATATCCAATAGCTAATATATTTAGGCGCCACAAGTCATCACAACTCATGGCTATCAATATGCCATACCACAACCAAACACATTGTATGGCTATACTACATATAAATCCGTGCAACTATCATGCAGATAAAAATCAACTGCTGAGCCTAACAGACAATATTTACAGATTTTTAACAGTGGCGTAGCCATTAGGACATTTGCGCATCATTTAGACAAACATTAGCAATCTTTGACAACTCACCAATCTTATTCGACTATGACTTGTGGCATCATGTTGTTCTATAATTTTGTTGTCTGCTCATAAGCTGTGTCGGTGCGAGTTGCCATACGCAACCATGCACTGCGCGCACGCGGGTTTTGACTCGTCTCAGCTTTGCTTGGGCCAACACGTTTTGGCTTGCTAAAATAGCGCGGACGATTCGGCGGCATTGGCAGGTTTTCGTCTTCTGGATATTGCCCTTTGCTATGTCGCTGCAAAAACTGCTTGATACGGCGATCTTCTAATGAGTGAAAGCTAATGACCGCAAGCTGCCCGCCTGATTTTAAGATAGGAATACTTTGCGCTAAAAAATCGTCAACATCGCCCAGCTCATTGTTAATAAAAATACGCATGGCCTGAAAGCTTTGTGTGGCTGGATGTTTGCCGCGCTGCCAGTTGGGATGCGCTACCTTGATGACTTCTGCCAGCTCAAGTGTAGACTCGTAGCTCTCCATTTGTTTGATAGCGCGGGCAATACGGCGACTATGACGCTCTTCGCCAAACTCATAAAGCACATTGGCCAACGTTTCATCATCGACTTTCTCAAGCCATTCGGCAACTGACTGGCCACGACTGGTGTCCATACGCATGTCTACTGCCCCATCACGCATAAAGCTAAAGCCACGACTACCATCATCAATCTGCGGTGATGAAATACCCAAATCCGCCATTAACCCATCAACTTCAGTGATGCCCATAGCAGCCAGACTGTCGGTCAACGTCGCAAAACTATCATGCACCACACGCACACGGCTGTCTTTGCTTGCCAGCTCTTGCGCCACGCTGATGGCTGTCGGATCTTTGTCAAAGACAATCAGTGTGGCGTCATCTGCGAGTTGACTTAATAGCAGTCGGCTATGGCCGCCACGGCCAAAGGTCGCATCAACATAGATACCACTTATATTTAAGCTATTTTGGTCGCCTTCTTTTTGCTTAGGCAAGGATTTTACACCCAGTACTGCTGCGACAGTCTCTTGCAGCAGCACCGCATCATGGACAAAACTTAATTCATCAGACGTGATATCGCCCTCATGACGGGCGTGAGTAACATCCAGATCGACATCTTGCGTAGACGCATCCTTTACAGCAGAAGGATTAGACACTGACGCAGAGAGATCAGCGGCGGCAGAAGGACTGGCTTTCGATTTTGGCTTAGACTTTGATAGGGACACAAACAACTCAATAGATGACGACCATACTGGCCAGTAATTAGATGAAAATAAACAAGTTATGACTTGCTTAGCATTATTATCGCAAGGATACACCTGTAGTCAAGCACTAGAAGGGCTTTTCATTAAAAATATCACATGTCTCTGTTATACTAGCGCTATATTTTACGCTATTTCTTAACATCGACTTCATATCTTTCATCGCTATTTATACTAATAGCTTATATCGATAGCAAACTTTGAGACTTTTATCATGCAAACCTCTACTGACAGCACGCGCCCTGTACGTACGCGTATCGCCCCATCGCCAACTGGCTTCCCACACGTAGGTACTGCCTATATTGCCCTGTTTAACTTGGCTTTTGCCAAAGCGCACGGTGGCGAATTCATCTTACGTATCGAAGACACTGATCAGACTCGCTCGACTGAGCAATCAGAACAAATGATTTTGGACGCCTTACGCTGGGTTGGTCTAGATTGGAGCGAGGGTCCAGATATCGGTGGTCCACACGCCCCTTATCGTCAGAGCGAGCGTAGCGACATTTATACCAAACACGCCGAGATACTCATAGAAAAAGACCATGCGTTTCGCTGTTTCTGTACCAGTGAAGAGCTAGATACCATGCGTGCTGAGCAAATGGCCAATGGCGAGACCCCTCGTTATGATGGTCGCTGTGCTCACCTTGCACCAGAAACCACCGAGCAATTGGTAAGCGAGGGCAAACCGCACGTGATTCGTATGCGCGTACCGGCCGAAGGCACTTGTCAGGTACAAGACATGCTACGTGGCACCGTTGAGTTCCCTTGGACTCAAGTCGATATGCAAGTACTGCTAAAAACAGACGGCATGCCAACGTATCATTTAGCCAACGTCGTCGATGACCATTTGATGGAAATCACCCATGTGATGCGCGGTGAAGAGTGGCTGAACTCTGCGCCTAAGCATCAACTGCTTTATGATTATTTTGGTTGGGAAATGCCAACGCTTTGCCACATGCCGCTACTGCGTAACCCAGATAAGTCAAAACTGTCTAAACGTAAAAACCCAACCTCTATCACCTACTATCGTGATGCAGGCGTGCTACCTGAAGCATTGTTAAACTATCTCGGTCGTATGGGCTACTCAATGCCCAATGATGCTGAGCAGTTTACGCTAGAAGAAATGATTGCCAGCTTTGATATTCAGCGTGTGTCGCTTGGTGGCCCTATCTTCGATATCGAAAAGCTAAACTGGCTCAATGCAGAATGGCTACGTGCGCTTAGCCCTGAAGAATTAAAGAATAAAATCCTTGAATGGGCCAGTAACAGTGACAAACTAACCGCTATCGCAGCGGCGATTCAGCCACGTATCGAGCTATTATCTGATGCGGTTAATTGGGGTGGTTTCTACTTCCAAAACCTACCTGACATCAATGCTGAAAGCTTTACTCATAAATCACTCACCCCTGAGCAAATTATCGAGATGCTGCAATTAGCGCTTTGGCAGTTAGAAGTCCTGCCAACGTGGTCAGAAGAAAACATCTATGCCACGCTAAAAGGCCTTGCTGCTCATCTGGATATTAAGATGCGTGACTTTATGGCGCCGTTCTTTATCGCTATCGCTGGTAGCACCTCATCGACGCCAGTCATGAACTCTATGGCGATTATCGGTGCTGACATGACTCTGACTCGCTTGCGTCATGCCGTTGATGTATTAGGCGGCCTTGGCAAAAAGAAACTGAAAAAACTTGAGAAACAAGCGGCAGAACTGCCAGATTTCTTAGCTGCTGCTGAATAGTTCAGAAGCTGAATAACTTATCTGCTAAACAGTTAATTAGCTAAACTTGTCGAATGTAAAAGGGTCAGGCCATCTCTGACCCTTTTTTCGTTGTTAATAAGTACTACTACTCTCAGAATATAAAAACCTCTTACTCAATATTTTAGTTGGAAATAAACATGGCTGCCAAAACCGTCACGATAGAAAGCAAAGATTATGTCTTTAATACCCTAAAAGAAGCACAGAAATATTATGATGCCATCGTAAAGGAGCTGTTTGATGCAACTTTGACCCTGACCAAGGGCCAAGACTTCGAAGACTTAAAATGGATATACAACACTTACTGTAGTTACACCAAGCATAATCTAGATAAATTGGGCGAATATGACATCATTGGCGTCAAAAGTATCAGAACAATCCGAGAAAAAGGCGGTCAATATATGCCAACTGAATGCTGTGCGATTATTTTTTCTGATGGCAGCGAAGAAGAGTTTTATACCGATAAAGCCCTAAAAGAGATCGCACTTAAGCAAAATCCACGCTAATTTGGGCTTGTTGAGCCTTTAAAACAGGCTAAATCACTTTTTTTCGCATATTTATGAATTATTTTTAAAATAGTGGTTGACAAGACTGCCGCTCTTACATAAAATACGCACACTCTTAGCGAGGGGCTATAGCTCAGTTGGTAGAGCACTTGCATGGCATGCAAGGGGTCAACGGTTCGACTCCGTTTAGCTCCACCATACTTATTTATAGCAACGCTCAGTATTACTGAAACGTAATAATAAATACTCGCTAGTAGGACGATATCAGCACCTAGGCAATGCTTATTCACTAAGCTATCTGATATTGTGAAGTACCGTTGTAACCACTGGTTATAACATTCTATGCGTCCCCATCGTCTAGAGGCCTAGGACACCGCCCTTTCACGGCGGTAACGGGGGTTCGAATCCCCCTGGGGACGCCACTATTCGGCGTCACTTATTAGCACTTTTGCTTAGCATCAGATTAGACTAATAAGCGAACAATAAAAAAGCCCAGTCATCATATGGTGACTGGGCTTTTTTATGTCTGTCATTTCTCAACATCCTCTATTCTATTGTCGTTAGCTTATTATTAATCGCTGCTAGCTTACTGTTGATAGCACTATTGCCAACCTATCTAATACTCGTTAATATCGACCTGATAAGCATATTTATAAAGTGCAGCCACATACTATAAATGATGGGGCTTGGCGTGATTAAAGGGAAGTGATTGCGATGTTTGGTATCGAGAATTATCTGGGGTTTATCTTGGCGGCTATTTTGTTAAACCTAACGCCAGGTACGGATAGCATGTACATCATCACCCGTAGTATTTCACAAGGACAAACAGCAGGGTTTTATTCTGTTCTTGGCATTACTTCGGGTATTTTGGTACATACTTTATTGGCGGCGCTAGGGTTGTCCGTGTTACTTGCCAACTCCCCTACGGCGTTTATGATCGTCAAATATATCGGTGCGGCTTACTTGTGCTATTTGGGTCTAAAAATGCTACTGAGCAAAAACTCGAGCTCGATAGCAAACAATTTGTCCAAAGATCAGAACGTGACTAGCCGAAAGGCTGTAGATGGTTGGCAAATATATAAGCAAGGTGTGTTGACCAATACTTTTAATCCAAAAGTCGCTTTATTTTTCTTGGCGTTCTTCCCGCAGTTTATCGACGCTAGTTATGCTTATGGCATGCTGTCATTTTTGATGTTGGGACTGACTTTTGCCACCACAGGTTTTATATGGTGCTTGTGTTTGGCGCTGCTGGCGTCAAAGTTCAGCAAAAAACTAAGAGAGAATCCAAAAATTGAATCCATGATGAATAAAATAAGTGGTGTCGTATTTATGGGGCTAGGAATTAAGCTGTTGACTGAAAAAGCGTAGAGTAAAGTAACAAGAAGAAAAAACGTCTTCCATAAAAAAGCCCAATCCCCTACTTTAAAGGAGGTTGGGCTTTTTGTCATATAAAGCTTAACTAATTACTAGCCAGCTTCTTTGCTCTCAGCAGCCAATTGACGTAGTACATAGTGCAATACGCCGCCATGACGCACATATTCGCGCTCTTTTGGCGTTTGTAGACCAACATTTACCTCAAAGGTTTCTGCCGAACCATCAGCACGTGTAGCCGTAACCGTGGCTGTTTTACTCTCACCATTATCTAGACCCGTGATGCTCAGCACTTCAGAACCATCTAGTTTGTAGGTTTCTGCATTTTGACCATCTTTAAACGTCAATGGCAGCACACCCATACCGACTAGGTTTGAACGGTGAATACGTTCAAACGAGCTGGTTAAAACTGCTTTTACGCCTAGCAGGATGGTACCTTTAGCTGCCCAATCACGGCTCGAACCAGAACCATACTCTGCCCCGCCCAATACCACTAACGGACGCTTATCTTCTTTATACTTCATCGCTGCGTTATAGATAGGCATTTCTTCGCCATCTTGTAACGTAGCGCTGTCATCTTTGAAGTAATAAGTATAGCCACCTTCTTTACCGCCCATCATCGTGTTTTTGATACGGATGTTGGCAAAGGTACCACGAGTCATGACTGCATCATTACCACGGCGTGAACCATAGCTATTGAAGTCTGCTTCCATCACACCGCGCTCTTGCAAGTACTTACCTGCTGGTGAGTCTGGATCGATATTACCTGCTGGTGAGATATGATCGGTGGTGATTGAATCACCGAACAGACCTAGGATACGCGCGCCTTCGATATCAGGGATACCTTCTGGCTCCATGGTCATACCATCAAAGAACGGTGGGTTTTTGATGTACGTTGACCCTTCATCCCATGGATACAATTGGCTATCCGCTGAACTAATTGCGTTCCACGCTGCACTACCGTCAAATACTTCGCCATAGTTTTTGCGGAACATATCAGCATCGATATTGTTGGCAATTAACTCGTTAATTTCTTCTGAAGTTGGCCAGATGTCTTTTAAGAATACATCGTTGCCATCTTGGTCTTGGCCTAGTGGATGAGTCGTCAGATCGATATCGACTGTACCTGCTAGCGCATAAGCAACGACCAACGGTGGTGATGCTAAATAACTGGCTTTGACATGCGAGTGAATACGACCTTCAAAGTTACGGTTACCAGACAGTACCGCTGCTGCGACTAAGTCGTTTTCTTCAATGCCTTTTTCGATCTCTTCTGATAATGGCCCTGAGTTACCGATACACGTGGTACACCCATAACCGACTAAATAGAAGCCCGTTTTTTCTAGCTCATCCATCAGATGAGTTTTCTCAAGATAGTCGGTGACCACTTTAGAACCCGGTGCAAGCGATGTCTTAACCCAAGGCTTGGCTTTAAGACCTTTGGCAGCAGCTTTTTTGGCCACTAGACCTGCACCAATCATTACTGCTGGATTGGAAGTATTGGTACAAGAAGTAATAGCAGCAATAACTACCGACCCGTCTCGTAACTTGTGTTGTTTGTCATTGATGCTGACATTTGAGAAGACATTGTTTGCTGGCGCATAACCTGCATTATCATCACTAGTATCAACTTCGATATTCGGCTCAGCCGCCAAGTGTTCCGCTTGCTCTTGCTCGCCGCCTTCTTGGTCAAAGCGTACTTTGCCTTCGACTTCTGACTTGCGATCTTTGGTCATTTTTTCTAGCGTTTCGCCAAACTTCTCATGCATATCAGACAGATTGATACGCTGCTGTGGCAAGTTTGGCCCTGCTAATGCGGGCTGTACTGACGACAGATCGAGCTCTAGCTTGCTCGAATAAGTCGCCGCTGGCGTATCGGCATCGTGCCATAAACCTTGCGCTTTAGCATATTTTTCGACCAGTTCAATCTGCGCTTCTTCGCGACCTGATAGACGCAGATAATCAATCGCCATTTGGTCAATTGGGAAAATACCGCAAGTCGCCCCATACTCTGGTGACATGTTGGCAATGGTGGCGCGATCCGCTAGCGGCATACTGTGTAAGCCTTCGCCATAAAACTCGACAAACTTGCCCACTACGCCATGTGCACGCAACATCTCAACGACACGTAGTACCAAATCGGTCGCCGTGACGCCTTCGGTTAGCTTGCCTTTTAGCTCAAAGCCGACCACTTGTGGAATCAGCATCGAAGACGGTTGGCCTAACATCGCGGCTTCAGCTTCGATACCGCCCACACCCCA
Organism: Psychrobacter sp. Ps2; assembly: GCF_022129405.1. Classification (NCBI taxonomy): domain Bacteria; kingdom Pseudomonadati; phylum Pseudomonadota; class Gammaproteobacteria; order Moraxellales; family Moraxellaceae; genus Psychrobacter; species Psychrobacter sp. Ps2. The sequence goes on along the minus strand of NZ_JADQAM010000024.1, from coordinate 41,142 downwards.
ACCAAGCACGCCAATACCATTAATCATCGTAGTATGGCTATCTGTACCAAACACTGTATCTGGATAAGCTGTCAGCTCGCCATCGACGTCTGCTGCCATCACGACACGGGCTAGATATTCAAGGTTAACCTGATGCACGATACCTGTCGCTGGTGGTACCACGACGAAGTTTTCAAAGGCTTGCTTGCCCCAATGCAAAAATTCATAGCGCTCATTATTACGCTTAAATTCAATCTTCTCATTCAAATCTAGCGCATCTTCGCGGCCATAAGCATCAACCTGTACAGAGTGGTCGACGACCAGCTCACTAGGGATAAACGGATTGATCTGCTCAGCCTTACCGCCAAGCTCGACCACTGCATCACGCATCGCAGCCAAATCGACTACTGAAGGTACACCAGTGAAATCCTGTAATACCACACGCGCTGGCATAAAGGCGATTTCTTTTGACGCCTCAGCCCCTGCATCCCAGTTGGCAACCGCTTCGATATGGTTTTTGCCAACCGACTGGCCGCCGTCTTCGTTACGCAATAGGTTTTCTAGTACCACTTTCATACAAAATGGTAGTGTCTTGATATGTTCATAAGTTTCGGTCAGCTTCGGCAGGCTGTAGTAGGCATGTTCCTTGCCAGCAACCGAAAGGGTGTCTTTTACATCAAAAATATCACTCATGATAGCTTCCTTATCGTTGTTATAAATCCTGAACATAAATTATTATAAGTTTATGTATGACTGGTGGCTCAATAAATGATTGATCTGTCTTGAATCAATATCGCAGTTTCGCAAAACTGTCTGATATGAGTCCGTGTTAACAAAAGAGATAATCGTATCTGTAGTGATTAACAGAAACTCCCTTTTACCATAACAAACATACAAGGCTTTGTTAACGTCTAGACGTTGTCGAATCGTGGCACAATCGTAAACGTAACAACGGTTTAGCGAGCTATTCTTAAGCAATATCTTTCTATTTACTTTTTGTCTTTTTTACGTCGTCCACTGCGGAACACGTAGCTGTCTTCATAAAAGCCAGTATCTGCATTTTCTGCCCAAAAATGCGGCACCCCTAAAATCGGTAACGGCGCAAGCTGGCGCGGTTTGACGTCATCATTTGATAATAATGTATCCATGTATTCGGCAACTTTGTCATCCAAATAGCGCATACGTTCAGCTAATGATAAGGTAAAGAATTCTTGTGCAACGTGAATGACAATGCTGTGAGCGCATAGAGGTTTGCGTGGGTGTACCAACTGCTCAAGCAATGCATGGCCAAAGATATAAACTGCGGCTTGAGCGCTGTTATCAGGCTGAGTTGGGTTGTCCCATTTAGCACGCGGTTTCACCAAACTTGCCTGCCAGTCAAAATCAATTAATGCTTTACCGATATTAGCATCAAAAGTCACTAGCACTGCGCCATTCTCATCAAAGACAGTAATAGTGTCGCGCACACGCCCTCGACGCTCACTAATACCCTGCTTTGCGATTTCTAGCATATGGTAGTAATTGAGCATAGCTTTAGTCTTCGGAAAGGTCAGCCAAATACTGCCATTAAACAAGTCATGCAAATTATCACGCGTCGGGATATTGCCAGTTGTGCCGATGAAATGCTCATAGGCTTCCCCTTCAGGCAATGAATTTTGAGAGACGAACTGTAGCGTCTGAGATTTGTGATCATGAGCAGGTTTAGTATGTCGTAACGGCTGTTGCAGATGTTCAGCCTGCTGCATCATCGCCGTTTTTAAGACTTTGGCAATCGTGTCAGGCGTATTGATGTCAGAAGCATTTATATCGTGCTCATCTAAACTATCCGATTCACTTAAGCTATTCTGCTGACTTGGCCTACTAAGATGCTCAATGCTGTTGCTGAGGTAATGTAGTTGAACGATATGTGACAACCATGGTGCTTGCCAATCAATATCAGCAAAGCTGTTATCAAGCTGACCTTCTACTACCGGCAGCTGCTTAGTATGAGTATCAGAGTTAAGTGTGGCGGGTAAATCATTGGCAGGCATAGAAGCTCTCTCTTACGGGCTATCTCTATTAGACGTATGGACGGTCTATGGTATCATGGTGCGCTTTTTTACTGCTAGATACGCCGCTCGAAAGGACTTTTTGAGCGCTATGGATGAATGAGTTTTATGGCAAATTTTAATACCCACTTAAATGTCGCCTTTATGGTCAGCGGCACACTGAGTTTGACGGTTTATAAAGCTGGATTGATTGATGATTCAGGGTTTTTGGTGTGCGTAGCGCTTGGTACTATCGGTGGATTGCTGCCAGACTTGGATTCTGATAATTCAACACCGATTAAGCTCGGTTTTAATATCACCTCGTTCATATTTGCTTTTGGTCTGGTCATGCATTGGCGTAGTGACTTGAGCTTACTGGCATTGATAGTATTGTGGCTAGCAGGCTACGGTTTCATGCGTTATGTCGTTTTTCATATTTTTACTACTATGACGGTGCATCGCGGCGTCATCCACTCTGTGCCGTATATGGCGATACTGGGATTGGGTCTGACGTGCCTAAGTTATTATGGCTTGCACCTACCACTGACGACTAGCTGGTTTTATGGTCTGTTTTTATTTGGGGGCGCGATGGTGCACTTATCATTGGACGAGCTGTATAGCGTCAATCTGTCCAATATGAAAATGAAACGTTCATCGGGCACGGCAATGAAATTTTATCAGCCAAAAGACAAATGGTGGTATCTGCTTTTATATACTATTCTGGGGCTACTGGTGTATGCCGCCCCACCTTTTGAGATGTTTTGGTCACGACTAAGTGATCCTTCAGCATGGGCGCAGCTCAAAGTCGGTATATTGCCAGAATTAATAAAAAGCATGCTGCAATAAAATTATCATAAGACCATTAAGCCTAAACGAATGAGTCCAAACAAAAATTAGAGTAAAACATGCAACCTTACCCAGATACTTGCCCTTGCCAAATCAATCCAACAACAGAGACGACAGACGCTCCGCTATCCTATCAAGACTGCTGCAAGCCATATCATGATGCTTTTTATAATGATGAGGTTGATAAAGCAGATGGTATAAGAGCGGAGACAGCCGAACGGCTTATGCGCACGCGCTATAGCGCCTTTGTGCTCGTAAAACCAGAGTATATCGTCAAGACCACAGTGCCTGCGCAGCAAGCATTACTTGATGTTGCAGCGATTGAGAGTTGGGCAAAAGAGACAGATTGGGCAGGATTAGAGATTGTAGAGCACACGCCAAAACTTGGTAAACGTCATGCACAGGTTGAATTTAAGGCTTATTTTAATGCAAAAGATAATACCGCTAGTTTAGAAGAAAAAGTACAGGCACACCATGAACTGTCTGCTTTTGTAAAGGTTACAAACAAAGCTAATCATGATGCGCGCTGGTACTTCTTAGATCCGACGATTGCGATGACTGTGACACAAAAGCAACCGTGTATTTGTGGTTCTGGGGAGAAATTTAAACGGTGTTGTGGGGAGTATTTAGGTTAGTTTCTAGAGTATTTTGTCTAATTCATAGAGTTTATATAAATCTTCAAGTTGTGGTAAGTGCTTGTCATTGGATAATAGTTCTATACCATTTATCTTAGCTGTAGCAAAATGAAATATATCAAACTGACGTTTATCAATATTCTTGTTTATATTTTTTTTGCTAGCTTCGAATTTATCTAATCGATATAAATCTGCAGCCAAATCTGCTACATCTTGGCTAATGTCTAAAGTAGTTAGTCCATTCATGACATCAATATATTTTTTGATATCACTTTCTTGAGTTTTCCAAAGAAAATAGCGTAAGAACTCATAACGGATAAGTGGAGTTATGACTACCTCTACATTTTCTGATTTTATTTCATTGCGCAAATCTTTCAAATTCTGTAAAAGCTCAGTATCATCTCCATCACTTTTGCCTTCGAGCAGACCAATCAGATAGTTTGTGTCTAACAGTTTCTCTTTCTCTTTCATGATTGCCCTACCTCTAACTGCTTAATTTTTTCATCTAATAAGCTTAGTAATGCTTGTTTCGCCTCTGTTTGCTGTGGAGCATTGTCACGAGCCAGCTTAAGCTTGTTGATATCAATATCAAAAGCATCTTTTAGCAGGTCTACAAATGCAGCATTATTTGGATGTTCTATCAGCTCTGTTTTGACCACGCCGTCTTCTTTATCACGGTACAACTCATAGGCTTCGCCGTGTTGTAGTTGGCTCAAAACAATAGCGGAGTGAGTGGTAATATAAAATATCGTGTTGGGAAACAGACGCTTTAAAGTAGGAATAATAGTCGCTTGCCACTTAGTATGTAGATGGCTTTCGATTTCGTCGATAAATACCACACCTTTGACATGAGCGATATTGTTTTCATTAGTGAAATAACTGTAACCTGCGATAATGGACTGCATGATTTTTAGTATTGAGGCAAAACCACTAGAAAGCTCGGATAGTTCGGTTTTCTTATCTGCAACTTTAATGAATACGCGATTGTTGCCTGAGATTTCAAGAAAGCTTGCATCAATGCGTTTGTCAATTTTACTAAGTAAGTCAAATAAAGTTTTAATCTCTATTTCTCTATTGTCTTCTACAGACTGATATGGATTCGCAGATCGGGCACGTTGAATAATCCATTTTTCAATATCTGTATCCATATTTAAATCTTTTAGACCCGTACTTTCGACTCCTGTTATTAACCTATCTAAGTAGCTAGATTTCCTTTCTTCTTTTACGCCAATACCATCAAAACTATCGCGAGAAATCGAACTATTATACTCAGAACCATCTCTTATATAACCTCTACTTTGTGCTCCTACAAAATTTATAGGGAGGTTATGATAATTTGTCCCCAGAAAAACTTTTTCAAAGTCGTAGTAGTTACCAGTAGGTGGTTTAAGAGCTTTGCTAGATAAATTAGATATGTAGCTTGTAAATGGGAAATGTCTTTCAGGAAAAACGGCGTAATCACCAGATAAGAAGTCATTATTGTGTACTAGGTATGAAATAAACAAAGCTTCTAAACACTTGGTTTTACCAATACCATTTTCACCAATCAGACAATACACTCTTTGGTCAGGTAGAAAACTAAGATGTACATCACCGACACCTATTAGCTGTTTTATTTGAATGTCATTGCCTAACATGGCTGCACCTGATTTATAACGTGATTAATAATGACTCTGATAATGAAACAAACTATCTAAGAGTACAAGTCAATTCTAAAACTAACAATTTAGTTCTTAAACACTCGCCCCAACTGCTCGTGCGATTGCAATGCCTTCATCAACCGTTAAGAACTTGCGCTGGCTTGGACTGTCTTTATAAATGACATCACCATCTTGAAAGATTAAGCATTCATTGACAGCCAATTGCTGCCATTTCTCATTTTCAGTCAATGGCACAGTGACCAAAATCGTGACTTTATCCGTGTCTGTGGTCACATCACCAAAGTTAATCGCCATATCATCATCAGCGAGTTTCGCTTCACCAAATGGTGCTTTGCGCGTGAGATAAAACAGTAAGCTACCTGCATAAGCCAGTTGCCACCTGCCATTGGATATCAAGCAATTAAATAACCCATTGGCAGATAGATAACGACACTGTGTGGTCAAAAAATTAAACAGCGTTTTGTCATCAGGACGCGACTTAAAGCTACTTTTTAGACGATTAACCAAATAACAGAATGCCATTTCAGAATCAGTTGAACCGACTGGCTGACAGTGTGAGGCGTTGCCGTTATCTTGCAATCGTTGGCAGCGTTTGATAAATTCGCTATTCATCTGCCCATTGTGCGCAAATACCCACTGCTCGCCCCATACTTCACGGACAAACGGATGGGTATTTGCCAAGCAGTTCTGCCCTTGCGTCGCCTTGCGAATATGCGCAATGACATTCATGGCTTTGATTGGATAGTTGTTAACCAAATCGGCGACTGGCGACAGATGGCTTGGACGATTATCATGAAACAGACGCAGACCCGTTGAGTCATTTGCCGTCTCATCGTTGGTTTTGTCATTATTGCTGCATTCGCTGCGCTCAAAAAAGGCAATACCAAAACCATCTTCATGACTGTCCGTCATACCGCCGCGCTTGCGAAATCCTGCAAAGCTAAAGCCAATATCCGTTGGGGTATTACAGTTCATTCCTAAGAGTTGACACATTTATAAAGTACCGCCGTTATTGTCGTCTATTATTGAGTTGCCTTGAGTAGCATTGCCTTGAGTACTATTGCTTTGATTGGCAGATAGCGCATCAAAGTCAGCATCACTCATCTCATCAAGCAAAGCGGCACCATCAGTTGGGATGGTATCCAATATGCGCTGAGCTTCTGCCAAGTCGGTGTCTTCTACCCAGAGAACGATACCAGAGTTCATACCAGGAATAGCGCTGAGCGGCTGCAAGGACACGGTTATGCCGTTATTACGTAGCAGATTGGCATGCAGCTCACCCTGCATATTGGTATCATAGCGCGCCAGTTTGTGCCAGTTATCAACTTGATCGGTCATGGGGTCGCCTCTAAGGTTTCGGTGCTAAAATTAGTACTAGCATTGGTACTAGCATTGGTACTAGAATAAATGAATAAGCAATGCTTACGATAATTGATCTAGCATATATTCTTTGATTGCAAACTCACTACTATTTAATGTTTCCTGCGCTTGCTCAGCTTGCGAGATACTGCTAAATACACCAACTATTTGATTGTCTGGTTTGCTTAATAGTACAAATACGGTATTTTGCGACTTTTCAACATGCGCCCAATGATAAGCGGCCAAACGTTTCATCAAATCAGGGTTTTTGACCATGATGTTATCACCCGTACGACCTTCGGTACGATTGTAGTGAATCACATTTAGGCGTAATAACCAGAAAATCACCGCGGCTTTTGCTAGCATAACAGGTAGTGCACGCTTTTCATCACTGTTTAGCGGGCGGATCGATTCATAACCTTGTAAGAACGCCGCCATTTTACTGCGATCAAAGTTAACGGATTCGCCTTGTTCTGCAACGCCCCACGTGGTACAAAAATCATTTATGGTAATGGCAATATCCATCACATAGTGCTCGACACTGACTTCAGTAAAGTCCAAAAGGCCCGTCAAACGCGCTTCGCCTTTTTGTAGATTCCATAAGGTATTGTCGGCAAACATATCTAAATGGCACAGACCTTTTGGCAAAGTTGCCAGTGGTAATTCTGAATAAGAGCGCCAGATATCGCTCATCAGCTTAGCTTCGTCACTTGGCATAAACTGCATTTCACGGTCGCGCACATCTGCCCATGGGTACAAAGGCACACCGTACTGCTCACTTGGCTGCAGTGCTTGTAGCGTTTCATGCAGCATGGCTAATGCCGCGCCAATGTCATGACACATTGCTTGCGTGGTTTGATCAGGATGTGAGCCTGCTAAACACGGCACTAAAGTAATTGCCTTGTCTTCATAATGGATAACATAGCGCTTATCATCACCATCCATTTGTGAACTATTTGATTCAATAACGGCTAGTGGCGCAGCGACTGGTAGCTTGCCATTTAATTGATTAAGAATAACGGCCATTTTCTCGATATCAGCGGGCGGACGCTCTTCAAACAATGTGAACACGTAAGAGTATGTGCCATCTACATCGTCAGTCGTTTGAATAAACCAGTTTGAGTTTTTAATACCTTGAGTGATCGGAATCGCGCGGGCAAACGACACGCCAAAGCTTTGGCAAAAGGCGGCAAACTGGTCATCGGTTAACTGGGTATAGACAGACATGACATCTCACTTATAGCAATTGGATAAGAAGTTGAATAGGATAAGTTTATGCGGTAATGACAGCAATTGTACCGCGCATGATCAAACGATGGTAAAAAGCGTAATAATCTTGCGAAAACCTGCCTGAAATAGCAGTGATTTTGCTAGACTAGCGCCTATGAATTGATTATAAGGTGAAAGACCCTATGTTAGCAAAGCGTATCATTCCTTGCTTGGACGTTGACAATGGCCGCGTGGTCAAAGGCGTACAGTTTGTCGATATCAAAGACGCAGGCGATCCTGTCGAAGTCGCCCGCCGCTACAACGAACAAGGCGCTGATGAGATTACTTTTTTGGATATTACTGCGACTAATGATGAGCGCGATACCACTTATCATACTGTTGAGCGCATGGCAGAAACGGTATTCGTTCCGCTGACTGTTGGCGGCGGCGTGCGTAAAATCGCTGATATCCGCAACTTGCTTAATGCTGGTGCAGATAAAGTGGCGATTAACTCAGCCGCCGTGTTTACCCCTGAGTTCGTTGGCGAAGCCTCGCAGAAATTCGGCAATCAATGTATCGTCGTTGCCATCGATGCCAAGCGTGTCGCTGATATCAATGTGAATGGCATTGTCGTCCCACGTTGGGAGATTTTCACTCACGGCGGTCGTAAGCCAACGGGCATTGATGCGGTTGCTTGGGCCAAAAAAATGGCTGAGCTGGGTGCAGGTGAGTTATTAATCACCTCGATGGACGGTGACGGCACCAAAAAAGGCTATGACTTAGCCCTCATGCAACAAATCACTAGCCAAGTGAATGTACCAGTCATTGCCTCAGGCGGCGTCGGTAACCTGCAACATTTAGCAGAAGGTGTACTAGAAGGCGGCGTCGATGCCGTACTTGCCGCCAGTATTTTTCACTTCGGTGAGTACACGGTATTGGAGGCCAAAGAGTATATGGCAGCGCAAGGAATACAGATGCGTCTTTAGCACGCTCGTAATATACAAATAAAACCCAAAAAAATGCTATCATAGCGCTAACCATTTATTTTCGTTCAATTAACTAGGGCAGCGCCAAAATAATAGGCGACCGAGTCGATTGAACGCATCAGACTATTTAGCTACTTATTGACGCCTATATTTCAATTGAACGCTTATTAAGCAAAGGATTTTTTATGTCGAATTTACAACAGCAGCGCAACGACGTGACTCATATCGATGGTAACCTACATCAAAACGCTGATGCTCGCATTGGTATCGTTGTTGGTCGTTTTAACGGTTTCGTCGTTGAGTCATTGGTTGATGGTGCAATCGATGCCCTACTCCGTCATGGCGTACTGGGTAGCAACATTACTGTTATTCGTGTGCCTGGCGCATTTGAGCTACCACTTGTGGCCCAACGTGCTGCTGAATCAGATCGTTTTGACGCGATTGTGGCACTGGGTGCAATCATCCGTGGCAGCACGCCGCATTTTGATATTGTAGCTAGCGAGTCGGCCAAAGGTTTGAGCGCTGTGGCAATGGATTATAATATCCCTGTTGCTAACGGTATCATCACTACTGATAGCATCGAGCAAGCCATTGAGCGCTCTGGTACTAAAGCTGGTAACAAAGGCTCTGAAGCTGCGATGGTCGTACTAGAAATGATCGCTGTTTTGTCACAGCTAGATATTGATGACAGCATCGATGAAGCATAAGCTTTAAAGCTCAAATTTATTAGTTTAACTGGTGCTGCTATCTAGTAATAACAGCACCTTATAGCACTAGCCAGCTATCGAAACAATTGGCTATTTTTTGAATTTTCGCCGTATTTCTATACCCTTTGAAATTTTGAATAAACAAAGCTAAAAAGCTACTTTGTTAATTTATGTTTTGACTGGGTATCATCTCAAAAATTTAGGTACAGACCCCCTATGACTGACCAACTCAAGCGCGCTATTAGCGCTGCGAAAACCGCACAAGCCAATGATGGACAAGCTGAAGCTACCCGTATAGCGAGCAGTAGTGCGGGTGATCAAACATTCGATATGAGTGAGTCTTCTTACAAGACCAGTCATACGGCTATTCGTAAGGCACGTCGCTTTGCGATGCAGGGCCTATACGAATGGCTCGTCACTGATCGCCGCTTTGATGTAGATGGTAAGCTTGGCTGGAAAGCCAATGCTCCGCACGATATTGCTGCTCGCACGCGTGCAACCAATGCCATGCATACCGTCCATATCGGTTATTATCATGAAATGATGCGCGACATTCCAGAGCAGATTGAAGCTCTCGATGCGCTTATCAGTCAGCATCTCGATCGTGAGGTTGATAAGCTAGATACGGTTGAGCACGCTATCTTGTTGATTGGCGCGTATGAGCTACAGAACCGTGTAGAGATTCCTTACAAGGTCGTGCTTGACGAAGCGATGAAGCTAAACAATCATTTTGGGGCGACTGACGCTCATAAATTGATCAATGCAGTACTGGATAAAATGGCTGGTGAGCTGCGCGCAGTCGAAGTGCAAGCAGATACTAATGCCAATCTACGTACGTCACAAAAAGCGGCGGCTAAACAGTCTGAAGCAGAACCAGTAGATAGCATCGAAACTGCTGCTGAAACAGAAAGCACGATCGTCGATGAGCCGACTGCATCAAATAAGCCGCGTATCAGTGCTAACAAAGCCAACGTTAAACGCAGTAGTGCCAGTAAAGCCAGTGCAAATATCAGTGACTTTAAGGCGAGCAAGAAAAACGCTAACGATACTAAAGATTAAGACTAAGACTAGCCATGAACGAGTTTGAGCTGATTGAGCGTATATTCTCACAGATGCAGGCCACGCATGCGCCATTAACTGGTATCGAAAAAGGTATCGGTGACGACGCGGCTGTGATGGCATTGCCAGCAGGATCACGCTTGGTTAGCTGTATTGATACACTGGTTCAAGGTCGTCACTTTCATGCTGACTTTACACAAGTAGATAAGCTTGCGTTTGAAATTGGTTATAAAGCGGTCGCGGTTAATGTTTCAGACATTGCAGCGATGGGCGCGACGCCGCATAGTATTTTGCTAGCGTTGGCATTGCCTGAGCGTCTAGCGAATCATGAATGGCTCACGACATTTGCCAAAGGATTGTTTCATGCCTGCCAGCTGTTTGGCGTGACGCTGATTGGCGGTGATACTACCCGTAGCGAGCGCCTAGTGCTAAGTGTCAGTGCGCAAGGATTGCTTGTCGCAGATACACCAGCTGTTTATCGCTCAGGGGCACAAGTTGGCGATAAAATCTATGTCTCAGGCACCCTTGGTGATGCCGCTTATGCGCTACAGCATCCTGACAGCGCACAAGGCATAGAACTGGCGCATCGCTTGCACATGCCGACACCGCGCATCGCTTTGGGTGCAGCATTAGCGAAAACTGGTGCAACTGCGATGATCGATATCTCTGACGGTCTTTATCAAGATCTTGGACATATCTGTCAGCAAAGCTCAGTCAGTATGCGCATCCATTTAGACAAGCTACCGAGTAGCGAGTCATTATCTACTGTCGATTTGTCTGATCGCTTGTTAGGGCAGCTAGCGGGCGGCGATGATTATGAATTGGCATTTACTTTGCCTGCTCATATCAAACCGCCTATAGGCAACACGTCTGTTACTTGTATCGGTGAGGTAACTGCACTATCAGATCCTATAACGACAGATACCAAGTCTTCTGATAACTCACGTCTTGAACTGTTTTATCAAAATCAGCCAGTGACGCCAACTCAGCCCGCACCGTTTTCAATATGGCCCAATCTTACTGGTTACCAACACTTTACAGGCTAATCCATGACTGATCACGACTTATCTAAGCCTGACATCCGTAAAGCAAATGACTGCCCACCGCTACCGGTCGGTGCCAGTATGCTTGACCGTGTGGTTTATTGGCTTGGGCTAGGTTTAGGTAGTGGTCTGCCGCGCCGTGCACCTGGCACTTGGGGTACTGTTGGTGGGTTAATCATTGCCATACCATTATTGAGTTTGGGCTTTGTACCTTTTCTCATTTTGACAATTCTATCTTGTATTTTGGGCGTTTGGATTTGCGGACGCACTGCTGAGCTAATGCAAGGTCACGACGATCCGCATATCGTTTGGGATGAGTGGGCTGGTATTTGGATTACCCTACTACCCTTGTCTTATATGGGGATTGCTGACGATAACTTTTGGCAAAATGTGTCTCAAGAGCTTTCTATTTTCGCCATTGTTTTCGCTTTTATCTTATTTCGATTTTTTGATATCGTTAAGCCGCCACCGATTGGATGGGCTGATAAAAGGGTTGCTGGTGGGTTAGGCATTATGCTTGATGACATCATCGCCGGTATCATGGCAGCAGTAGTATGGGTAGCGGTTATGTTTGGCGTGCTGTTATAAGCTACCCTAACTACCACGATACTGAGCTAACTACTCTACAACCGCTAATCCCAGCAACGTTATCAATTTGAACGCTACTCTTCTGCATAGATGATTGATTTATTGTCAGCAGGTTGCATTACAAAGCCTGCACATCACAGCGTTTTTATAAATGAACATTTGCGCTATAATTCAATATTATATTTTGTTACATTTGTGAGCCTATTATGACATCTCTTCTTTCTGTAATTATTTTAGCTGCTGGTAAAGGCACACGTATGCAATCGGCAAAGCCAAAGGTATTGCAGACCTTGGCTGGGAAGTCTTTATTAGGCCACGTGCTAGACACTTGTCATCAGCTAACTGTTGATGAAACCATTATTGTTCATGGCTTTGGTGGTGATCAAGTAAAGTCAGAAATTACCAATCAATATACACAAGCATCGATTACTTGGGTTGCTCAAACTGAGCAATTGGGAACTGGCCATGCGGTCAAGGTGACACTGTCTGATTTACCCAAGTCAGGACAAAGTCTCATTCTTTACGGTGATGTGCCATTGGTCAGCTGTGAGACGCTAACGGCATTAAAAACTGCCAATACTAATGGTATGTCGATGCTGACGTTGACTGTCGATAATCCATTTGGATTGGGTCGTATTAAACGCGACCAAGCAGGTAATATTGAAGCCATCGTTGAACAAAAAGATGCCGATGCTGAAGAGCAAAGTATTAAAGAAATTAACAGCGGTATCTACTGCGTCGATAATGCATTACTGCACAAATATTTGCCTGAGCTTTCTAACGACAATGCACAGCAAGAATATTATCTGACGGATATCGTCAAAATGGCTGTTGCCGATGGTATTACTATCGCGGCAATTGAGCCTGAGCATACGTTTGAAATTGAAGGGGTTAATAATCGTCAACAGCTTGCTAGTCTAGAACGCACTTGGCAACGTAAGCTAGTTGCTGACTTACAAGAAGCTGGCGTACAGTTTGCCGACCCTACTCGTGTCGATATCCGTGGTACGTTAACCGCTGGTCAAGATGTGTTTATTGACGTTAATGTGGTATTTGAAGGTGACTGTACCTTAGGTGACAACGTCTATATCGAAGCAGGCTGTGTTATTAAAAATGCCAAGATTGGTAATGCTTGCTATATCAAACCATATTGCGTGATCGATCGCGCTGATATCGGTGCTGGTGTTGATATCGGGCCTTTTGCGCACTTGCGTCCTGATACCGTACTATCTGATAACAGCAAAGTTGGTAATTTTGTCGAAATTAAAAAATCGACTATTGGTCAAGGCAGTAAAGTAAATCACTTAAGCTATGTCGGTGATGCAACTGTCGGTACAGGCGTTAATATTGGTGCTGGTGTCATTACCTGTAATTATGACGGTGCCAATAAATCGCAAACCATCATTGAAGACAACGCCTTTATCGGCTCCAATGCTAGCTTAGTCGCACCAGTGACGATTGGCGATACAGCTACCGTTGCCGCTGGTTCTGTGATTACCAAAGACGTTAATAGTAGTGCGTTGGCATTTGGTCGTGCGCGTCAAGTACAAAAAAATGACTTTCAAAGACCAACTAAAAAATAATTGCTCATTGGTAATTTAATCGACCACAGTCATTTTTGAATAAATCTAAGCAGTGCGGCAATTTTTGTGGTACTGCTTCATCATACTTATCTGTTGATGACTCATCATTAATGACCAACCAAATTTTTGATCTTGCAACATTATATATTGAACTACTAAAATTTGAATCTAAGGAATAGCCATGTGTGGAATTGTAGGCGCCGTTGCTGAGCGAAATATCGCTAATATCTTACTTGAAGGCCTAAAGCGTTTAGAATATCGCGGCTATGACTCAGCTGGTCTGACGGTTATTCGTGATGGTGAACTACACCGTGAGCGCCAAGTGGGTAAAGTACAGGCACTGGTTAATGCCGTTGCTATCAATCCAGAGTTTTTTGATGGTCATATCGGTATTGCTCATACACGCTGGGCAACTCATGGTGAGCCGGCACAGCGTAATGCGCACCCACACATATCAGGCAAGATTGCGGTCGTTCATAACGGCATCGTCGAAAACTACGCTGAACTAAAAGAAGAGCTAATAGCCAAAGGCTACGTGTTTACTTCACAGACAGATACTGAAGTTGTGGCGCATCTGATCCATGATATCTACAAAAAGACACCTGACTTGTTAGAAGCGGTCCGCACCATTATTCCGTTATTGCACGGTGCTTTTGCATTGGGTATTGTCCACGTAGATTGCCCTGATGAGCTCATTACTGTACGTCTAGGCTCACCTTTGGTTATTGGTGTCGGTATCGGTGAGAATTTTATCGCGTCAGATCAGTTAGCGTTGCTGCCGGTGACTAACCGCTTTATGTATTTAGAAGAAGGCGATATCGCCAAATTAACTCGCAATAGTATTCAAGTTTATGCAGATGGTGTTGAAGTCCAACGTCAAATACATGAGATTGATGCAACCCAGCACAATGCCGATAAAGGCGAGTTCAAACATTATATGCTCAAAGAGATTTACGAGCAGCCAGATGCCGTCGCTCGTACGATAGAGATGGCTTTGGATAATGGCGAAACGACTAAACTACGCGACGATTTTTTACAGCGTCATGAGACACTGTTGTCAGGTATTCGTCATGTGCAAGTGATTGCTTGTGGTACCAGTTATCATGCCGGTATGGTCGCAAAATACTGGTTTGAGAGCCTTATCCGTATACCTTGCTCGGTCGAGGTTGCCAGCGAATTCCGCTATCGCAATCCTGTCGTCGTCGATAATACTTTGGTCATCTGTATTTCTCAATCTGGTGAAACGGCTGACACCTTATCAGCGTTACGTGATATCCAGAAGCAAATGCCAGCAGGCTTAGTCAGCTTGGCACTATGTAATGTACCGACGTCATCGCTAGTACGCGAAACAGATATTTTTTTACCGACGTTGGCAGGACCTGAGATTGGCGTCGCCTCTACCAAAGCATTTACCACTCAGCTTGTAGCATTGATATTGTTGATATTAAAAGTTGGTGTCACGCAGCAACGCATGACTGACGAACACTTAAATACGTTATTAAGTGAGTTACATCAATTGCCAGGACAACTCTACGCCAGCTTAAACCTTGATGCTCCTATCAAGACCATGAGTGAAAGCTTTGAGGATAAGAAAAGCTGTCTATTTTTAGGTCGAGGGCTACAGTTCCCGATTGCGCTAGAAGGCGCGTTAAAGCTAAAAGAAATTTCTTACATTCATGCAGAAGGTTATGCAGCAGGTGAACTCAAGCACGGTCCGTTAGCATTGGTCGATAAAGACATGCCCATCGTCGTACTAGCGCCTAAAGACAGTATGTTTGATAAATTAAAAGCCAACATGCAAGAAGTGCATGCGCGTCATGGTGAGCTATTTGTATTCGCTAGTGAAGCCAGTCAAATGGTCGCGGAAGATAGATTGCACTTAGTGTATGTACCCGATGTTTGCGAGACGCTTGCCCCTATCGTCTACAGCGTGCCTGTGCAGCTGTTGTCATACCATGTAGCAGTAATGCGTGGCACAGACGTCGATCAACCGCGCAATTTGGCAAAATCAGTCACGGTAGAATAAGGAAAGTTACTCTACGCTAATCTGAAAAAGACAAGTATTTACCCCTGCTATTGTAAACTCAGTAGCAGGGGTTTTTTATAATTTTAAAACGACCTACTAGCAGTTTAGAAAAAAGCAGTAAGAACTACATCAGTAAAGAATCAAATAAAAACACTTAGACCCAGTTCCAAATAATTCGCATGTATTAAAAACTGATAGAAAGTAGAATTTTAATACAAAAAAATAGTGACACTCTATCTATTAATTAGAGTATCACTATTATTGTGCTTATTTAGTGGCTACATTGAGTCGCCTGTAACGATATTTAATCTCTTTCTAGTACCACTCTATAGCGAGCATTACCACTCTCTAGTCGCTCAAACGCTTCATTAATCTCAGACATTTTGTATGTTTCAGTGACTGGCTGAATATCATGGCGCGCAGCAAAATCTAGCATTTTACGCAACGTCGATGGTGAGCCAACTGGCGATCCTGATAGACTGTTTTGAGCCATAATCATTGGTGCAGCCGATATCTCTAGTGGCGCTTCTAATAACCCAACAAAATGCAACTTACCTTTTGGTCTTAGCGTTTTGATCACGACATCCCAGTTCATATCGACGTTCACTGTTGAGATAATTAAATCAAAAGAACCTGCGGCTTTTTCAATTTCGCTATCGTCTCTTGAGTTGAGTGAATGGTGAGCGCCCATCTCTTTTGCTTCTTCCATTTTTGATTCACTGGTAAATGCTGTCACTTCACAGCCCCACGCATTGGCAAACTGCAATGCCAAATGACCCAAACCACCAATACCAATTACAGCCACTCTAGAAGTTGGTTTGATATCGTACTGCATGAGCGGGTTAAACACTGTGACACCACCACATAACAGTGGTCCTACCGCGTTAAAATCAAGCCCTTCAGGTATCTTGATGACGCTAGTATCTTTTGCGCGTACTTTATCTGCAAAGCCGCCGTGGTTACCAATGATCGTACCTTCTTGCTCAGGGCATAGGTTGTGGTCTCCATCGATGCATAGATCGCAGACATTGCAGTACCCTTTATGCCAGCCAAGTCCGACTTTATCACCCAACTCTAAATGCTGTACATGCTTGCCCTTATTAAGGACTTTACCTGCAACCTCATGCCCACCGACAAACGGATATTGAGTCATACCCCATTCGTTTTGCCACATTCATAAGTCACTATGGCAGATACCGCAGCTATGTACTTCGATTTCTACTTCGTGATCGCCTAGAGCACCTGGATCGTATTCATAAGGCTCAAACTTGCCACCTTTCTCTTTTGCTGCGTATGCGTTAATCATAGTTGTTCCTTATTTTCTAGTTTTTTTAGAGATTAATTTATAGTGATTGGTTTATCGCTCTAGCAGCTATCAATCTATTAGTAAAATTAAAATAGTGCTATAAGAGGTAAACAATTTCTTCAATAAATTTGATTGGACAGACTATAGCAAAGACTGACCCAACTAATCCATTCAACTTACCAGTTTTAGACTAACGTCATACAAAGAGTCATACTTAGTAGGCAATCACTCATCAAAAACACTGCTTGTTATCAGCAACATTGTTTTGCTAATTGTTTGATTACTTATATAGTGCACGCCTTCCTCGATAACCTGTCAGTTTTGGCGTCTTCATTACCTGCAATAAAAGACAGACTATCATGAGTGACATGCCTAGCCAGCCGATAGGAGAGAATGTTTCACCGATTATAATGATAGCCAATATAGTGGCCACAATAGGTTCTAATAACGTGATAAGCGTGGCTTTGCTCGCCTCAATCACTCTTAACGCTTGACCAAACAGTAAATAACCAAAGAACATCGGCGCAATTGCCAGATATAGGGCAACGCTTATATGTTTTGCATCCAAAAACAGGTTTTCCCCTGTTAATAATAATGATGGCAACAATAAGATTGCCGACAGACCAAACATACTGGCCATCGCTGATTTCGAGTTTACCCCGTTCTCTATCATTTGACGTGCTGTCCATGAGTATGTGGCATAGGTCAGTCCTGCAACTAACCCTAACAACACGCCTAGTATTCGATTATTTGCTTGTGCGTTTATATCTAAATATTGGGTTTTTCCCAAGGTTAGCAAAATGACGCCAACCACACCAAATATAAAACTTACCACCCATCGACTAGTGACTCTTTTATTGCTAATCAGACGCTCCATGACGACAGTGAAAAATGGCGCGCTGGCAATTGAGATCACTGTACCAATAGCGACACCTGCCAATCTCATAGAGGAATAAAAAGCTAAAGGATAGATAGCAACGCATAGGCTACCGATGAATAAGAGACTAGGTTTGGAAAGTAGTTTCTGTCTATCGCTTAATAAATCATTCTTAGCATTCAATACTAGCAATACACCACCCACCCCCATGGAAAATGCACCAACGGCTAATGGACTAACGTCAGGTATAAAAGCAGAGGCTGTACCTGTCGTTCCCCAAAGGACACTGGCAGCTATCACACATAAAATAGCACTTAGACTAGATTTATTCTGCAGCATAGTAGCTACCTCTAACGTTATAATGAATAACATTATTATAGAGGGTTATAGACTACTATTTGTGCAGATTAGACGGTTTGCATGTCTGGTTAGACGTGTTTTAATTTGGAAGGAGCAATACCGAAATATTTAGAAAATCGGCGGCTAAAAGCACTAACATCCGTATAACCAACCAGTTCGGCTATGATAGCGATAGGTGAATCAGTATGTAGTAACAAAGCTTGTGCCTTTTGCATTCTGATCTTTGTGATGTACTCAGTGACGGTTTGGTTTGTTTGCGATTTGAAGTTCTTTTTAAACTGTGTGGCACTGAGACAAGAGATATTCGCCAACACTTCGACAGAAAGGTTTTTAGCAAAATTGTGGTGAATATATGCGACGACTTCTCTAATTCGAGCGTCATATTGCACAAATATATTTTGTTGTTCTAGAAGCTTATAAAAGGTATCAAACATCAACTTCTCGACTTCAGGGTTGATTTGATACCTTAACTGACTTTCTGAAAACTCCAAAAATGCCAACAATGGCGCACTGATAGAAAAGACAATTTGTGATGAATGAAGCACATTATCTGGCAATAGATCTGTATCCACAACGATAAACTTTGCATTCTCCTCAGCACTAAAGTAGTGCTTTTCATTTGCCTTGACGACAACACATTCGCTTGGGATAACTTTTCCAGTATAGCTCCCAACTTCGATATTGATTGCCCCTCGCAAAGGCAAAACAATCTGATGAAAGTCATGAGAATGCCCTCTAGTTTGACGAGTATATGACCTAATTGAGAGCGTGTTAGTCATACATCGTTTTCCAGATTGCTATTATTGTGTCGTGTCTTGGCTCATTAGTTGGTTAGCTATTTGGCTCTCTATGAGAAGTGA
Source organism: Psychrobacter sp. Ps2 (assembly GCF_022129405.1). NCBI lineage: Bacteria > Pseudomonadati > Pseudomonadota > Gammaproteobacteria > Moraxellales > Moraxellaceae > Psychrobacter > Psychrobacter sp. Ps2. Next base: position 22,031 of record NZ_JADQAM010000024.1, on the reverse strand, counting down.
CTATGAGAAGTAACTATTAGGGGTCACTAGGCTTACCATGTGGAGCTAGCCATTTAGCAAACCATCCTGATAGGTCATCCATTAAGGTATAGACGACAGGAATAACAACCAAGCTCAATAGCGTAGAGGTCACCAGACCACCCAGTACCGCTGCTGCCATCGGTCGCCTAAAGGTAGGATCTGCATCACCCCAACCAAATACTAGGGGCAACATACCTGCACCCATCGCGATGGTCGTCATGATAATAGGCCGTGCACGCTTGCGACATGCATCTACGATAGCCTCAAAACGCGCCAGCCCTCGACGCTGAGCAATCAACGCGTAATCGACCAACAGGATTGAGTTTTTGGTCGCAATACCCATGAGCATAATAAAGCCAATCATCGAAGGCATCGATAAGCTGCTATTGGTAATAACCAAGCCGACAAACGCCCCACCAATCGACAGAGGTAACGCCATCAGAATGGTAAAAGGCTGCAACAAACGACCAAAAAGTAAAATCAGCACGCCTAAAATACAAACCACACCGACGGACATCGCAATGATAAAGCCACTAAAGAGGTCTGCCATGTTTTCGGCTTGACCTTGATCAATGATGGTAATCGAAGGCGGCAATTGTTGCATGGTCGGCACTGCTTTGACCGCTTGTACCAAATCGCCAAGTTCACCACTCGCAGGTTGTACCGTAATACTAATAGCACGCTCTCGATCCAGTCTACTAATCTGCGCAGGTCCAGTGCCAAAGTCTAGCGTAGCAACCTCACCGACGCGCACGCCTTGACCGGCAGGCATAGTGCTCGGCACGTACAAGCCCTCTAGTTGGCTAACATTTTGCTTAGCCACATCCGGCAGACGTACAACGATTGGTACTTGACGCGTATCAAGATTGAGCTTGGACAATTGCTGCTCGTAGTCGCCTACGGTCGCCACACGTAGAGTCGTAGCGATATCTTGCGTGGTCACCCCTTTGTCAGCCATTGCCAATCTATCTGGCGTTACCGTTAGCTCTTGGCGTGGTAGACTGCGATCACTGGTCACAGCGCCTGCACTTGGTAGCCCCCGAATCTCAGACATGATTTTTTGTGCAGTTTGTTCAAGCAGTTGCGGATTGGTACTGGTTAATGAAAAGTTATAGCCACTTTCACCACCACTCGATAGCCCGACTGTAAACCGTGCTCCTGGCACTTCTGTCATCAGTTTGCTAATTTTGCGCTCTATCTCTTGCTTGGTGCCTCGTTCTGCACGAGGAGCAAGCACAATATCCAAACCGGCAATGTTTTCAGCCTTACCGCCGCCACCATCTGACGCACCCATCGACGCCTGCGCCTCTCCCACTGAGGTAAAGATATTGGTCACCTCAGGCATGGCCAAAATGCGAGCACTCGCTAGCGCTGCCACGCGCTCAGTATCTGCCAACGACACGTCAGGTGTCAGCTCAATAGCCACTCGGGTTTGATCGATATCATTATCAGGGATAAATGACGTGGGTAACAGCTTAACCAGAGCTAGCGATGCCACAAATAAAACAAGTGTTGCACCCATGGTTATCCAGCGATGATGTAGAGTCCAAGACACAATCTTAAGATAGTATTTCATCGTCGCGCTTTGTTTTTCGACGTGCTTTTTCTCAGGTCGTAAGATATAAGCTGCCATCATAGGGGTAATCAGGCGCGCCACCATCAGCGAGGCAAAAATTGATAAGGCAGCTGTCCAACCAAACTGACGGAAAAACTGTCCAACGATACCGCCCATAAAAGCCGTTGGTAAAAACACCGCAATCAAAGTAAACGTAGTAGCGACAACGGCGAGGCCGATTTCATCAGCGGCTTCCATCGCCGCTTCATAAGGTGTTTTACCCATGCGTAGATGGCGTATGATGTTTTCGACTTCAACGATTGCATCATCGACCAACACCCCAATGACCAACGACAATGCCAGTAATGAGATGATATTAAGACTAAAGCCAAACAGATACATACCCAAAAAGGTTGGAATGACTGATAACGGCAAAGCGACTGCAGCGACGATAGTCGCTCGAATATTGCGCAAAAACAGGAAGACTACCACTACAGCCAACAGACCACCCTCGATGAGCATTCTTAATGAGGCTTCATAATCTTCTGCAATGGGTGTCGCTCGGTCATAGACTTTTTCAATACTGATATTACCGACATCAGCGGTCAGCTTGGCGAGCTCCTCATCGACCAGCTCCATTACATCGACTTCACTGGCCCCACGCGAGCGAGTGATGTTAAATGCTACCACTGTTTTACCATCTAGCTTAGCAATCGAGCTTGGATCTGCTGCGCCGTCAGTGATTTTTGCCATACGACCTAAAGCTTGTGTGCCTCCTGTAGGGACAGCCACTTGCAAATCGTTTAGCTCATTTGCTCGCTCAACGGCACCGAGAACACGGATGGTCTGAGTCGTATTGCCAACTTCCGCCTCCCCGCCAGAGCTGTCTTGCTGGATACCAGCGATTTGCTGCGATAATTGCGAAATAGAAAATTTCAAACCACTTAACGCAATTGGGTCGGCAGCAACCGTGATTTCACGTTGCAACCCGCCAACACGGCTCACGGTACTAACGCCTGGTATGTCTGATAGCCGCTTGGTAACGGTATCATCGACAAACCACGATAAATCCTCCACGCTCATATTTTCAGCAGCGACAGAGTACGTAACTACTGGAAATCCAGCAGTAGATACTTTGGTAATAATAGGATCATTAGCCGCAGCTGGTAGATCACCCCGTACTTCGCCGACTGCTGACCGCACATCGTCTACCGCTTCTTGAATGTCTTTTTCTAAGGTAAATTCAGTGGCAATGGTCGCCGCACCCGTCTGTAGCGTGGTGCGAATATGACTCACGCCCTCGATACTGGTCAGTTTATTTTCAATCTTTTTGGCGATATCGTTTTCGAGCTGTGAAGGCGCAGCACCCGGTAGCGTGACCGTGACCACCACCGCTGGCAAATCTATGTCCGGAAACTGCTGGACTTTCATTTTCATGAAACCGTAAATGCCGCCCAGCGTCAGCAGCACAAACAGCAAGATAGCAACGAGCGGGTTCTTTATCGAATAAGCGGAGACGTTTAAGCTCATGGCTGTGCCTGCACTGGCTTACTGGTTTGAGACACACCATCAACAACACGTACTAGGTCACCGTCATTTAAGAAGCTGCCGCCCTGTTTTACGATACGACTGTCACTTGGTAAAGGCTCTAGCACTGCTACGCTCTCGCCCAATCGCTCACCCAATGTCACTCGCTGCTGCTTGATACGTCCCATCGACCGATCGTCTCGAGTAGTCGGTTCGGTAACGAGCATCACATAATCATAACCATCATTACTGACCACGGCGCTATTAGGAATCGTTTGCGTACTAGTACTTCCTAATAGGAATTCGCCTGTTTGATACATGCCTGCACGTATCTTTGAGTTGGCAGCTAGGCTGGCATAAATCGTAATTTGGCGGTTGTTGTCTGCGGTTGGTGCGATGCGGTTTACTTGCCCCATCACTGTATCACCACCCGGCAGACTGACTTGTACAGGCGTACCGACGTTTATATCCCCGATAAGCTTAGGATCTATATCTGCTCGCCATTCCAAAATGCCGCCTTTGATAATCGTAAATAATGGATCCCCGCCTGCCACCTGCCCAACTTCTACCATTTTTTCACTGATAATACCGCTGACAGGAGCGACGACTTTTGCGTTCTCTAATGTTAAACGCTGATTGCTCAAACGAGCTTTGGACGCTTGCAAAGAAGCTCTGGCACGTACTTCCGAGGTACGGTAGCGGTCGGCTTCTTGTTTGCTGATGGCATCGATATCGATCAATGGCAACACACGTGCAGCATCAGCGCTGGCATTGGCAAGGGTAGCTTCCGCTTCTGCGACATCTGCTTGCGCCTGTAGCACTTGCTGCTCCATAGCATCGGTATCGAACACGGCTAAGATTTGACCCGCTCTGACGCGGTCGCCTTCTTCGACAAAAATACGCTCGATAGCCACACCATTGACTTTTGCACTGACATTCGCAGTATCCTTAGCATTGATGTTTCCATCGGCACTGAGCGTGCTACCGATATCATCTTGGCTTGGACTGACTGTTTCTACTGAGAGTACTGATTGCTCAATACTGGCATCGCTACCAGTTGCCTGATCGTTTGCGACAGAATTAGAATTTGCTGACTCATCTGCAGCTGCATTACTATCATTGCCCCAATACTTGCCAAGCAGCACCCCTATCACTAGTACGGCTGCTAATACGGGCCATAACCATGATGGTGGTTTTGCAGATGGCCTTTGAGATACAGTGTCAGGTTGACGATATGGCGGCAACTCAGCTTCAGCTGCCGGCTTAGAATGGGTTTCTTCAAAATCGCTCATGATAACTCTCTGTAGGTACAGTCAATATTGAAATACTCGATATGGAATGACTAAAAATGTCAATCATTCACAGCAATAATAAAAAGTGGCACGCAATCGAAGCAATGTTTGGACAGCCTGATATATAGCTATGAGCGTTACTTACAGAGAGTATTACGATGTTCTCTAAAGCACTGTTTATTATTATAATAGTTCATCAAATTATCGAGAATAGCATATATTTAGTCTTCATCTTATTTTTATATATAGCGTCTAGCGTTCATAAACTTAATTGAAACTTAGATCGAATATCTGTGCAATGTTCAAGGCATATCGACCAATTTAAAGAAATAAAAGCGCATGTAGTTAGTCGCTGAATATCTGATGTATTCAACGGCTGACTATGGATGGAGTGTTGTCTATAAAGAATGTCAACGTTGCGGCCATACTGTTTGATTATATCCAGAGCTAGGTTCGATGACATACTGAACCTACTTGCCGATACCGATACTAAGCACTGATTACTAAACACTAGGCATTGGTATATCGACTTGCCTCGGGCATCCAGCGATGAATCAATTGACTGACATCTGCTTTTCGCGCAGGGTCTGCTATCAAATGCTTCGCTAACCGCTGAGCAATGGCAAATAATTGCTCATCACGGATCAGATCAGCCAGATAGTAGCCAACGTTACCCGTTTGACGTTTGCCTAACAGCTCTCCTGGCCCACGTAGCTCTAAGTCTTTTTGAGCAATGACGAAGCCATCGGTACTATCGCGTAGGACGTTTAGTCGCTCAGTACCTGTCTCCGATAGTGGCTTTTGATATAACAGTACACAGAAGCTTTTGGTCGAGCCACGTCCGACTCGCCCGCGCAGCTGATGCAATTGTGATAGCCCTAAACGCTCCGCATTTTCGATAACCATCAATGACGCATTGGGCACATCGACCCCTACCTCGATGACAGTCGTCGCAATCAGCAAGTCCAAATTACCTGCTTTGAACTCCTGCATAATGGCTTGCTTATCAGCAGACTTCATTTTGCCATGCACCAGTCCAATACGAATATCTAGACGTTCATTTAAGTCCTCATAAGTGGCTTCGGCTGCCTGCGCATCCAAGACACTAGACGCTTCTACCAGTGAGCATACCCAATACGCTTGCCTGCCCGCTTCGCAATTGATCGCAATACGTTCTATAACCTCGTCGCGTCGATTGCGATCGATAGTTACCGTCGTAATTGGCGTGCGCCCCGGTGGCAACTCATCAATAATTGAGGTATCCATATCGCCATAAACGCTCATCGCTAAGGTTCTTGGAATCGGTGTTGCGGTCATGATTAGCTGGTGTGGGGTACTGTTAGCCACGCCTTTATTGGTCAATGCCATACGCTGCTCAACACCAAAACGATGTTGCTCATCAATGATTACTAAACCTAACTTAGCGAACTGAACTTGCTCCTGAAACAATGCATGAGTACCGACCACCACTTGCACGGTATTTTCTGCGACCGCTTCCAAAGCTTCGCGGCGCTGTTTGGCCGTTTGCTTACCTGCGAGCCAACCGACACCAATACCTAATGGCTCAAACCATTGCTTGAAATTCAGTAGATGCTGCTCTGCTAAAATCTCAGTCGGTGCCATTACCGCGACCTGCCAGCCACTATCGAGCGCATAACCTGCCGCCCCTGCTGCCACCAACGTCTTACCAGCACCCACATCTCCCTGTACCAGTCGTAGCATCGGAATTGAGGTCGCCATATCCGCAGTAATGTCTTTCATCACTCTTTTTTGCGCACCCGTTAAATCAAAAGGCAATGCAGAAAACAGCTTATCAGCAAGAGGACTATTGGTAGTGCATTTGGGTGCTTTATGCTGATGTAGCTGCTGGCGACGATATAGCAGACTGAGTTGATGCGCAGTCAATTCTTCAATAATCAAGCGCTGGCAAGCAGCATGCGTACGAGCACTGAGTTGGGTGAATAGTTTGTATTGCTGAGACGCGCTGGTATAAATAGGCGGTGTATGCAGCAGTACCAATGCTTCAAATATCGTTAAATTATAGACATTGTGCTGAGCAATACTGGCAGCGACGTTATGTATGTCATTATCTGCCTGATAGGTAGAAGGATTGGGTTTGTATACGCTATTGCCAATCGCATTGCTAGTCACATTGTCAGGCACACTGCGTGCTAACGTCGAGAAAATATCTTCGGTATATTCGGCCTCTGACACCGCTGATTTGGATGGCTCAAAAGGCACTAATGGCAAATCGGATACAACTGCAAAATCTTCAGCCGTAAACAATGTCATCGGCAAACCTTGGCTCCGAACCGTTTGCAATGCCAGCTTAATTAAAGTGCGCAGCTTGTTTTGATGTAAGCCTTTGACAGTAGGATAAATAGGCTGCAATCCCGTATCAGTCATGACTGTATTATCAGTGATAATTTGATATTCAGGATGATGTATCTGCTTACCGTAACGGCTGACTTTGACTTCACCAAATAGCTGTAAGCGTGTCCCCAAATTCATGGTCTGTACCAGACCACGATAGACCTTAAAAAACCGCAACGATATCGTACCCGTATCATCATCCACCGTCACAGTCATCCCACTGCGCTTGGTATCGACATGGACGATATGACCAGTAATTAGCGCTGATTGTCCATTCTCTACATCGGCGATTGACACCAGTCGACTACGATCCTCATAATCACGGGGCAAATGTAATAGCAAATCGAATATCCGCTTGATATTCAATTGCGCCAATTGCTCTGCGACTTTTACCCCTACACCTGCTAGCGCAGACACTGGCATATCTAGTGCTGACAGCGGCATGTCAGATCTAAAGTGATCTGATAAGCTGGCTAAGGCATGACTCTCCGATATTGGCATTAAAGATCCTAACAATATTATTTTTAATTTTCGTATGCTAAATCGAGCATTTTTAGTAGGTTGCACATGATGACTTGTAGCATAGAATAGCGATAACGATAGTACGTATAAAAAATTCGACTCATTTCATTATAGCTGACAATACAATTGCTTATGCTCGGCTATTTAGTAAAATAGCATCTATACAGTCCATCTACTATAGATAAACCGCTTCTTCTCATCATATCAATAACTGATGTCTTATTTTTTGAGTTCTGGCAATTTCGTAAGGTGTTTTTCTATGCTTATTTCTATTTTGCCTCGTCAGTTTCGTCACAATCTGATTCGTCATAATCTAAAAATACTGAGGTTGAGTTTAATACCCATTCTCGGTTTGTATATTAGTGCCTGTAGCACGTTGACATCTACTACTCCCAAAACTCCAGAGCCTGTTATTAAAGCCCCTACTGTCGCACTGGTGTTGGGTGGTGGCGGTGCAAAAGGGTTTGCCCATGTGGGCGTCATCAAAGCTCTAGAGGAAAACGGTATCAAACCAACATTGGTGGTCGGTACGAGTGTGGGTAGCTTGATTGGTAGCTTATACGCCAGTGGTTACACGCCGGCACAGCTTGAGCAATTATCACTGACCACTACAGATAGCCAGCTCACAGATTTCACATTGTCCAATCAAGGTTTCATCGAAGGTATTAAGTTAAAAAACTTTATTAATAGCAAAATAAATGCGCGAGCCATAGAGGATTTCCCTATTGCTTTTGCGGCAATCGCAGCAGAAAAACACACACTAAAGAAAACAGTCTTTACCACTGGCGACGCTGGGCTTGCCGTACAAGCATCCTGTAGCGTACCCAATATTTTTATTGCCCCACGCATTCCTGAAAAGGTTGGTAAAAAATATGTCGATGGCGGTGTGGTCAGTTTAGTACCAGTAGATAGCGCCTATGACTTAGGTGCTGATATTGTCATTGCTGTAGATGTGACGGGAGCTCAAGGCAGTGATAGTACTAATAATCAAATACCGACTATGAACTCATTGAGTGACTTTTGGGGCTTTCTCGAGACCAATATTATGGCTACTAACCTGACTGCTAATCGCTCCGCGTCAAAACAGACCGAGCGGGATCGAGCAGATATTGTTATTACTCCCAATGTCGGTCGTAACAGTTCAATAGATACTAGTCAGCGACGCAGTCTGATACAAGCAGGTGCTCAAGCTACAACGCCGCAAATCAATGTAATTAAACAACTTATCCAAGAGAAATCTAATAGCAAATATGCCACGCTGTAGCTCAGTATTTTTACTTACTTATCAGCAAAATTATCAAACGTCCTGACATACAGTAAAAAAGCACCACAGCTATAAACTGTGGTGCTTTTTTATTGATAGCTTTCAATACTAAATGGATAGTTTTTAGTGCTAACTACATCAATACTAGCTAAATTCTAATCCAAACATTCAGGACTATTTAACGCGCGCGCGATATTTTACAGCGACGGTATCATTTAGACCTACGCCTTCTAGGTCCCAACGTACCGCTTTATAGTACTTAAGCGCGACGTCTTGCAGTTGATTATCTACCTTGGTACGTAATGGCATACGAGCAAAGTTATTGCCATCTACACTGCCATACGGGAATTCAGGAGCAACCGTTTTTAATAGTTCTACCTGCTCTGGGATACTCATCGTAACGGTCATTTTACGTACGCGATCTGCATTGGTATTGGTAAAGTATCCTTGATATTCCAATACATTGCCTGACTGCAAACGAGTATTGGTATCTACAGGGACAAGCACTTCTTGACCATTGGCATCAACGCTGACCAACGACGCTGTAATTCTGCTGTTAACGGCTTGAGCACTTGAGTTGCTGTTCTTGTTGGCATTTGTCTGAATAGCCATTGAGCTATCAACCGCTTGCTCTGGTGTTGGTAACATCGCTGAGGCTTGTGTGACTACCATTGCACCGATGAGCGTACCGGCAACAATGTGAAATAAGCGGTGGCCGCTCCAAGCACTGAACGGGCTAGCAAACTGGTTACTTTTTTTCATGATTTTCATTATCCCTGGTTGATATATCGGTAAAACACAGATGGTGCAACTTAAGTTATTTTTATAATTTGTTCAACAGATAAAAAGCATTACGATGTACATAAGATATCGCTGTGAAATAGTTCATGCAATCCATTAAAAACCTGAACTCACTTATCTAACCTGATTATCTTCGCTCAGCATCTGTAAAGCAATAGCACTTAGCATAACAAAAAGCATTTGTACGTACATTAACCCAGTGTTGAGGTTGTGTATATCAGCGATTGGCAATCAGAATGCTTGAATACAACTGAAATAAAAGATAGCTCATAACCGCGTTTTTTGCTATGGTAAATCTTTAGCGTTAGGCATTTTTTTGCTACGCCCCTTTTCTTATTCTAACGACTACTGCTCCCATTATGACTACTAGCTCCATGCCCCAGATCAACCCTGAATACGTTCATTGGTTCCGTAACTCTGCACCCTACATTAATACCCATCGCGGCAAAACTTTCGTGATCATGTTTGGTGGTGAAGCGGTCAATCATGCGAACTTCAGCACACTTATTCATGATTTTGCCTTGTTGCATAGCTTGGGTATCAAGCTGGTACTGGTACACGGGGCACGACCGCAAATCGAGAAGAACTTAAAAGACGCTAATATTGAATCGCCGCTACATCAAGACATCCGTATTACGCCACGTGCAGCGATGCCATCTATCTTACAAGCCGTTGGTGCTATTCGTTTACAGATTGAAGCTCAGCTATCCATGGGACTGGCCAACTCTCCGATGTATGGTTCGCGTATCGATGCGATATCGGGTAATTTCGTGACAGCTCGCCCATACGGTATCCGTGAAGGTATTGATTACCAAATGACGGGTGAAGTGCGTTCTATCGATGTAGAAGCCATCAAAAACAACCTACTTCATGACCATATCGTTGTACTAGGATCGATGGGCTACTCTGCGACTGGCGAAGTATTTAACTTATTGGCCGAAGATGTTGCACTTAGCGCTGCTGTAGCACTGGGTGCTGATAAGCTTATCTTCTTAGGTGAAGAAGCGGGTATCAACGACGACGATCGTTTATTACGTGAAATGATTCCTAATGAAGTTGATCGCTTCTTACGTGACCGTGATTTAAATTGCGAAATCAATTATTTCTTGAACTGTGCAAGCTTGGCCTGTCGTCAAGGCGTCCATCGCACGCATATTATCTCGTACGCTAAAAACGGCGCATTACTAGAAGAGCTATTCACACGTGATGGTTCTGGTACGCTGATTAGCCATGATCCTTATGAAGAGATTCGCCGTGCCAATATCGATGATGTGGTTGGTCTTATTGAGCTGCTGTCACCTCTAGAAGAGCAAGGTATCTTAGTCAGTCGTTCACGCGAGCGCTTGGAGCAAGAGATTGATAACTATAGTGTGATTGAGCGTGATGGTATGATTTTGGGCTGTGCAGCATTGCATACGCTAGACTCAGAGTCAGCGGAAGTTGCCTGTGTTGCCGTACGTCCTGAATATCGTAGTGGTAGCCGCGGTGCAGATTTACTAGCGTTTCTAGAGCAGCAAGCGCGTAGCCATGGTTTGTACAAGCTGTTTGTTTTGACCACTCGTACTGCGCACTGGTTCGTTGAGCAAGGCTTTGCTGAAGTTGAAGCCAGCGCTTTGCCTGAAGCACGTTTAGAGAAATACCATAATGGCCGTAACTCTAAAGTCTTTCAAAAGAATCTATAGTTTATCGCCAACTTGATATTTGCTTTATAAGCTCGATATCAGTCTGAAATAAGACGTTTAATCACAAAAAAAGCCTTCATAATTATATGAAGGCTTTTTTAGGTTAAGTACCTAAACAATATTTGCTTTAGATACTTATTTTACTTTTAATAGCTCAACAGTAAAAATAAGCGTGCTGTTAGGCTCAATACCAGCGTTACCCGCTTCGCCATAAGCGATGTCTGATGGGATATAGAACTCGTATTTTCCGCCTTCTTTCATCAACTGTAGACCTTCAGTCCAGCCAGCGATTACTTGGTTTAGTGGGAACTCGATTGGCTCACCGCGCTCATAAGAGCTGTCAAATACCGTGCCATCAAGCAATTTACCTTCGTAGTTTACTTCAACCACGTCAGTTGCTTTTGGTGATTTACCAGTACCTGCTTTGATAACTTTATACTGTAAACCAGACTCTGTTTGCTTCACGCCTTCTTTTTTAGCGTTTTCTGCTAAGAACGCAGTACCAGCGGCTTTATTTTCTGTCGCTTTGGTTTCCATGTCTTTAACAAACTGCTCTTCTTGCTCTTTTTGATAGTCCATCAATACTTGTTGCATCTGCTCTTGGGTCAATGCTGATTCATTGCCTTCGTAGCCATCACGGAAGCCTTTTTCAAAAGTATTTAGGTCTAGATCTTTGACAGCGTCTTTATTGCCTTCTGCCATCATGAAACCTAAGCTATAACCTACTTTTTCACTAGCTGAGCTTTGTTCAGTAATGGAAACGCTTTGAGCGGCTGTTTCTTGATTGCCATTGTTGGTGCTACAGCCTGTTACTAACAACATAGCGCTAGCAAGTGCACTAACGCCTAAAGTAGTGATTTTTTTCATAAAGTACTCTCTAATTGTAAGAATAGTGGCGAGATGTCACATTCCTCTATAATAACAAATCTTAGTTTTGGGAACCACGCTTTGCACGAAATTATCGGGTCAATGTATAGTCTATGTTAATATCTTCTATCATAATAACAAGTTATCACACAAATATAGTAACAGGTAAAGCTTTCTGTCTTTAAATCCATCAATACATCAGCTAAGCTGATTTAGTTAAGGAGATAAGTAACCGAGCGTTAATTTTTATCAAAAATAAGCAGATAACGATAGCGAAGTCACTGTAATATAAATAAGAGATACTGCTGATAATAATTTATGCTCAAAAACGATAATATCTCTATATAACTGATTCTAAAAATACTATTTATGACAACCATCTGTATGTCTTGCTCACTAATCGCTGTATGAACATTGTTTTTGGCGAGTTATATAAGATGCTTCAAGGAGGATAAGATGAACCCAATGTACACATCTTTTAACGGCTATCTCGGTGGACCTATCGGTTCCATCATTGGTGCTATTTTGATATTCGTTATTGGTTGGCTAGTAGCCCTTGGTATCGCAGCACTGGTACGCGGCGTACTCTCTAAAGTTAATCTCAATCAACGTATGAACTCTTCAACTGGTAAGACCTACGACCTTGAAGGTATCATTTCCAAAATTGTTTTCTGGTTTATTTTCATCATTGCTATCTCAGGCGCACTTAGCCAATTAAACTTAAACTCTATCTCAGCACCATTCGCAAATATGGTTAATCAAGTATTGGCATTTATCCCTAATCTTATCGGCGCTATCGCACTTGGTGTGATCGGTTGGGTCGTGGCTACTGTTGCACGCACAGCGATCAACGCTGCACTCGCGAAAACCTCTATGGATGAGCGTTTAAGTGCACAAGCTGGTGTAAAACCTATGAGCAGTACGATTGCTGATATGGTTTACTGGTTCATCTTATTGGTTGTGTTGACCATGGTACTTGGTCAATTAGAGCTTGATGGTTTGTTCGCTCCACTAACTAATATGGTCGACAAAATCTTTAGCTTTATCCCTAACATCTTGATTGCTGGTGTGGTCTTCGTTGTTGGTTATATCATTGCCAAAGTCATACGCGGTATTGTGACCAACCTTGTTTCTACTTTTAATGTACAAGAATTGGCGTCAAAAGCAGGTTTAAGTGAGCAAAACAGCTTACCTAATATTGCGGGTTCATTAGCATTTCTTGTGGTTATTATTCCAACCATTATTGCTGCTCTAAATGCACTAAAAATCGAAGTAATTGCTCGCCCTGCGACCAATATGCTTAACAAAATCATGGAAGCACTCCCAAACATCTTTATGGCAGTGGCTATCCTAGTAGTAACTTACTATGTTGTACGCATGGTTGCCAACATCATCAAAGGTCTGATTGAGAACACTCAAATCAATCAATTACCTGCGAAAGTTGGTCTACAAGAAACCATGGGCGATAAGAAAATCTCTGACTTAGTTGGTTATGCGATTATCTTCTTTGCTATGCTATTTGCTGCTATTGCAGCTGCTGACTTGTTAGGTTTCGAGCCTATCTCAGCTATTATCACGATGTTTATCGCATTCGGTGCGAACATCATCTTAGGCGCAATTATCCTATTTATCGGATTCTGGCTTGCCAATATCATTGCAGGTGTGGTTGAACGTTCTGAGCAAGGTTCACAATTCCTAGCAAACATCGTACGTGTATTAATCATGGGCCTAGTATTAGCAATGGGTCTAAAAGCGATGGGTATTGCGGATTCAATCGTTAACCTAGCATTTGGTCTAACACTAGGTGCAGTAGCCGTTGCCTTTGCCCTATCATTTGGTCTTGGTGGTCAAGAAGCTGCAGCTCGCTTCTTACGTAAAATGCAGGATAAGATGGATCATGAACGCACTGAAGCGAAAGCAAAATCTGCGCTACAGCCAAGTTCATCAACTCAAGAAAAAGTTGCTGATTCAGTTCGTGAAAACACACCATCTGCTGACTTACGTACCGATGTAGTTGATACACCACGTGTTGATACTAATGACATCTACAACAGTGATGACGTACTTCCTGGTAGCGGTCTCAATGACGACCTCAATAAATAAGTATTTCTGATTGTTTGGTTTAGATACGAAAAAGACAGCCTAGGCTGTCTTTTTTTATGTCAGTAAATATATTAATAAATCTGTAGCTCTTCTTATTAATAAACGGGTAGAAAGCTAACTACGTCTATCTACTGCTTATCTTTACGCGCTGGAATCGTTAAGCTCATCTGTACTTGAGGTAGCTTCTCTTTTTGCGCCTTTGTAGGTTTACCATCTTCCACGCTACTAGCAGTTGGCGTATTTTTTTTATCTAACTCTTGTTGTTTTAGTTTCTGCATTTGCTTAGTAAGTTGGCGCTCCCTTTGAGTCATCGCATCAACTGGCTGAATCCACAAATCAATATCGAAAAAATTCTCATTATTCTCAGTGATAAAGTCGATACCAAGCACGACTACATGATGTAGTTCAATAATTGGCAAACGTGTGGCAACGTCCTGTGCGATCTTTGCTAGCTTTGGTTGGACAGTGGCTTTGCTATTAAGCCCTTTTGACTCCTGACCATAAAAAACCAGCACATAATGACGGCCCAAACTCTCATAAGAATGTTGATGTACGACATAGCCATCTTTTTGCAGCGTTGCGCTCTGTTTAGGATGTCTATATAGCGTACGGATAAGCTCGTGGCGTGAAAACAAAGATTCATCTAGCAATTGTCGTTGCCAATGAGCGAGCGGTGTTTCTGTCTGTTCGTCGTTATTAGCTACGTGCTTTTTACCATACGTATCTATCATCTGCATACTTAGCTGAGACCATATCGTGGCCGCTTGTATCATATGCTGATGGTACATTTGAGCAGTTGAACTTTGGTTCTTGTAGGCAAGCGTAATGGCGACCAGTGCTGAGTTAGGTTTGTCTTGTACTTCATTTTTGATGAGCGCATTGTCGACTACAATAGCAGAGGCAAATAAATCTGGGCTTTGCAAGAAGCGCTCAACCAAAGCATCTTCCGATTCAAAACTTGGAATATGGTTTACAGCCGACTGTTGAAGCTGCTTCAAATGATAAGCTAAGAAACGCCATAATTCACATGGGGTGCGTACTGCTGCTGCTATCGAGTACCAGTCGTCCCAGCTAAATACTTGCAGCTGCTGCATGCTTTCGCTCATGTCGACAACCAAATCTTCTAAAAAGTAACGAACCCCAAAATTGTGTTTAAGTCGCTGTAGAGCACTGTTTGAATTATTTGCACTGTCATTGTTATCATCTTGATTAAGACTGCTACTTCCTCCGACAAGCTGAATGTCAAAAATCATAGCTTCATAACCAGCTAAGGCATTGTCTTCATTTTGAGACGATAATGACTTGTACCATGTAAGTGCTGACTTGACCGCAGTCATACGTACAGCCTCAATGTCGGCTGATTCTGTATCATAGGGTAGATACAGTGTCAGCTCCAACAGCTGTAGCTTGCCAAGTGGTAACTGATATTGGTAGTGACGAGCGATATACTGAGCATTGTATTCATGCTCAATCGTATGCATGCCTGCTAAAGTCACAGCCATAGCATCTGCTTGTAAATAACTGGCTAGCTCAGTTGTCAGATAGCCCCAGTCGGGCATAGTAGTAATCGAATGGGACACAAGTTCCAACCTTCTATTATCGTATGGTGAATATCGCACATGCCAGCTCATAATAATAACAACATGATTATCGCGTATTACAAATATCTGAATGATGCAAAATTATGCTACATAAGCACTATCAGAGACAGTCGCTTTCAAAGCGATCACTTGTTATGATGATATCAAAGCAGTATTGCTTGCGTGCAAGTTTATGGATGACAAACTGTACTTAGTTGTATTTATCGGAACCGTAGTCATTGAAATTCTAATCATCGAAACTTTAATAACTATTATATAATAATAAGGATTAAACATTATGAAGCGTTTTAAAGAAAAGACCGTCGTTGTAACGGGTGCAGGTTCTGGTATTGGCCGTGCAACTGCCATTCGCTTTGCCGAGGAAGGCGCTAGCGTGGTTCTAGTAGGACGTACGGCAGCAACACTAGAAGAAACTGCCAAAGAATTACCACAAGATCGTACTTGGATTCATACCGACAATTATCTCATTATTACATGCGACATCAGTGTCCAAAGCCAAGTACAAGAGATGGTTGAGCGCGCTATCGACAAATTCGGCAAGATTGATATCTTGATAAACAATGCAGGTAAAGCCACTCAAGGTAAAATCACAGAACTATCTGCTGATGATTGGCGCTCTGCTATCGATGTGAATCTAAATGGGACTTTTTACGTCTCGCAAGCTGCTATGCCTCACCTGATTACATCAAAGGGTAATATCGTCAATATTTCATCGCTCTCGGGTGTGGGTGGTGACTGGAATATGGCTGCCTATAATGCTGCTAAAGCGGGTGTAACCAATCTAACCCGTACGTTGGCGTTAGATCATGGTTCAGATGGTGTTCGTGTGAACGCAGTAAACCCAAGCGTCACCAAGACCGATATGACCACGGCTATTCAAGATAATGAGTCTAAGACAGATAAATTCTTAGCTCGCTGCCCGCTTGGACGTTTGGCAGCTCCAGAGGATATCGCCGCCGCCATTACCTTCCTAGCGAGCGATGACGCCTCTATGATTACTGGTGTCAATCTACCTGTCGATGGCGGTGTTAGTACCTCTAACGGACAGCCACAGTTCTAAATTGTTAAGCTGATAGGTATCTAAATATTATTCAAAAAAAGCCCCTGATACCATCATATCAGGGGCTTTTCCAATAACAATCATTAGAACTTAGTTGTAGACAGCTTTGAGTTTTCGTACCTGTCATACAACCAATGATTTTAACTTAACTAATTGAACTAATATTTATACTATCTAGCTTATTCAGCTGCATTATTGATGTCTTGTAGTGGCTGCGACAAACGCTCAAGGTGTCTTGGTAGCACCCCTTTATATTGAGAATATATTTTTGGTAAATCTGCTTCGATATCACCCGTAGGATAAACCAGCGACATAAACCGTATTTCTTTAGTATTGTAGTCCATCGCTACTGGCAAAATCGGTACACCAGCACCCACCGCTAAATAATAAAAACCTGTCTTCCACGACTCAGTATATTGCCGTGTACCCTCTGGCGATAACCCCAAAAATAATGGTTCACCAGTTTTGAACTTATCTATACTGGCTTGCAGCACAGAGCCTTTATTACCACGATCGATAGGAATAACCCCTATCCAATTTAATAATTGCGCAAACACAGGCACTTTAAATAGTGTGTGCTTGCCCATAATGCTGATTTTGATATCTAATGCAAACAGACTTGGAATCGCATAAATACCATCCACATTAGAAGTATGTGGCAGAGCAAGCACTACAGCTTGTGAGATATTTGGAATCTCGCCTACCGTACGCCAACCTGACGCCTTTAACAGCGCGGATGCAATAGCAGGCGCAAACTTATTGCCACGCTTAGGAACCCTATCTCCCAAATGCTTTTTGCTAAGTTTTGGGAGTACTTTGGAGCGCGCAGGTTTAGAAACAACAGACTTAGAACGGTTAAAAATCTTCGGTATCATGACAGCACAATATAATGAAAGGTACTGACATAATACCATTAAGCCTTTGTGGCTAGGCTGAATTTTGCGTGCTTTTATTATGTGATAGATCGTTTAGCCATAAATATAAGTAATGACCTATTTCGATATTCTGCACCCATATTTCTTTAGATTCATTGCTAAGTGTTAAGAAATATCGGCCAAATCACCTTTGCTCTCAAGCCACGACTTGCGATCAGAGGCACGTTTCTTAGCCAGTAGCATATCCATCACGCTATTGGTCAGTACCATGTCATCCATATCTAACTGTACTAAGCGGCGTGTATCACGGCTCATCGTTGTCTCACGTAATTGCTCAGCACTCATTTCACCAAGCCCTTTAAAACGTGTAATCTGAGCTTTTTTATTGCCCGGTACGTTAGCCAAGATATGTGCAAGCTCTGGCTCATCCAATGCATAATGAACTTCTTTACCCACATCCACTCGGTATAATGGCGGCATGGCCACAAACAAATGACCCGCATCCACTAGTGCAGGGAAATGCTTCACAAACAAAGCGCAGATCAATGTCGCAATGTGCAGTCCATCAGAGTCAGCATCCGCTAAGATACATATCTTGTCGTAACGCAGCTCGGATAAATCATCAGAGGCAGGATCAACACCGATAGCAATGGCAATATCATGAATCTCTTGGCTTGATAGCACCGTATCTGATGATACTTCCCATGTATTTAGGATTTTGCCACGCAGAGGTAATATTGCCTGATAATGACGATCTCTTGCTTGCTTAGCACTACCACCCGCAGAGTCACCCTCTACTAAGAATAACTCAGCGCCATCACGTAAATCACCACGGCAGTCTGCCAATTTACCAGGCAATGCGGGTCCCTGAGTAATTTTCTTACGAGCAACTTTTTTGGCAGATTTCAGACGACGACCTGCTTTATTGATCGCCAATTCAGCGATTTGCGTACCCATGTCCGCATGCTGGTTTAACCATAGGCTAAAGGCATCTTTTGCCAATGTCTGTACAGCACCTGCAGCTTCACGGCTAGATAAACGTTCTTTGGTCTGTCCAGAAAACTGTGGCTCAGAGAACTTCAGAGACAGGATATAGTTCACTCCGTCCCAGACATCTTCTGCGGTCAACTTCACACTGCGCGGCAGCAAATTATGAATATCACAAAACTCACGAAGTGCTTCTAAAATGCCCGTGCGTAGTCCATTGACGTGCGTACCGCCCTGAGCTGTCGGAATCAAGTTCACATAGCTTTCTTGAATCGGCGTACCACCATCAGGCAACCAAGACAAGGCAAAGGTAATAGCCGCTCGTTCACCTGCTTTCGCATCATAATTATAATAAAACGGTGCTTCAGGCAATGTTTCCAAACCATCTAATTGTTCGCTTAGATACTCGACTACCCCATCCGTAAACTGCCAAACGACCTTTTCGTCATTGATATCATCAGTGAACTCAATCGTCAGTCCAGCGGCCAAAACAGCCTTTGCTTTTAAATTATGCTTGAGCTGTTTTACATTAAATTTGGGCGTATCAAAGAAACTACCATCCGCCCAAAAGTGCACTCTAGTGCCACGTTTACGCTTATTTGAGCTGACTGCTTCAGTCAATGGCGTAACTGGTGCACCATTTTCAAATGCCATATCAAACTGCGTACTGTCACGCCATACCGTAACCTCAACGCGAGTTGATAGCGCATTGACGACAGAGATACCCACGCCATGTAGACCACCTGACACTTCATAATTAGAGGTCGAAAACTTTCCACCTGCATGCAAGCGAGTTAATATCAGCTCAATACCAGATTGACCAAACTCAGGATGGATATCAGTTGGCATACCGCGCCCGTCATCTTCGACAGACAACGATCCATCACTATGCAATTGCACCTTGATGGTTTTAGCATAACCAGCCAACGCTTCATCTACTGAGTTATCAATAACCTCTTGCGCCAAATGGTTCGGGCGCGTGGTGTCGGTATACATACCCGGACGACGACGGACTGGCTCAAGACCTTCTAAAACTTCTAACGATTGCGCATTATATTGACTCACAAATGCATCCTTAACTGTTCGCTTGCGTTTAATTCTATTAAACCATTATAACGAAAAATAGCGACGTTAACGTTAATACTCCATCGCTTACGTCATATAATGTCGTCTATTTAAGGTTGTACTAAACTCTGTAAGATATTCATCACCATGGGCAACTGCTCATCAAAGTCACTGAAGCAATGATCGCCACCCACTTGCACCGTTACCGATGCGCCCTGACTTTGATAAAAATCTCTAGACAATTCAGAATTTAGCAATTCATCACCTTCTTTTAATAGTACAGCAACTTTATCGGGATAATTTACTGATAATAGCTGATGATCTGCAAACCACTGTAAATCTGCAGTCGTAATACTCCAGCCACCCGCTGTCGTATGCAGGACTTTGCTAGTAGATGACTCATTTAAGTTATCTTGACTTGATACTGATTGATTAGAGAAACGCTGTAAAGTGATATGGGGCTGGATACTAGGGTTAAGCAATAAAACTGGGCAACCTATCTGATTGCCTATCAAAGTAGAAAAATACCCACCTAGCGAGCTGCCGATTAATACCGTATTTGATAACTCAGTCTGTTTATCTGCTGATTTTCCATCTTCACTATTATTTAGCACTTCGATCAAAGACAATAATTGCTCACAAACTTGAGCAGGGGTTTTATTTAAATCAGGACGCAGTACATTAATATCAGGATGATGAAGCTGGCAATATTTTTCTAACAACACGCCTTTGGTCGAGTTGGCATCACTGTCCAATCCATGGATATAAATCAAGTTCACGTATCATCTCACTTATTAATTTTGTTATGATTATCTTATAGAGGCTATCAAAGCTAAGCATAGCACCCACTAGACGGAAATAATAACAATAAAATGGCACACTATTAGTCAGTATTTGCGACATAATAATGTTGTACAGTGATTTTATGCAGGTCAAAGGAATGACGGTAGTCATTATGGAGGAGTCATGAATCAACAGTTTGAACTGTTCGAGATTGCCAATCCATGTATTGGTCTTTGTCAAAGCAATAAGAAGGGTTATTGCTTTGGTTGCCTGCGTAGTCGAACTGAGCGCCAGCGATGGCATGACATGACGACAGAGCAGCAGCGCGAGGTGCTAAGGCTTATCGCAGGACGTAAACTGCGTATAGAACAAATAAGACAGCGTAAAGATGAACAGTTAGGATTTGATTTTGAAGAGATACCTGAGATAGGTGAGTTATTTTAAGAAGTTCTACACTTCTCACTCAATAAGAATTTCCAAATTAAACATTTTGTTATGGCTTTATATTCCATCTTCCTTTTATTCTAAAATTTGGTTCTTCTTTTAAATATGGAGTATTTATACCTAAAGTAGCTGCAATAAGTTTCGTATTAAAAGACCTAAATTCAAGACTGTAATTTTCATCTGGATATGAGTATCCAATTGGATACCCACCATACTTTGCCTCATGAACTAAAGCATTACGCAGTTTGCTAAGCTTACTTTTTTTATTCGAATCTAACTCTGCCCATGACGGTAGTGTTAAACCGTATTTTTCAGCAAGCTTTACTGGTCGCTCTGGATGTGGAATATAATTACGTTTGTTACGTTTGTCTTCTTGTGCTATGCCTGAAAGACTCCATACACCATCCATTACTTTATACTGCGCATCGAACTTATCCCATGCAAACTGATAGCTTTGAGATATCAAATACCAATGGATACAAGCAAACATCTGATTTCGGTCTTCTTCACCTGAGTTAATATAAAATCGATTTATACATTCCATTCCATTTACGTAGTCACTATCTGCTAATAATAGGCCATTTAAAGTAGTAGGCTTGAAAGCTATACGTCCTAAGTGTGAATAACCTTCTGGTGTAAGATACAGTCCTTGTAAAAACCCGTAACCTAAAATAAGAAATCTTAAATGCTCCTCGGAGTAACTTTTAGTTGATGTTATTCGATGCGTAGAACTCATATGAAAAAATGATTTATGGACTATTGGCGCATCAGATGCAAAGTCTTCTTTTTCACTAGCTGATTTCACAAGTTCTATTTCTGGTCCATAGAACCATCCGTTGCTGACACGTGCCGTACTGTAAAAATCTTTTAGAACATAAGAAAATTCCAAAACAGGGGCTAGCTTAAATCCATCACATTCGAACGATTTAGGATCAATGAGGAAGCCAAACTTCATAGTAAATTCTCTATAATTTTTTATTGTATATTAATAGAAAGATTATTATAACCGAATACCTAGTACAAGCTCCAAAATCATACATATAAGATAGAGTCCCAGTCAAAAAGTATCAGAGATTTCTCAAATTCCACACAAAGAAAAACCCCCGACAAGCTAATGTCGGGGGATATTTCAGAATAGAGAGCTGACGATGACCTACTCTCACATGGGCGAACCACACTACCATTGGCGCTACGATGTTTCACTTCTGA